>CATNDK010000004.1 GCA_950096585.1 Thalassococcus halodurans | reverse complement strand
CAGCAGGGGCACGTTCAGGGTGTCCTCGGCCGAGGCCGGCGCGCGCAGCACCACCCGGTCGTCAAAGCGGATGTCGGCGGGATCGCCCAGCAGCCCCTTCTGGTGGTAATTCCACATGCCGGACCCCATCGGATCCTGCAGAACGGTCTGCGGATCGTCGAGAGCGACGGCGGCGCTGCCTGCAACGGCAATCAGCGCGGCAAACGCGGTGCGGATGAACATGGCGGACCCTCCCTGTCGTACCATGCCGCAAAGGCTAGCATGGCGGGCGTGGGCGGATCACTTCGCCTAAGGTCGTAGATCAATCACCTTTGCGTCAGGCCACCCCAATCCGACCAAGGTCGCATAGGGGCGCGTTTCGGGCGGGCCTAGGGTCGCGGCCATGCGCGTGATCCTCACCTTTCTGACCTGTCTCTGCCTGCTGACCGGCACCGCCCGGGCCGACCTGATGAGCCGAGAGGCGCTGGCCGAACGGGTCATTCCGCCTTTCCTGCTGGGGGACCCCGTCAACGATAAAGGTGTCTGGACACTGGAGAATGCGGGCGGACAGACCGCGGGCTATGTGTTCGAGACCGAACCCCTGGCCCCCCTGCCCGGCTTTTCCGGCGCGCCGATCAATGTGCTGGTTGTCCTGGATCTTGAGGGCAAGTTTCTCGATGTCCAGCTGATCAGCCACAATGAACCGATCTTTGTGTCCGGTCTGGGCGAGGCACCGTTTCACAAGTTCTTTGAACAATACGGCGGCTTGTCGATTTCGGATTCCATCGTTGTTGGCACCCCTTATGGCGAAGGGGCCTCTGGATCGTCGCTGGTCTATCTGGACGGCGTGACCAAGGCGACCGCCAGCGTCCGGATCGCGCATGAATCGGTGATGGGGGCCGCGCTGGCCGTGGCGCGGGAAAAGATGCAGGGCATCGCCACCTCGCCCCCTGCCTATCCGGACCCCGAGTATTCCGAGAATCTGACGTGGGATGATCTGGTGTCCCAAGGCATCGCCACGCGCAAACAGCTGAGCAACGCGGAAATCAACGTGCTGTTTGCAGGCACCCGCTGGGCCGATGACGACCCCGAGGCCAGTGATTATCCCGACGAGGCCTATCTTGATTTGTGGATCGTCGATCTGGGGCCCCAATCCATCGCCAAGGCAGCCCTGTCCGATGACACCTATGAAGAGCTTCAGCGCTTTATGGAGATCTCGGACAACGACGAACCGCTGCTTCTGATCGAAACCGCACGACACGGGTTGGTGAGCGAGGAGTTCGTGCGCAACACCTCGCCGGACTGGCTATCCGCCGAACAGGATGGTCTTCCTGTGGCGCTGCGCGACGCAGACCTGTTCGTGGAACTGGCCGATGGCGCACCTGACGGCACCGCGATGATCCTGCGCACCGACCGTCGGCTGGGATTTGATCCGTCGCGCGACTGGACGCTGAAGGTACTGGCCCTGCGCGAACATGGGGTGTTCCAGCCTGAAATCGGGTCCGTCACCATCGAGGTTGCCCATTCAACGCCGGAGCGCTTTTTCACACGTCCCGTTCAGATCAAACCGGCCCCCCCGTGGCTTGAGGCATTGCGCAACCGCCAAACAGACATGATTGTTCTGGCCGTCTTCCTGACCGGCCTGTTGGTGGCCTTGGCGTTCAAAATGAACGCGCTTGCCGCCCTGCCCCGCTTTACCCCCGTTCGGTTGGCCATATTGGCTGTGGTCACGGGCTTTATCGGCTGGTGGGGGCAAGGCCAGCTGTCGATTGTCACCGTCATCGGAACCCTTCGCGCAGCGGTCGAAGGCGGCAGCTTTGCCTTCCTTCTATACGATCCGTTTTCGCTGCTGATCTGGGCAGTGACCATTGCGGGCTTTGTGGCCTGGGGTCGTGGCCTGTTTTGCGGGTGGCTTTGCCCGTTCGGCGCGTTGCAAGAATTTGCACATCACTTGGGGCGTCTCCTGCGTGTGCCCCAGATCGACGTGCCCGCGGCGTGGGACAAGCGGTTGAAATACTTGAAATACGTGGTGCTGGCCGGCCTGATCGCCATTGCCTTTATCGCACCTGACCAAGCCGACAAAGCGGCCGAGGTCGAGCCGTTCAAAACCGCGATCACCACCTTCTTTGTGCGGGAATGGTACTATGTCGCTTATGCCGTATTCTGGCTGGTGCTGGGCATGGTGATGTTCAAGGGGTTCTGCCGCTATGTCTGCCCGCTTGGGGCCGTGATGGCGATTGGCGGGCTTCTGCGTGGACGCGACTGGATCGCACGGCGCGACGAATGCGGATCACCCTGCCAGCTGTGCCGCGTGAAATGCCAATATGGCGCAATCAAACGTACCGGTGAAATCCAATATAGCGAATGCTTCCAGTGTCTGGATTGCGTAACTATCCATGATGATCCAAAACAATGCGTGCCACTGATCCTGAAGGAACGGGGCAGCAGACAGAAGGTGGCCGCAGAATGATTTCGCGCAGACGTTTCCTGACCATTAGCGCGGCCGCGCTTGCCACTCCGGCAATGGCATCGGCGCCCGTTAAATGGCAGGGTGTCGCCATGGGGGCCGAGGTCGCCCTGACGCTGGATGCGCCGCCTGAGATTGCAAAACCCGCGATTGCCCAAGTCCGCCAGTTGTTGGCGGAATGCGAGTCGCTCTTCAGCCTGTATGATCCGTTCTCGGCCCTGTCGCAGTTGAACAAAGACGGTGTCTTGCAGCGGCCTGATCCCAGATTCCATCAGTTGATCACCCGTTGTGACAGGATGCATCGCGCCACAAATGGCCGGTTCGATCCGACGGTCCAACCGCTGTGGTCAGCCCTGGCGCAGGGCCACGATCCTTATCCGGTTCAGCACCTGATCGGCTGGGAACAGGTCACGTTCACACCGGATCGCATCACCCTTGGCGCGGGTCAGGAACTGACCCTGAATGGTATTGCGCAGGGCTTTGTCACCGATCTGGCGACGCAGGTTTTAATCGATGCGGGCCTGACAGATGTTCTGGTAAATATCGGCGAGTTTCGCGGCAACGGGCGCAACTGGACATTGGGCGTCTCCGATCCCGAATACGGGTTGGTTCAGACACGCGTGTTACGCAACCGCGCCATCGCCACATCCAGCCCATTGGCCATGACATTGGCCGATGGCCAGCCACATATCGTGAACCTGCAAGGTGCGGGGCAACCGCTGTGGTCAACCGTCAGTGTCGAAGCGGACGAAGCCGTAACCGCAGACGCGCTGTCCACGGCGTTCTGCTATGCAGATGCCTATGAAATCGCAGCCACGCTACGCGCAATCGACGGCGCGCCGACGGCGATTTGCGTCGGTCACAACGGCTCAATCACTGAACTTTAGCGCAGCTCGGGTGGTCTGAAGGTCAGCCCGTAGCTGTCAAAGATCGCCTGCATGCGGCCATCCTGAATGGCGGCGTAGATGGCGTCATCTACGGCATAGCTGAGGCCACGATAGGCGAAATGCACCGCAACGCCGCTGGTCCAGTTGCCCGCAGCAAACCCCGGCAGCGGCGGCGTGTGTACGCCCAAATCTTCGGTCAGACCAAACTCAAGCTGTGCCAAGGGGCCCATGGCCGCTTTGGTTTCGCCGTCAGCCAAAGCCTGCATCGCGCCAGCGGCGGTCGGATACCGCCGCACGTTGGCGGCCAGTTGGCCACCTGGGAACGAGGTCAGGTAGAAATCGGCGATCGAGTCGTTTTCCACGGCCACCGTATCAAACCGGAAATAGGCCGGAACGGGCAAATCCTCGGGGTAGGCATCTTTGCGGTAGGCGATAGCAACCTCTTCGACGTGGTACTGGCCGGTAAAGACCACCTGTTCCACGCGGCAGGCATAGTCGCTGTCATAGGGGATGTGCAGCATGACATTTGCCACGCTTCCGCCGATCAGCGGACCTTTCCAGATCCAGTTGCGCAGATCGGCATCAAGGTTTTCGCCCGCTGTCACCAGCTTGAAGCGGGGCTCAACGCCCAGATCAGCCGCGATCAGGCGGCCGATTTCGATATCAACGCCCTTGATCTTCCCGTCCTCCTCATAGGACCACGGCGGAAAATCTTCGTAAGCGGCAATTTCGATGTACCCACGATCAATGATCGTATCCAAATCCGCCCCCACGATATCGCGGCTGGCGTTTTGGGGTTTGGGTTGGGGCACGTGATCTTCGCACCTAGCCAGTGCGGGTCCCGCAAGGAGAGACCCGATGATTGAGGTGAGGAGGAAGGCGCGTCTAATCATGTGCCCCAATCTGCCGCGTTAATTTGCGGCAGACAATCCGATTGTGAGCTGTTCGGCTGCTTCTGCATATTCAGGTGTGTCACCTGCCAGAAGGTTCGCCGCACGCATCGCGATGCTGTCTGCAACGGGCGCGCCCGAAGCTGTTTCGATGTTGCCTGCGATTTCGGACAGCTCAGCCTGAAGCGCGGATGCATCATCACCGGCGGACATGCCGGCCAACTCATCGCGGATCTCTTTCAAGCGATCGGCATAGTCGTCCAGAGCGCCGTCATCGGGGCGTGTTTCGATGTATGTGCGGATGGCCCAAGCGGCCTTTTGGCCCAGAAGCTCACCGAACGCGGGCATCTTGGTGATGCCGTTCTGCGTGTAGCCAACCTGGAAACGCTCAACATACCATTCGTCGCCGAACTCTTCGGCTTCGAGGTAACGCAGGTCGGGGGCCAGACCGCCCGAAACAGCGCCCAGACCGTGGCAGCGCGCACAGTTCTGATTGTAACCGGAATCACCGATCTTGATGGCGGCTGCCCATGTCTCTTCGCCGACTTCTTCAGCGCGGTAGGGGTTTTCTGTCAGCCATTCTTCGCCCACGTCGGGCAGAACGTCTGTGTTGATGGGCTGCGGGGCGACGTCACCATGGGCCATAGCCATTGTACCAGCCGTAAGTGCGCCCAAAAGTGTGATGCGAAAATCAACGAGCATGATTTCCTCCTGTTCATGCGGTTTCCACCGAGATAGCCCGACTTTCCACCACAGCGAAATGCGACCTTGGTTGAAGACCGCCACGATCTTCGACCATGGTCCAATGTGAAGGCGATATTTTGGATGCTCTAACGATGTTGGAGAGGGAGGAGATGTCGATGTTTCGACTGTTTCAGATGTTGTTTCTGGCGCTTGCGCTGCCGCAGGTTGTGTCTGCGGCAATCGAGGTTCCGGTTGTCTATCTAAAACAAGACGTTCCGCGCCCGCCGGTTCTGTCGAACCTTGATCCGATCCCCGATGATCTTGGGTCTGCGGGGGCCGATCTGGGCCTTGCCGACAACATGACCACCGGCAAATTTCTGGGTCATACCTATACGCTGGAAACGATTGTTGTACCGGAAGGCGGTGACTGGATTGCTTCTGCGAAACAGGCTCTGGCCTTGTCGCCCTATGTCATCCTCGATGCACCATCCGACCTTTTGCTAGGGGTCGCGGACCTACCCGAGGCCAAAGATGCCCTGCTTTTCAATGCGACCAGCCCCGATGTGGCGCTGCGCAACGAATCCTGCCGTGCCAATCTTTTGCACACCTTGCCATCCAATCGCATGCGCACCGACGCGCTGGTCCAGTTCTTTGTGAAACGTCGCTGGACGACATTGGCCCTGATATCCGGCGCGCATCCGCAGGATCAGGCCTTTGCTGAATCGCTAAAACAGTCGGTCACCAAATTCGGTCTGGAGTTGAAGGCCGAAAAAGAGTGGGTGTTCAACGCCGACATGCGCCGCAACGCCGCGCAGGAAGTGCCGCTATTCACGCAGGATCTGGGTGAATACGACGCCCTTCTGCTGGCCGACGAGTTGGACGATTTCGGCCGGTATATTGCGTACAACACATGGATCGCCCGCCCTGTCGCGGGATCGGACGGGCTGCGTCCCGTTGCATGGTCCGACGTTGTCGAACAGTGGGGCGCGGTCCAGATGCAGAACCGATTCCATGAATTGACAGGCCGTGACATGCGCAGCGAAGACTATGCCGCCTGGGCCGCCTTCCGGTCGCTGGGCGAGGCTGTCACGCGGACCCAATCCGATGATCCGGCCACTTTGCGCGACTACATCCTGTCGGATGCGTTCGAACTGGCCGGCTTCAAAGGCCGCCCGATGAATTATCGCGGCTGGAACGGCCAGTTGCGCCAGCCGATTCCGCTGGTCACAGGCCGTGCCGTTGTGGCCACCGCCCCTTTAGAAGGGTTTTTGCATCAGGTCAGCGAGCTGGACACGCTAGGAATTGATCAGCCCGAATCCAAATGCACCGCTTTTGACGAGGACTAAGATGAAACTTATCGCCCTTGCCGCCGCTACGCTTCTGGCGGCCCCTGCCCTTGCCGACGAGATTTGGGTCACCAACGAAAAGGACGACACGATCAGCGTGATCGACATCGACACGCTAGAGGTCGTGCGCACCATCCCGACCGGTGAACGCCCGCGCGGCATCACCTTTTCCAAGGATCACTCGGTTGTTTATATCTGCGCATCCGACAGCGATGCGGTTCAGGTGATGGACCCTGAAACAGGTGAAATCCTGCATGACCTGCCCTCGGGCGAAGACCCCGAACAGTTTGTGCTGCACCCCGACAACCGCCGCCTTTACATCGCCAACGAAGACGACGCGATCACCACAGTTGTGGATACAGAAACCCGCAAGGTGATTGCGCAGATCGACGTAGGCATCGAACCCGAAGGCATGGCCGTGTCACCCGATGGCACCATCGCGATCACAACCTCTGAAACCACCAACATGGCCCATTGGATCGACACGGAAAGCGAACAGTTGTTCGCGAATACGCTGGTCGATTCCCGCCCGCGCCATGCCGAGTTTGTTAAAGAGGGCTCCGAGCTTTGGGTCAGTTCCGAAATCGGCGGCACCATCACTGTGTTTGATGTCGCGACCCAAGCGGAAAAGGGCAAAATCCGGTTCGAAATTCAGGGGGTTCACCCCGACCGTGTACAGCCCGTGGGGTTCGAGCTGACAGATGATGAAAAGACCGCCTTTGTTGCCCTTGGCCCGTCCAACCATCTGGCCGTGATCAACGCCGATACCTTCGAGGTCGAAGATTACATTCTGGTCGGCCGCCGTGTCTGGCACATGGAATTCAACGCCGACAAATCGCTGCTGTTCACCACGAACGGCGTTTCCGGTGACGTGACAGTTGTCGATGTGGCCAAGCGTAAGGCGATCAAGACAATCAAGGTGGGCCGTTTCCCTTGGGGGGCTGCTCTACGCCCGACCAACTGATGGCAGGGTCGTAGATTAGGCCAGCAGTGCTGACCAGAAATACGACCATTGCACCCAAGATCGCCAAGCGCATCCATGTTACGGTTTCCCCAGAGGAGATTTGCCGTGAAACACGTTTTATGCGCCATTTGTTGCGTTTTCGCGCTGCCTTTGGCAGCCGAGACCCAGACGATTGAAGACGATTTCGGAACGCTGAACCCGCAGGACACGGGCTTTGGCCGCGTGATGTCGAACATCGATAACGGTGTCACCGACATGGTGACCTGCGCCACCGGCTACTACATCACCAAATCCGGTCGCCACGAGGCCGCGCGCAAGTTGTTTCAGGCCTGTGCCGACGCCGGATACACTGGCGCGATGACGTGGATGAGCCAGCTGGATAACAACGGATTGGGTGGCGAATATAACCCCGATGCCGCTGCGAACTGGGATCTGAAGGCCGCCAAATTGGGCGATCCGGTCGGCAAGTTCAACTATGGACTGGACCTGATGCGCGGACATGGCGTGGCCAGAAATGATGCGCTTGGGCGGGCCTATGTGGACGAAGCCGCAAAGGACGGCCTGAAGATCGCCAAGCGTTTGCAGGGCGCCGATTACGATCTGGATGAGGTGACACCAGACGCCGACAACTGGAAATACGCGCCGCTTTTCTAGGGGCTCCCCGTGCAGGTTATTGCCTGCACACCGATTGCCTTGAGCAGTCACGAACCGGCTGTGTCAGTCCCGTAGCTTGGGATCGGCACGGTCGGTTTTCTGCGTTTTCTTCCGTGCAGCAATCTTCAGCTATTTTTTTTCGTTTCTGGCGCTATGCAAAAGACATCGCCTGCATCGCGGCGGATACTGCAACGGCGCGAATTACCGCCATAGGTTATTATAATTACTCAGTATTTTATAAATATACATCTACGTCACAAAATCGAACCCACCCTTGAAATTGCGCGAATCCGACCCATACGACCATGGTGCAATTTCGCCAAAGCCCCCCGCCCGAGATAGTTCAATCAGCCCCTAGTCCCGATTCGTCGGGGTCGGGCTGAAGGGACATAACGTCTAGGGAGGACACCTATGAACCGTTTCATTATGGCCGCTGTTGCTGGCGTATTGGCTGCAACAACCGCCTATGCCGAGGTCACCGAACAGGATGTGGCCAACGACCAGACCATCACAACACAGGTTGTGACCAATGGTATGGGTCGTCACCTTCAGCGCTACAGCCCGCTGGAGACTCTGAACAAAGAAAACGTCGATAACCTTGTTCCTGCCTGGGCCTTCAGCCTTGGCGGTGAAAAGCAGCGCGGTCAGGAAACCCAGCCGCTGATTTACGACGGCATCATGTACATCACGGGTTCCTATTCCCGTCTGTTCGCGATCGACGTCAAAACAGGCAAGGAAATCTGGCAGTACGACGCACGTCTGCCCGAAGGCATCCTGCCCTGCTGTGACGTGGTTAACCGCGGCGCGGCCATCTACGGCAACAACATCTATTTCGGCACACTGGACGCCCGCATCGTGGCTCTGGACCTGAAAACAGGTGACGTTGTCTGGCGCGACAAGATCGCTGATTACAAAGCCGGCTATTCCTACACAGCAGCTCCGCTGATCGTGAACGGTCTGGTTGTCACAGGTAACTCTGGCGGCGAATTCGGTATCGTTGGCGAAGTTCAGGCCCGTAACGCCGAAACAGGCGAAATGGTTTGGACACGTCCGGTGATCGAAGGTCACATGGGTACGCTGAACGGCGAAGAATCCACAATGACCGGCACGCTGAACGCGACATGGCCGGGCGATCTGTGGAAAACAGGTGGCGGCGCGACATGGCTGGGCGGCTCTTATGACGCAGAGACAGACACGCTGGTATTCGGCGCGGGTAACCCTGCCCCGTGGAACAGCTGGTTGCGTTCTGCTGGCAACCCCGAAGGCACCGAAGGTGACAACCTGTACGCAGCAAGCCGTATCGGCATCGACCCTGCAACAGGCGAAATCAAGTGGCACTTCCAGACAACCCCGCGCGAAGGTTGGGACTATGACGGCGTAAACGAAGTCGTCGCCTACACCGACCGCAACGGCGAAAAGCGTTATGCGACAGCTGACCGTAACGGCTATTTCTACGTTCTGGATCGTGAAACAGGCGACTTCATCAGCGCGGCACCCTTCGTCAAGGACATCTCTTGGGCAAGCGGTATCGACGAAAACGGTCGTCCGATCTTTGTTGAAGAAAACCGTCCGGGTAACCCCGCCGAGGCAGCAGATGGTGCCAAAGGCGAAGTTATCTTTGCATCCCCGTCCTTCCTAGGTGGTAAGAACTGGATGCCGATGGCGTTCTCGCAGCGCACAGGCAACTTCTATGTTCCGTCCAACGAATGGGGCATGGATATCTGGAACGAGCCGATCACCTACAAAAAAGGCGCGGCGTACCTGGGTGCGGGCTTTACCATCAAGCCGAACTACGAAGACCACATCGGCAGCCTGAAGGCGATCGATCCGGAAACAGGCGACTGGGTCTGGGAATACAAGAACGAAGCACCGCTTTGGTCGGGTGTTATGACCACCGCTGGCGGTCTGGTATTCTTCGGCACGCCTGAAGGTGAGTTCATCGCTCTGGATGACGAAACAGGTGAAAAACTGTGGTCGTTCCAGACAGGTTCCGGCATCGTCGGTCAGCCCATCACATGGGAACAGGACGGCGAACAGTATGTGTCGGTTATCTCTGGCTGGGGTGGCGCGGTTCCGCTCTGGGGTGGTGAAGTTGCCAAAAAGGTCAACTACCTGAACCAAGGTGGCATGCTGTGGACATTCAAGCTGCCCAAGCAGCTGGCCATGAAGTAATCCAACCCATTGGATAAAAACGGAAACGCGCACCCGACAACGGTGCGCGTTTTCTTATAAGACCTTCCGCTAATAGGCGCTGGCGGGCTGGATTGGTACGATTATTTCAGGTTCCGTACTATTAGGAGCAAGGTCCGCCTTATATGCTTGCGCACGCCCCCATTCATTGCGTTTTCAAATCGGTTCTGATCGTCGATGATCACCCGCTGTTTTGCGATGCGTTGTCGATGACGCTGCAATCGGTGGCGAATATTGGCGAAATCCACACAGCCGATCGTCTGGACCGCGCAATTGAAATGCTTGAGGGCGGGTTAGAGCCTGATGCGATCATGCTGGATCTGAACATGCCCGGTGTTCAGGGGCTGGAAGCGGTGCGGAAACTGATCGGGCTGGCAAAGGCGCCTGTGATCGTGGTGTCTTCGATGACAGAAGATTGCCTGATCAGTCAGGTCATCCATTCCGGCGCTGCGGGCTATGTGCCGAAACACAGCCAAAGGGACGTGTTCCGAAACGCGTTCAAGGCGTTGCAAAATGGCGAAACGTTTCTGCCAGAGGGTTGCGTTTTGCTGGAGCCGGACGAAGACAGCGTCCGCAACTTCGAAGCACAGCGGCTGGCGACGCTGACAAAACAACAAACGCGGATACTGGAGCTGATCTGCCAAGGGAAACTGAACAAGCAAATCGCCTTTGATCTATCGATTGCCGAGACAACCGTGAAAGCGCATGTCAGTGCAATCATTCGAAAGCTCGGGGTGCAAAGCCGGACCCAAGCGGTGTTGATGGCCAAACGCGCGCCAGAGATCAATCGCTTGTAACCCCGGCGAACTCACGCATACTCGGGTAAAACGTCGCGCTTTAGGGAGGAAGCTCGATGGACCAGATGTTGGGCCTGAATGGGGGCTCGGGCCGCGCGGACGGAATAGTGCGCACCGCCTATGTTTATCACAAAACCGACGATCCGGTGTCGGAGCTGGCCACAACCCTTGGCGTTGATGGTCTGGAAATCGTGATTCTGTTTGTCACCTCTAGCGCCGACCCAGAAGCCATCATCGAACAGGCCACCCGGGCCTTTGCGCCTACCCCTGTCGTCGGCTGCACCACGGCAGGCGAATTGTCTGGCAACGGCTATGCCGAAGATCACATCGTCGCGGTCGGCCTGCCTAAATCGCACTTCAAGGTCGAAACCCTGCTGGTCCCCGATCTGGACACGTTCGAGGCACAATCGCTGATCGACCAGATGATCCAGAACCGCACATCCATGATCGAAGCGGCCCCTGATTGGGACCACGAGTTTACCTTTCTGATGATCGACGGGCTGTCGACGAAAGAAGACCAGCTGACATCCGAACTGGCGGTTGGCCTTGGGCCTGTGCCGCTGTTTGGCGGATCTGCCGGCGACGGGACGCGGTTTGCGCATTCCTACGTGATGCACGACGGTCAGGTTCTGGCCAACGCCGCGATCCTGACACAGGTGCGCACGCGCTGCCCGATCAAGGTGTTCAAGTCAGATCACCTGATCCCCACCGCCCAACGGATGGTCGTGACCGATGCCGACCCCGCCCGCCGGATTGTGCGCGAAATCAACGCCGAACCCGCGGCGCGTGAATATGCACGCATTCTGGGCAAAGACCCCGAACAGCTGACGCCCTTCACTTTTGCCGCCCACCCTGTCGTGGTGCAGATCGGCGGCGAACACCACGTACGTGCCATTCAGCGCGTGGCCGACAATGGCGATCTGGTGTTTTTCTCAGCCATTGACGAAGGACTGGTTCTGACGCTGGCCGAACCGCAGGACATGGTGAAACATCTAGAAGAGGAAATCGCAGGGCTTTCGAAAGATACGCCACCTGACACTATTTTAGGCTGCGATTGTCTTTTACGACGGTTGGAAGCGCAGGAAAAACAAATGACCATGGCCTTGTCCAAGATATTGGCCAAAAATCATGTTGTGGGTTTTTCGACCTACGGCGAACAGTTGAATTCGATCCATGTGAACCAGACGCTGACCGGCGTCGCGATTTATCCGCCCGAGTGTGACCTTTCCCATGATTCCGACGCTCATTAATCCCAACGACCCGCTTGAACGGCAGAACGAAAAGCTGCTGAAAATCGCCGAGTCGTTGATGCGTCGCGTCGAGGAATCCACCAACGCATCGGGTGCGGCCTATGCACAGTTCCAACGCGCCGCGATGCTGGAACAAGAGGTTCGCGCGCGCACGCAGGATCTGGAACGTGCGCTGGATTTGCTGAACGATTCCAACGGGCGTTTGGCGCTGGCCAATCAGGAAACCGAAGCGGCACGCGCCAACCTCGCCAATGCGATCGAAACGGTGCAAGAGGGCTTTGCCCTGTTCAACACCGACGAAGAACTGGTCCTATGTAACAGCCGTTTCGGCATGCATATGCCCGACATCCGCAAGGCGCTGGTGCCCGGATTGCAGTTCATCGATTACGTCGATCTGGTCAGCAAATCGCACTACCTGTCGCTGCCCGATACCGAAACACCCCTTGATTGGGCCACCCGCCGGATGGAGCGGCATCAGGACGACCACGTTATCTTTAACGTCCGGATGAGCGGCCGTCGCTGGGTGCAGGTATCCGAGCATAGGACGCTGGATGGCGGCACGGTCATTCTGCAAACAGACATCACCGACATTATGCGCGTCGAGCGTCAGGAACGGGATCGTATCCTTGACGACCAAGCCCGCCTGATCCGCGCGACGCTGGAACATATCGATCAGGGTCTGTGCATCTTTGACAGCAAACAGCGGCTGGCCGGTTGGAACACGCGGGCCAGCGAGTTGCTAGCGATCCCGACCACGCAATTCCAGATGGGCGCGCAGTTCAGCACGCTTTTCACCCGCGCCCGTGCCGAAATGACGTTTGAAGGCGGCACAGGGCCCGAAGCGGTGGAAGCTTGGGTCAACAGCACCGACGAACGCCCGCCCCTGTCGTTCGAGGTCAATCGCGGACGAACCAACTATCTATCTGTTTTTGCACAGGAAATGCCGGACAAAGGGTTTGTGATTTCCTTCACCGACGTGACCGCAGAACGCCAAGCGGCGCAGGCATTGGCCAATGCCAACGAAATGCTGGAACAGCGCGTTGCAGACCGGACCGAGGAACTGGCCGAGGCATTGCTGGACGCCGAACGCGCGAACGCATCGAAGTCGCGCTTTGTTGCGGCCGCCAGTCACGACCTGCTGCAACCCTTGTCTGCGGCCAAACTCTACGTCGCCTCGCTTGGCGGTGATGACGACAACGAAACACGCCGCGTTGCCGCAAAGGCCGAAAGCGCGTTGAACAGTGTCGAACACATCCTTGAGGCGCTGCTGGATATCTCCAAACTGGATTCAGGCCGCGCGTCGGTGCACGTGTCGACCGTGCCGTTGGGCGATATGTTCCGCCAGCTTGGCGACGCCTTCCGCCCTGCCGCCCATGCCAAGGGGCTGGACCTGCGGATCGTGCCGACCAAGGCGCGGGTCGCCAGCGATGCAGCCTATTTGCGGCGCATCGTGCAAAACCTGATGTCGAACGCGATCCGCTATTCGGAAAAGGGCAAAATCCTTGTCGGCGCGCGCCACGTCGGGAACTCTGTAAGGATTGAGGTCTGGGATACGGGCATCGGCATTCCCAAAGACCAGCAAGAGGTCGTATTCCGCGAATTCCAACGCCTGAACGCAGACGCCAGCGCCGCCGAAGGCATGGGGCTGGGGCTTGCCATTGTGGAACGTGCCTGCGGGTTGCTGAAACATCCCGTCCGGCTTGAATCCGAGGTTGGCAAAGGTACCATGCTGTCGATCGAGGTCCCGCGCGTTGACGTGGTGGCGGTGGATACAGACCGGACAGAGCCGCAAAACGATGTCGAACAGAACGGCGACCTGGCCGGTGTCATCGCCCTTCTGATCGAAAACGACGAAAACCTGCGCAATGCTTTGACCATGACCATGGAAGGCTGGGGCGTGAACGTCATCGACTGCCCCGGACAGGACCACGCCGTCGATCTGCTACGCGAAATCGAAGTGTCGCCCGATTTCATCATCGCCGATTATCAGCTGGATGACGGCGCTTTGGGCACGGACGCGATCAGGGCGATCACCGATGAATTCGGCCCGATCCCGTCCTGCATCATTTCGGCAAACCGGTCGATCGAACTGATCGACGCCTGCGCCAAATCCAATCTGTTGCTGCTGCCGAAGCCGATCGACGCACAAAGACTGATGCAGTTTTTGGGTGGGATTGTGGTGCCAGACGACCCCAAACTTAGGGTCTGATCACGCAAGCGTCGGCCACAACAACGTTCACAAAGAAAAGGCCCGCACGCCTGATCGCGTGCGGGCCTTTTGTAATTAGGCAGATGCCAGATCGCCGATGATCTTGATCAGCTTCTGATGGTCCGCATTGAACAGGCGGATGCCCTCAGCCAGCTTTTCGCTTGCCATCTGGTCTTCGTTCATTTCCCAACGGAACGTTGCCTCGTCCATTTTAACGGCGGGCATCGCCTCGACCGTGTCGGGCGACAGCGCGCGTTCCAAAGTGCTATTGTCGTTTTCCAGCTCGTCCAGGAACTTCGGGCCGATTGTCAGGTTGTCACAACCCGCCAGCGCCTTGATCTGACCGACGGAACGGAAGCTCGCGCCCATCACAACAGTGTCGATGTTGTTGGACTTGTAGTAGGAATAGATGCGACGCACCGACAGAACGCCGGGGTCTTCGTTGGGCTCGTAGCCATCAACGCCTTCGGCCTTTTTGTACCAATCTGTGATACGGCCAACGAAGGGCGAAATCAGGAAAGCGCCCGCGTCTGCACAGGCCACCGCCTGCGCCATGGAAAACAGCAGCGTCAGGTTACAGTCGATGCCTTCTTTCTGAAGGATCTCGGCGGCGCGGATACCTTCCCACGTCGAGGCAAGTTTGATCAGGATGCGATCCTTGCTGATGCCACGGCTTTCGTAATCGGCGATGATGTCGCGCGCGCGCTTCACCGAAGCGTCTGTGTCGAAGGACAGGCAGGCGTCAACTTCTGTCGACACACGGCCCGGAACCAGCTTGGACAGCTCGGCACCGATGGCGACGGTCAACGTGTCTGTGATCTGCTCGGCCGTTTTGCCAGCAGCGCGGCCTTTTTCAACCTCGGCCTGAACCAGCTCTTTCGAGGCATCGTCGGACAGGGCCGCCAGAACCAGCGACGGGTTCGTTGTGCAGTCTACGGGCTGATATTTTTTGACAGCTTCAAGGTTTCCGGTGTCAGCAACGACGACGGTCATTTCTCGCAGTTGATCAAGCGCGTTGGCCACGATCTTTTCCTTTCCTGATCTTTCGCTCAGCACATCGACTTACTGAACGGCTTTGATTCCGGCATATGCTGCCTTGAACGACTGATAGGCTTTGTCAAAAGCATCTACCAAATCGGTCTCTGGCTGAATTTCGTCTTGGATGTCCGGCTGGAAAATCACGCTTTCCGGCGATTGTCCAGTCGCAGCAACCATAGACAACCGCGCAGCGCCCAAGGCCGCGCCGAATTCCCCCGATGCAGGCAATTGCAGCGGGACATTCAGAACCGTCGCGATCAGTTTTAGCCAATAGCGCGACGCGCTGCCGCCGCCGATGGCGATTAGCTTGTCCAGCTTCGCCCCCGTTGCCCGCAGGGCTTCAAAGCTGTCGCGCAAACCGAATGCCACGCCTTCAATCACCGCACGGGTAAGGTCTTCTTGCGTGGAGCCGGCAGAGAGGCCGGTAAAGCTGCCACGGATTTCGGCGTCGTTATGCGGCGTGCGTTCACCTGACAGATACGGCAGGAACCGGACAGCGCCTGGCGCGATAAGCGTATCGCCCAGTGCAGCGGTCAGTTCGGCGGGCTTCTTGCCCGCGATCCGCGAATACCAGTTCAGGCTATCAGTGGCGGAAAGCTGCACGCCCATCTGGTACCAGCGGCCCGGCACGGCGTGGCAGAATGTGTGCACTGCCGTTTCCGGCGCGGGGCTGTAGCCGTCACGCGCGGCCAGCAAAACGCCAGAGGTGCCGAGCGATACAAATCCCTGCCCTTCGCTAAGCGCACCAATCCCGCAGGCGGCGGCGGCGTTGTCCCCTGCCCCACCGGCCACAACGACCGGACCGGACAGGCCCCACTTTTCGACAAGATCGGCACGCAGCTCGCCCGCCTTTTCAGACCCTTCCACCAGACGCGGCATCTGATCGGCACGCATGTGGCCTGCGCCAAGCAGTTCATCAGACCAGTCGCGCTGGCCAACATCCAGCCAAGACGTACCCGCGCTGTCAGACATGTCAGCCACGTAATCGCCAGTCAGGACGTAGTTTAGGTAGGCAGCAGGCAGCAGGACCTTGGCGGTTTTGGCGAAAACTTCGGGTTCGTGTTTGCGGACCCATTCCAGTTTCGGCGCTGTGAAACCTGGAAAAACGATGTTGCCGGACAGATCACGCACGTTGGGTGTACCGTCCAAAGCGGCGGCCTCGACGTGCGAACGCGTATCATTCCATAGGATACAGGGGCGCAGGACGTCGCCGTTTTGATCGAGCAATGTCGCGCCATGCATATGGCCGGCAACACCGATGCCTTTCAGATCGGCAAAGGCCGGATAGGTGTCGCGCAATTCCTCGACCGCGCCGTTCAGGGCGGCGACCCATTCGGCGGGGTCCTGTTCGGACCAACCGGTGTGGGGGTGACTGACGCTATAGTGACGTTCTGTCGATCCGATGGGTGCGCCGTCGCCGTCCACCAGCAAGGCACGCACGCCCGATGTTCCAAGGTCGATCCCGAGAAACGACATTTCTTCACCTCCCAAATTAATACTCCGCGCGTCTTCTACCCCTCATTTCATGTTAGCGCTAGCCGTGGCGGAAACAAAGTCCCGCCACGGCCATTCGATAACTAACTTCAATCAATTCGAAATCGCCACCGCGCGGCCCAGATAGGTCAGGTCGGCAACCTGTTTCGTCAGGAACCGCGCGATATCGGCGCGGGAGATTTTCAGCGACAGGTTCCGTTCGCTCGGCGGGAAGTTTTCCTTGTAGCCGCCCTTTGCCGGACCGTCGGTAAAGGCGCCGGGGCGCACGATTGTCCAATCCAGCCCACTGGCGCGTACCAGAGATTCCTGAAGCTCGTGATCTTTGAACACAGGCTTCAGCAACGCGCCGAACATGATCCGTTTCCAGAAGAAGTTCAGGTTCGACCAGCTTTCATGCGCCCCAAGCGTGGACTGGATCACCAGACGACGCACGCCCTGTTGTTGCATCGCGTTGATCACGTTCAATGTGCCCTTAGACCGGATCATACTGCTGCGGGACATACCCGCGCCAAGCGCCACGACAACGGCATCATGACCTTCAACCGCCTTGGCCACTTCATCAGCCTTAAACGCATCGCCCGCGATCAGACGCAGCTTGGGGTCCGCGAAATCCAGTTTCTGCGGCGAACGGGCAAATGCGCTGACCTCGTGGCCTGCTTTCAAAAGGTCCTGCACAGCAAGACGACCAACCGTTCCTGTGGCTCCGAATACGATAACTTTCATGACAATTCTCCTTGAAATGAGTGCCTCGCGAACCGCTTGACACGATGTAAAGTTGACATGGTGTAAACAGGAAGTAAATTGACGCCATGTCAAGTACTCAAACCGATACAAAAACCCGCATTCTCGATACGACATGGAAGCTGTTGGAATCGGGAAATAAAAATGTCCGCATGTCTGATATCGCCAAAGCGGTCGGGATCAGCCGGCAGGCGTTGTACCTGCATTATCCGAACCGCGCCGACCTGCTGATCGCCACGACCCGGCACATTGATTCTGTCAAAGACATTGACGGGCGGCTGGCCGAAAGCCGCGCAGCAAAATCCGGCAAGGACAGGCTAAGCGCGTTCATTCGGGCGTGGGTCGGGTATATTCCGGAAATCCACGGAACGTCCGTTGCGCTGCGCGCGATGCAAGCCACCGATGCCGAGGCTGCGGCGGCGTGGAATGACCGGATGCAGGCGATGCGCCATGGCTGCGCGGCGGCGGTCAAGGCGATCAAAGATGACGGGTTACTGCTGCCCCATCTGACAGAAGATACCGCCACCGATCTGTTGTGGATGATCCTGTCGGTCGAAAACTGGGAACGGTTGGTGCGGGACTGTGGCTGGTCGCAGGCGGATTATGAAGCCACCATCCAAACGCTGGCGCACAAAGCGCTTTCGGGATGAAGCAAAAAGGCCTGACAAATCGCCAGGCCTTTCGGTTTATCGTTTTACCAGTGGAGTTCCGTGGGTGTGGAAGCTTTCGATGGTCTTCAACCCCCACGCCTGCCCTTTCTTGCGATCCGTCTCGGTCCATTTGATCGGCTCCCAATCCGGCGCAAGGATCAGGCGCGCGCCTGCATTGGCCAGTTCCACTCGGTTGCCCGCCGGTTCCCAGACATAGAGGAAGAACGTGCCTTGAATGGCATGCTTGTGCGGGCCGGTTTCGATATGGACGCCGTTTTCCAGAAACACATCCGCCGCGCGCAGGATGTCTTCGCGCTGATCGGTGGCGTAGGTCACATGGTGCAAACGCCCCAGACCGCCGCCATGTTCT
The DNA here is from genome assembly GCA_950096585.1 of Thalassococcus halodurans. Classification (GTDB taxonomy): domain Bacteria; phylum Pseudomonadota; class Alphaproteobacteria; order Rhodobacterales; family Rhodobacteraceae; genus Thalassococcus; species Thalassococcus halodurans_A. The sequence goes on along the minus strand of CATNDK010000004.1, from coordinate 17,075 downwards.
TCGGTGCAGGCCAGATCGTAGGTTTTGTTGTTTACTGTGAACCAGCAGCCACCAAGCCGGCCATTGTCCAGCTGGATGTATTCGGTCACGCGGCTGCCCAGACAAGTCTCCATAAAGCGGCGGAATTCGGTGACATCGTCGCTAAGCAGGTTCAGGTGATCGATCCGGCGGGGGCAAGCGCCCTGCGCGTGGAACTTCGACGCCATGTTTTTCAGCGCCGAGGGATCATCCGCAGGGGCGCGATTGGTGTCGTAGTAAATTTCGAACAGATGGCCGAAGGGATCTTCGAACCGGAAGGCGCGACCATGGCTTAGGTCGCCATCCACCCAACCGTGCACCTTATAGCCAGAGGCTGTAATGGCTGCGACGCGACGCTCCAACGCCTCGGGCGATGCGGCGCGATATCCGATGTGCCCAACGCCGGTTGTTTCGGCCTTGGTCAGTTTCAGGGAACAGAATTCGTAATCTTCCCAAGCCCGCAGATAGGCGCTGTTTTCGTCCTGCGCTGAAAGCTTCAGGCCGAAGATCCGAGTAAAGAAATCAAGGCTTTCGTCAAATTTATCGGTCAGCATTTCGACGTGGCCAAGATGGGCGATGTCAAAGCTCGGGTTTGTCGGTTCAGCCATGAGGGTCCTCCGTGTGTCGGGGCGGTCTTGGCACGCTTGGGCGCAAAGGCCAATTCTAAACGCTGTTCTTCGTCATAAGTTGACGCTATGGTCCGCAGAGTTCGCACATGGAATTCCACGGTTTGTCGCGCAATCTCAGACATCTTAGGCTATTGTTATCGGTCGCGGAAACAGGTTCGCTAACCCATTCCGCGTCGATCCTGAATGTGTCGCAACCGGCCGTCACCCAAGCCATCGGGAAACTGGAACGTGAAACCGGCGGACGTTTGTTTGACCGCACCCGTCAGGGCATTTTCCCCACCCCGCGATGCGAGGTGTTGGCCCGTCGTCTGCGCCGCGCGTTTGACAGGCTTGATCCGGCGCTGACCGATGTCGCACCGCGCCTGATGCTGACGGCGACATGGGCGCAGCTTCAATCGCTGGTCGCGGTTCATGAGGCCGAGAACTTTACCCTTGCCGCCCGCCGTTTAGGGCTGGCCCAGCCAACCGTGCACCGCGCCATTTCGCAACTGGAACAGGAAGCCGGGCAAAGCCTGTTTGAACGCACGGCCTTTGGTCTTTTGCCCACACGACAGACCCGCGCGCTGGTGCAGGCGGTGATGCTGGCCTTTGCCGAACTTGATCAGGCGGACAGTGACCTGTCCGAACTGGACGGTGGCGAAACGGGGCAGATTGTGGTCGGTAGCCTGCCGCTGTCGCGTTCCGTTCTTTTGCCACGCGCCTTGGCGCGGTTCCGTGAACAACGGCCGCGCTATCCGGTGATGGTGATTGACGGACGGTATGACGAATTGCTCGGAAATCTCAGACGGGGCGAGGTTGACCTGATCATCGGTGCCCTTCGCCAACCCGCCCCCATCGGCGACATCACTCAGGTCAAACTGTTTGACGATCATCTGTCGGTGCTGGCACGTCGCGATCATCCGCTGGCGGGCAAAACAGGTTTGACCGCCAAGGACCTGCAGGAATGCAAATGGGTCGTTCCCCGTCGCGGCACACCATCGCGCGAACACTTTGATGCGCTCTTTGCGCCAATCGGCTTGCCTGAAAGCATCATCGAGGCTGGGTCTATTTTGCTGATGCGCGAGCTTCTGGCCGAAAGCGATCACCTCGGGGGTATTTCTTCGGTACAGGCGCAAGCCGAGCTTTCGCATCAACTTTTGAGCGAGCTTGACGTCACAGCCAACTGGCCCGCCCGCCCTATCGGCCTGACTTATCGGGAAAATTGGGTGCCAACCAAGGCGCAGGCCCTGCTGATCGACATTATCGAGAGCGAAGCCAAAACCCTGTCCATATAGCCCGAACTTATGACACGCAGGCCCGTTTGAATTGGCCTGATCCCCTGCCTTCGCGATAGCCACCGACCAACACGTCTTTGGCGATCAACTGCGCAAGGGGGCCCCGATGACCGCATTCTCCAACTGTTTCGCCAAGGGAATCTGACATGCAGATGTCCCTTGAGCCATGGTCACGTCGCCTGAATGCAGCGACGCAAGTTCTGAACGTCGTCGGTGGCATTTGCCTGATCGCTATCGTTGCTGTCGTTATGGCCGGTGTCGTCATGCGCTATCTGTTCAACATGCCTTTGCTCGGCGTGAATGAGATTGTGCAACTGACCGCTGTCGCGCTGGTCATGGCCGCGCTTCCGGGCTGTACCTTTGCCGAAGGCCATGTTGCCGTCGATGTCTTCGAGAAAGCCCTTGGCAAATGGGGCCGCTTTCTGGGCGATATCGCATCGCGTCTGATTTCCGGATTCGTGCTGGCCGTTCTGTGCCGCCGCGCCTTTCTGAAGGCGCTGGATGCCGCCGAATGGGGCGATGCCACCAATATGCTGAAAATGCCGATCTGGCCGTTCTACGCGATCCTGAGCGTCGGCGCTGGTCTGTGCGTTCTGGTGTTTGCCTTCCAACTGATTGCGATTGTTTTGCGGGGGGCTGAATAATGGACCCGATCCTTGATGGTCTGATTGGCATTGCCTGCCTGTTCCTGCTTTTGGGCCTTCGGATGCCCGTCGCCTTTGCGATGATGACCGTCGGCTTTTTCGGCTACTGGGCGCTGGAAGGACTGCGTAGTGCGGGCGGCGTGTTGCTGACCGAAAGCTATTCGGCGGTGGCAAACTATAACCTGATCGTCGTTCCGATGTTTGTTCTGTTGGGCAATATCGCATCGGTCTCGGGCTTTTCGCGCGGGCTTTATGATGCGGCCTTTGCTTGGGTCGGCGCGTTTCGGGGTGGTTTGGCGTCAGCCTCGGTTCTGGGATGTGCGGTGTTTGCCGCCGTGTCCGGATCGTCCGTGGCCACGGCCGTGACATTGGGCAAAGTCGCCCTGCCCGAGATGAAGCGCCTTGGCTATTCCAACAGCCTGTCAACCGGGTCCATTGCGGCGGGCGGAACGCTGGGCTTTCTGATCCCGCCGTCTACCGGCTTTGTCCTTTATGCGATCCTGACAGAAGAAAGCATTGGCCGCCTGTTCATGGCGGGCGTGGTCCCGGGCCTGTTGCTGACCGCGCTGTTTATGGCGGCGATCTGGATCGTGTCCTATCGCGACCCCAAAGCTGGCCCGCGCGGCACAGCCGTACCGATGCGTGAAAAACTGTCCCATCTGGCCGAGGCCGCACCGCTTTTGGGTGTGATCCTGATTTCGATCGGCGGCATCTATCTAGGCGTCTTCACTCCGGTCGAGGCCTCGGGCATTGGCGCGGCATTGGTAATCGTACTGGCTTTGGTCCGCCGTCGTCTGTCGTTCGACAAGTTTAAAGAGGCAGTCAGAAGCACGCTGTCGACGTCGGCCATGCTTTATACCATCGTGATCGGTGCCAACGTATTGAACCCCTTCTTCGCGATCACCCGCATCCCCGCCACTTTGGGCGAAGGTCTGGGCGCGCTTGATCTGGGGATGTACGGAACGCTGGCCGTGATCATTCTGGCCTATGTCCTGCTGGGCATGTTCATGGACGGGCTGTCCATGCTGGTGATCACGATCCCTGTGTTTTTCCCTGTCATCACAGCACTTGGCTTTGATCCGATCTGGTTCGGTGTGATCGCTGTGATCGTGATCGAAATGGGCATGATCACCCCGCCTGTAGGCCTGAACGTGTTCGTGGTCAGGGGTGTTGCAGGGGATGTGCCGCTGGCGACCGTGTTCCGCGGCATCTGGCCTTTCCTGATCGCCATGATCATCGCTCTTCTGCTGATCATCGCCTTTCCGGGCATTGCTCTGTTCTTGCCCAACTCAATGTTCGGGTAGGCCATCAGCCCCCCGTTCCTAACATCCAAAACGGAGGACTACAGGATGTTCATGAAGACACTGACAGCCGTCGCCGCGTTCGCACTGGGCGCGCAGGCGGCCTTGGCCGAAGATCTGAAACTGGCCGATTTCCAGCCCCCGACCCACTTTGTCGTGGAAAAGGTCTATAAGCCCTTCGCTGAAACCATCGCCGAAAAGACCGGCGGTGCTGTCACCGTCACCGAATACATGGGTGGCGAATTGGGCCCGGGCCCGCGTGAACAGTATAATCGCACCGTCGAGGGCGTGACCGACATTGCGTTCGGCCTCCCGGGCTATACCGCTGCGAACTTCCCCACCACGCTGCTGACGGAACTTCCGGGCGTGATTGACGCCGAAACCGGCACGCAAGCCGTTCAGGACAACATCGACATCCTGAGCAAGGAATACCGCCGTGTTGCGCTGATCGGTCTTTGGAACAACGCACCCAACATGCTGTTTATGGCGGAAAAGCCCGTGAACGCGCTTGAAGACCTGCAAGGTCTGAAAATCCGCGTCCCGTCGCGCAATGCGGGTCTGGTTGTCGAAGCTTGGGGTGCAACGCCCGTGTCGATGCCTGCGCCTGAAATCTATAACGCGATGCAAACCGGCGTGATCGACGGCGCGATGATCGACGCAACCACGTTGAAAGCTTTCAAACTGGCCGAAGTGACCAACCACATCACCACCGGCATGGCGACAACAATTTCGTCTTTCTTCATGATCATGAACCGCGACAGCTTTGGCGACCTGACCGAAGAACAGCAGCAGATCGTTAAGGATGCCGGTCGCGACGCATCGCTCGCGGCGAACCAGGCGTGGTTGTCGGTTGCCGAAAGCGCGCTGGCTGATTTTGCCTCGACCGAGGGCAAAGCGGTGATCACACTTTCCGCCGAAGAAGCGGCCATGTTTGATGCGGCCTCGGCCCCTGTTGTTGCCAAGGCAATCGCTGACGCGGATGCAGAGGGCCTGCCTGCGACTGCCTATGTGAACGCGTTAAAGGGCAACTGATCGCAAACACAGCGCAATGCAAAACCCCGCTGGAAACAGCGGGGTTTATTTATTATTATCAGTAGTTTAACTGGGAAAAACGCGCCCGTCGAATAGTTTACGAGCGGTACGCAAGGTGCCTGCGCGCGTCACCTGGCCTTTGGAATCCCGTTCAATCAGAACTTCGGCCGCGCCGGTGGGGTGTTCTATGGCAAAGGTTTCACCGTCTGGCAGCGCCGCAACTTCGGCAGCTGGTGTGTTTGGCAGCGTACAAGCCGTCGCCACGCTAACCGCCGCGAACACCCCGATGGTCGCATGACAGCGGTGGGGAATGAAACTGCGCGTATTGATCACGCCGCCCGCTGTCGGGGCCGAAACCAGCGTCATTTTGGGGACCGATTTATCGGTGACATCCCCAAGATTCATCATTGGCCCAGCCTGAAGCCGGATCGCCTCGACGCGAGCCTTAAGATGGGCGTTGGCATCCAGATCTTCGCGGGATTCAGACCCTGTTGCGCCCAAATCCTGCGCTTTCAGGATGACGCAGGGCATACCGTTGTCGATCAGCGTGCAGTCAACACCATCGATCACATCCACCGCCTGCCCGCTTGGCAGCAGGCTGCCGCACATGGAACCGGCCGTGTTTTCGAACATCAAGGGAACCGGCGCATGATGGCCTGGAACACCGTCAATCCGCGCGTCGCCTACGTAGGAAACCCGACCGTTGGGCGTCGCGATTTTGGCCAAAGCGACCTCGCCCGTGTTGCGCATGTGGATGCGCACGGGGGTTTCGTCGCCTTGAACAGCAACCAGACCCCGCTCAATCGCGGCAGGGCCAACGCCAGCAAGTATGTTGCCGCAGCCTTGGGCATCACTGACCACAGCCTGATCAACGAACACCTGAAGGAACAGATAATCCACATCCGCATCATCACGCGTTGGCGGGCTAAGGATTGCGACCTTCGAGGTCAGCGGATCTGCCCCGCCGATCCCGTCAATCTGGGTCGGATCGGGCGACCCCATGATGCGCAGCAATAGATCATCACGCGCGGCCACGTCACCAGGCAGATCAGACGCCAGAAAATACGCCCCCTTAGAGGTCCCGCCCCGCATCCAGAGGCAGGGAATGCCGTCCGTCATGTAGCTGTCCATGAAACCACCCTGCCCTATCAGACGTATTTCAGGCCCTTTTCGGCCAGTCGCCCGCGCATGTTGTAGATGTCCAAGCCCAGTTCACCACTGGCAAGGCGCTTGCGCTTGGCCTCTTCCGCATCAAGGCGTTCGTTTGCTTTGGCCAGCACATCCGCCGCTTCCGCCCGTTTCACGACGCAGACGCCGTCATCATCGGCGACGATGATATCACCGGCCTCGATCCCCTGCCCCGCGCAGACCACGGTCACATTCACGGACCCCAGCGTTTCTTTCACCGTGCCTTGCGCCGACACCGCCTTGGACCAGACAGGAAAAGCCATCTCGGTCAGGTCTTTGATATCGCGCACACCGGCATCAATGATCAGGCCACGGCAGCCGCGTGCGATGGCAGATGTTGCCAGCAGATCACCGAAATAGCCGTTGTCGCAGGGCGACGTGGGCGCGAGGACAAGGATATCGCCCTCTTGCAGCTGCTCGATTGCCACGTGGACCATCCAGTTGTCGCCCGGAGGGGCCGAAATCGTCACGGCAGAGCCCGCAATCTGTGCGCCGCTATAAATCGGGCGCATATAGCTTTGCAGGCACCCTTTGCGCCCCTGTGCTTCGTGTACGGTGGCCACGCCAGCACGGGCCAGCCCGTCGATAACTTCGGGCGCGGCCCGTTCGATGTTCTGCACGACTACAGCCATGGCCTGCTCCTTTGTCTTGCCTGTACTGCCTTAGAGTTCGTCAACCGTGCGCGGGAAGACGGATTCAAAGCCCTCGGCGTATTTGCAATCACGCCCGCCGGACTGACCGCCCGAGTTCCGCTTGAAGTGGTTGGCACGCTGCTGGGCGACACGCGTGTAATAGTCCCACAGGTGGACCTGACCGTTCATCGCCTCCATCGCGGCGCGCTTTTTGTCCCAAACCGGCGTGATGTCGAGGAACGTGTCAGGCTTCCAGCCCATCTGTTCGGTCTGGTGCGGTTCAAACAGGTACAGCTGCGGCGCACCCAGCACCTTTTCCCCCGGGTTATGGCCCCACGCCTGCGCGATCATACGCGTCTCAAGCGCGACCTGCGTCATGTACATGTGATCGGTGTTGTAAGGATCGTATTTCGAATGGCTCAGCATAAAGGCGGGCTGAACCTCGCGGATCAGATCGACCAGCTTATTCTTGTCATCGCGGTCCAGTTCCAGTGGATAATCCCCCAGATCAAAGCATTCCAGACGATGCACACCCAATGCTTCGGCGGCTGCTTCAGCCTCGCCTCGGCGGATGGCTTTGACTTCGTCCAGCGACTTACCTTCTTTCCAGAGGCGCGCGCTTTCACCACGTTCACCAAAGGACATGCAGGCCACCGTAACCTCGTATCCCATTTCGGCATGAAGCGCGATTGCGCCACCGCACCGCCAGACAAAATCAGCTGCGTGGGCAGACAGAACCAAAGCCGTTTTGGCAGCACACATGGGTATCTCCTTTGAAACTTTGGGTCACAGTTGTCATGGGCAGCGGGTCAGGCTCAATTAGAAAGATGAACGATCATGATAAGCAAAAGCTATAGCTTTTCTCGGGTCACGTTCCTGCCCTGCGGACGGGGACTTTCAGGAACAGCCATTCGAACCACAGTGTCGTGCCAACTTCGTTTACAGCTGTAAACTCTTGATAGAAGCCCACCATGCATTTAGTCTGCACCTACAGGCGGCCCCACAAAATAAGGGAAAATGCTTGACTTAACCTTCTGAATCATCGCTCTTGTCCTCAAGTGGCGCGAAAAAGCCCACATTTTTAAAATTGAGGCAACCAGATGATTCCGGTGACACCACTCACAGATGAACGGCCCTCCGCACTCGCCACGGATATTTCCGAACGGCTGAACGCGGCGATCCGTGAACACCTACTGTCGGCATTCGCGCCAGACAACACCAAAACGCTCCGTAGTTTCGCCGCCCCCGAGGCGGCTGAACTTTTGGGTGTTTCGGGACAATTCATGCGCAAAGTGCACGCCGAAGGCACCATTCCCGAACCGCAGGAACAACGCGGCGGACGGCGCTACTACACCGCGCAGGAAATCTGGGATGCCCGCGAGATCCTCGAGAAATCGTCTCGAAAAAAGGGGCGCTACCTGCCCCGCCGAACCGGTGATGAAAAGCTTCAGGTCTGGCAGCTGATGAACTTTAAAGGCGGGTCCAGCAAAAGTACGACCACCGTGCATCTGGCCCATTACTTTGCCCTGCGCGGCTACCGTGTTTTGCTGGTCGACCTCGATCCTCAGGGGTCGTTGACGTCAATGTGCGGGATCAGCCCCGAAATCGAATTCGACGGACTGACCATCTACGACGCTGTCCGCTATGACGATCCGGTGCCCATGACCGAGGTCGTTCAGCCAACATATTTCCCCGGCCTGTCCATCGCGCCTTCGAGACTGATGTTATCGGAATTCGAGACTGAATCAGCGGTACATTCAAATCCCGACCAGCCGTTCTTTACCCGTATCCGGAACGCTCTGGCGCAGGTCGAGGACGATTTTGATCTGGTTCTGATGGACAGCCCACCTCAATTGGGCTTCCTGACAATCGCCGGCATGGCCGCCGCCAGCTCTCTGATCGTGCCTTTGACCCCATCGATGCTGGACGTATCGTCCACCGCGCAGTTTCTTGAACTCGCCGGCGCTTACATGGGCGTGATCGAGGACGCAGGCGCATCGCTGAACTATGACCACTTCAAGTTCCTGATCACCCGTGACGAACCGACAGACGTACCATCGCAGCAACTGACGTCGTTCATGCGGGCCCTGTTCCAGGATCGCGTCATGTCAGCAACAGCACTGAAAAGCACCGCGATCAGTGATGCGACCATGTTGAAACAGTCGATCTATGAAGTCGTCCGCTCGGAAATGACCCGCGCCACTTATGACCGCGCGAAGGGGTCAATGGATGCCGTCGGGCAAGAAGTAGAAGCCATGATCCAGCAAGCATGGGGACGTAGCTAATGGCCAGAAAGACACTTCGGGACATGTCCGGCATCGCCAGCACCATCGCACGATCCGGCACAGGCAACACTGAAAAGACGCCGAAAACCAGCGCCCCTGCCCTTGGCGCGCTGCAAGGATCGCTTGCTTCAATCCGCGAGATTGATCCGAACCTGATTGACGATTGGGGTCCGGCAGACCGTTTGGACGAGTTTACAGCTGTAAACTCGGATGACGATGACCAAAGCCTTGAGGCGCTGAAAACCAGCATTCAGGACGGTGGACAGCAGGTGCCGATCCTTGTGCGCCGTTCGAAAACCACTGATGGCCGATACGAGGCGATCTATGGCCGTCGCCGCCTGAAGGCCTGCCGTGAACTTGGCATCAAGGTACGCGCCAACGTTCAGGATCTGGATGACGCGACCGCCCTGCTGGCCAAGGGTCTGGAAAACGCGGCACGGCGCAACCTGTCGTTCTACGAAAAGGCCCGCTTTGCCGAAGCGATCCAGAACGCAGGCCACGACACTGCCACTGCGCGACAGGTGTTGAACCTGTCCGCATCTGGGCTGTCGCATCTGACAAAGGTCACCCAAAATATCCCAACGAAAGTCGGCGATCAGATCGGGGCCGCGCCCAAATCGGGCCGCCCCCGTTGGACAGAATTGGCCGAGCTTTTCATCGCCAAAAAGCTGACCGACAAAGCCGCCCTTGGCATCCTTGCCAAGATGCCCCCCGAAATGCCCTCGGATGATCGGCTGGAAACGCTGATCAAAGAGGCCACCAAACGTGTGCCCCGGCCCAATTCAGGCTTGGCCGAGGTCACGCCGATTGACGGAGTAACCATCAAATCCAGCCGTGGCGCTGTTTCGATGTCGGTTAAGAAAACCGGTACGAACGCTGCGTTTGCGAATTGGTTGGACAACAATCTCACTGAGATCATCAAGAAATCCTATGCCGAGTTTACAGCTGTAAACTCGTCGGATGACACCTGAGGACGAGCAGAAAGGAGGAAGGCAGTAATAAGAAACCCCCGAAACCAAGGTTCCGAGGGCTGCTGCGCAAAGCGCAATTCTTAGATTAGCACCTAGAATCTAGCAGTCCCCGAATCGCCATACAAGTCAAAACGCTCTTGAGCGAACGGGATTTCTTTGTCTGCTGATAAAATAATGGGAAAAATCGATACGATCCCACTTGGGATGACTGAGGTCACACGGGCTCAGAGCGGTGAAGCTATGCACGCGCCCTGCCCCAACACCGGCTGGCGCAAGGCATCCTTGGCTGTTCGCGCATCTGATACGTACGCTGATGCCGGTGAACGCATGGACGTGCCCAAGCAGCGCGCAATGCTGGCGGTGAAGCGCGTGGGTGTTCATATCGGATTGAAAGCCAGTGATGTGATGCTTCTGGACACGCTTGCCGCGTTTTCACAGCCGCAGGATTGGACGCACGGGCAACGGGCTATCGTGTGGCCCTCAAACGCGCTTTTGATGGAGCACACCGGCTTTTCCCTGTCCGCGCTGAAACGCCATGTGAACCGACTGGCGGCAGCGGGCGTCATTGCTTTCAAAGACAGCCCGAACGGCAAACGTTGGGGACACCGTGATGCCCGTGGCGAGATTGTCGAAGCTTATGGGTTCGACCTGTCGCCACTCGCTGCACGGACAGCAGAGTTCGAAGCGCTGCACGAAGACCTGCAGAAAGAGCGCGCCGAATACCAAACACTGAAACGCCACATCACCATCACGCGCCGTTTGATCCGTGCACGTCTGGAAGCAGCCGTTCAAGAAAGGATCAAAGGGCCTTGGGCGGATTTATCAAAGGCCTTCGATGAACTGCTGGCACATTTGCCCACGCGCAAAACAACGACCGAAAAATTGCGTCGGATTGCTGGGCTATTCGATCAGCTTAAATCGCAGATCGAAAACTTTTTTGACACGGAAATGGATACCAAGCCGTCCAAAAATGAACCCCACTTACAAACTACAAATAAACTTGAATCTGTAAAAAGTAATGTTGGGGATTTCTGCGACACTGAAGAAACGACAGCCCTGAAACCGAACGACAGAAATTTCAAAGAAACCGCAAAAATCGATCTTGCGACCATTGCGCAAGCCTGTCCTGATTTCACGTCGTGGGCCAAAAACCTTGGCCTGTCTCTAAGGGATTGGGCGGATTTGCATAGAATGGCAGGACAACTGGCCCCAATGATCGGCATTCCACAGAAATCCTGGGACACAGCCCAAGCCTATATGGGACCACAGGCGGCGGCGATTGCAGTGGCTTTGGTCTTTGAAAAGCACACGTCCGGCGAGGTGAAGTCACCGGCAGGATATCTGCGCGGGATGATTGCGAAAAGCAGGGTAGGGGAGTTGCATCTGGAACGAAGCTGTTACGGGCGCCTGAAGGCCTTGGCCGCGTGATTGTGGCGGCTGAGTGATAGGGCAGGGGGCTGACAACAGGAACCGATCCGTAGGGTCTGCGTTGGTTTGGCAACCAGTCAACGGAGTTTCCAATGTCCTACGCACGTTTTGCGGCCATGATTATCACCTCAACCATCGTGATGTTCGGTCTTATGTACCTGAACACCTACGCACTGGATCATGTGACGTTTTCCGAAACGCGGACATACATGGCCTTGTTGATGGGGGCTGTTATGGCAATCATCATGTTGGCGTTCATGCTGTCTATGTATCAGAACAAGGCTGCGAATATTGCGATCTTTGTGGGCGCTTTGGTTGTTTCTGCCGGGTCGTTGTTTCTGGTCCGGTCTCAGGTAACGGTCCAGGATGTCAGCTACATGCGTGCCATGATCCCGCACCACTCGATCGCGATTATGACATCGCGTCGGGCCGAGCTTTCGGATCCCCGTGTGCGAGAGTTGGCGGACGGTATCATCGAAGCTCAGGTACGCGAAATTGCCGAGATGAAGGCACTGATTGCCGAGCTAGAGGCGCAGCAATAATAGAGTCTAATTCGGCTTAAATAGACTCTGGCAAATACAAAAGCGGCTCTAACATTGCCGGAATTGAGGGTTTCTGTTCCGGCTCTTGAATACGCTGAACCATGCTTTCGATCAGGCGATGGCACAGTGTTTCCAAGGGTGTCGCGACGACCAGTGTCAGATAGCGATCCGCCAAAGCGCTGCGGCTTTCAGGGGTCAGTTCATTCACGATCAGCGCGATCTTGTTGGGTGGGCGCGCCTCGCGTACTGCGGCGATTGCACCTTCCATGCCGCCACCGGCAACGTACATACCCGCAAGATCGGGAACACGGTTCAGCAAATCCAACGTCGCCTCATAAGTCAGCTGCCGCGTCTCAAGATTGACCAACGTGTCCAGCACCTGAACTTGCGGTGCATATTCCCGCAGGTAGGTACGAAAGCCCGTTTCGCGCATTGCTTGCCCATGCCACCGCGTGCCGCCGATCATGACGCCAACGGTGCAGTCCCGTTGATGTCGCATCGCCATGACCGAAGCCGCAATCCGCCCGACCTTCATGTTGTCCATGCCGAAATATCCGGCACCGGCAGAGCGTGCGAAATCGTTCAAGGCCGAGAAGACAGGAACACCCTGTTTCATCAGATCTTCGGTGACCCGTGCAGTGCTGGTGTGGTTCACGGCAGTGGCGGCAATCGCATCGCATTGTTCGGCGGCAGCGGTCATTTCCCGCACGAAATCCTCTGGCGATTGGGACGGAGAAAAGCGGATGTGTGGCGTGATAGAGACGTCGCTACGCCCCTGACAGGCCTTTTCGATTTCCCGTGCAAAGTCCTGATAAAACGACTGCCCTTGTTTGTGCAGCACAAAGCCGAGGGTCAGCTTGGGAAGATCAGCGCGGCTGTGCAGGGACAGCGTCGCAGGCACCGGATACCCCAGACGGGCAGCAGCCTGCGCCACCAGTTCTCGGGCACGGTCCGAGACATTGGGTCGTTCGTGCAATACGCGGTCCACTGTCGCGGGCCCAAGTCCACATTCACGGGCGAGGTCGGTGATGGTCGGTTTTCTGGACATGGCGTTGATGTGATCCCATCATAATTCCGATCATGATTGATGTTTTTTGATGTGATCGCAAGCTAGTTTTCTTCGGTTCGCGCGGTGCTTCCCATAATCTCTCGCAAACGCTTGAGGGGAGGGACCTATGGGAAAGCGCGATTATTCGATGTTGGGCCCGGACGCGGCCCGCGCCGTTGAGACCGGTCTTGCTGCGGCCGAGTGGTATCATACCGACATTTCCAGGAAAGAGATGAAGGCCCTGATGCAACGCTCGGATGGTCCGGCCATGCGTGACACCATTATCCTGTTCGCGGCCATGGTGGTTTTTGCCGCCATAGGTATCGCGCTGTGGCCGTCGTGGTGGTCTGCGCCGTTCTGGCTGGCTTACGGTGTTCTTTATGCCTCTGCGATGGATTCCCGCTGGCATGAATGCAGTCATGGCACAGCCTTTAAAACGCGGCAATACAATGACTGGCTGTACCAGATCGCGAGCTTCTGCATGGTGCGGAACCCTGTGACCTGGCGGTGGAGCCATACGCGCCACCACACGGACACGATCATCGTGGGGCGTGATCCTGAAATCGCGATCATGCGTCCTGTGGAATTTGCCCGTGTCATCGCCAATTTCTTTGGTCTTCTGGACGCTCCGGCAGGCTGGGCGCGCATGCTTCATAACGCATCGGGCCGCATTCATCCCGAAGAGGCCACCTATATTCCCGAGCAGGAACAGCCCAAGGTGATCCGTGTCGCGCGTGTCTGGGTGCTGATCTATGCTGCGACGATTGGCTTGGCGGTCTGGATGGGATCAATCCTGCCCTTGATGGTGATCGGCTTGCCGCGGTTCTATGGGGCGTGGCACCATGTGATGACGGGGCTGTTGCAGCATGGTGGTCTTGCGGACAACGTGATTGATCACCGTCTGAACAGCCGCACGGTCTATATGAACCCGATTTCGCGGTTCATTTACTGGAACATGAACTACCACGTCGAACACCACATGTTCCCCATGGTCCCGTACCATCAGCTGCCCGCGCTGCACGAGGCGATCAAACACGATCTGCCCGCGCCGAACCGGTCGATTGCCGAGGGATTTGCAGAAATGTGGCCCGCGCTAAAGCGCCAGTTGGCGAACGAGGATTACTTCCTGAAGCGCGATCTGCCCGTCACTGCAAAAGCCTATCGTGAAGACTTTCACAGTGCGGCCTTGGGCTCTGCTGCCGAATGATCCCTGAAGGGTGGCCGGATAGGGGCCACCCACACTGACACACCCACGCAAAACGAAGGAAACAGGACCATGCCCTGGATTGATGCCTGCGCGACAAGCGATATCGAAGAAGAAGACCTGATCCGCTTTGATCACGGCGATCGCACCTATGCGATTTATCACTCTCCTGACGGCGACTTCTTTTGCACCGACGGCAAATGCACCCACGAGGACGTGCATTTGGAAAACGGTCTGGTGATGGAGTACGAAATCGAATGCCCCAAGCATAATGCGACATTCGATTACCGCACGGGCGAAGCCCTGCGTGCGCCTGCCTGCGTCAACCTGAACACCTACAAGGTGAAGGTTGAAGGCGGTCGCGTGATGATCGAGGTCTAAGATGCGCAACAACCGACCCACCGTTGCCGATATCCGCGCGTTAAAGGGCAAACGCACCCTGACAATGCTGTACGTAGAAACCCCGGAAGAGGCCGAAGCCGCTGCCGAGGCTGGCATCGACATGCTGTCAATCATCGACCCACTTTGGACCCCCGCCATGCGCGAGGCAGCAGGGGACTGCTTTGTTCAGGTAGGATTGCTGTACCGTCAGCTTGTCACCGCCGAAGACTATCTGCGCGCCGCACATCGCGCCATGCGGGATGGGGGTGATTGCGTCTATTGCGCGTCGTCCCTGAACACGATCAAGGCGCTGGCCGACGACGGCATTCCCGTGGTCAGCCACGTTGGTCTGATCCCGTCCAAGGCAACGTGGACCGGCGGGTTCAAAGCGGTCGGCAAAACCTCTGATAGCGCGCTGCGCATCTGGCAACATGTCCGCGCACTTGAAAGGGTAGGGGCCTTCGGCGCCGAGCTTGAGGTCGTGCCGGATCGTGTGGCCGCCGAGATCAGCAAACGCACGCCTTTGATCATGCTGGGCATGGGGGCGGGCTCGGGTGCGGATGCGCAGTATCTGTTTGCCGAAGACGTGCTGGGATGCACCCGTGGGCACAAGCCCCGCCATGCAAAAACCTACCGCGACTTTGCAGCCGAATATTAACGTCTGCACAAAGAACGCGTCAGCGCCTTTGGCGAGTTTCGGGCCGATGTTGAGCGCGGCGCTTACCCCGCGCCCGAACATTCCGTTGCGATCAAGGATGATGAATTCGTCTCATTCATGGCAGGTTTGAACTAGTTGCCAGAAGGCGTGGCATGATCTAAGTCTTGATGACGTTTTTCCGTCATCGAGGTGATTATGGCACGCCGCCCCACAACTCAGGATGTCGCCCGCGAAGCGGGGGTCAGCGTTACCACAGTCGACCGCGCCCTGAATGGCCGTGCCAAGGTCCGCGAAGAAACCATGCGCAAAATCGCGCAGGCGGCGCATAAGGTCGGCTACCATGCGCGGGGTCTGATCGAACAGAACATCGACGCCGCCGTTCCCGAAATGACCTTCGGTTTCGTCTTCATCAAAAAAGGGCAAGAGTTCTATCAGAACTTTGCCCGCGAAGCTGAACGTGCCGTCGCGGCACGAACCGACATACGGGGCAGGGCGGTGATCCGCTATGCGCCATCCCAAAGCCCCGAGGATTTTGCCAAGGCGCTGGAAAGCCTGTCGCACTGCGATGCGATCGCGGCCACAGCCATCAACCACCACCTGCTGGCCGAGGTCGTGTCGGATCTGAAGGCGCGCGGTGTGCCAGTGTTTTCGGTGCTTAACGATTTTGCCCAAGGCGTGCGCCGCAACTACATCGGTTTGAACAATATGAAAATCGGCCGCATCGCGGCTTGGATCATCAGCAAAACGGTGCCGCAACCCGGCAAGCTTGCGATCTTTGTGGGGGGCAACCGCTGGCACGGCCACGACCTCCGCGAGGTCGGCTTCAGATCTTATCTGCGGGAAAACGCACCGGCCTTTTCCGTGCTGGACACGCTGGTCAACCTCGAGACGCGTCAGCTGACCTACGAGGCGACGCTTGATCTGGTGCGCAGGCATCCGGACCTGAAGGGTATCTACGTGGGCGGCGGCGGCATGGAGGGTGCGATTGCCGCCCTACGAGAGGTGCATGCATCGCCCCGCGTGGCGCTGGTCGTGAACGAGGTGACCAAGGAAAGCGCGGCGGCGCTTCGCGAAGGTTATGTGCTGATGGCGATCACCACACCGCTTGGCACGCTGTGCGATGATCTGGTCGGCCATATGGTGCGGTCCGTCCGCGAAGGTGACGACGGGATCGCCGGACAGCATTTTCTAGAGCCTCACATCGTACTTCCTGAAATGTTATGATGACGTAAAAGCGTCACAATGCATGCGCAGAAAAACGTCATTTTTGGCGGGAAATGAGGCCCGATGAATTGACGGAATCGGGCAACTAACGCAGCGTCCCCCCAACATCGTCGGTGCCAAAGCATCGATAAGGGAGGGAAAATGCATACTGCGCTGAACCAGATGACGGTCCGTCATCTAGACTTTACGACTTTTCTGGATTTGGCGCGCGACCTTGGGTGCATTGGCGTCGAAGTACGCAATGATCTGGGGCGTCCGTTGTTTGACGGCATCCCCGCAGCGGTCGCCGGCCAAATGGCCCGTGACCGTGGCCTGCGCATTCTTGGCATGAGCGAAGTCTACGCCTTCAACAGCTGGGATGACGACATCCGTGCCAAGGTGGAAACCATCATTGCTGCTGCCAAGGCATCGGGTGCTGAAACCATCAGCCTGATCCCCCGCAACGATGGCACACAGACCGGCAATGGCGAACGTCAGGCCAACCTGCGCATCGCCCTGAAAGAAGTGCTTCCGATGCTGGAAGAGGCCGACATGATCGCCTTGGTCGAACCGCTCGGGTTCGGGCGATCATCGCTGCGATCCAAGACCGAGCTTGTCGAAGTGATCGAAGCGCTGG
>CATNDK010000003.1 GCA_950096585.1 Thalassococcus halodurans | reverse complement strand
ATCACTGTAAAAGTGGTTTCGGAAGAAGAGTACCAGGTTTGGCTGGAAGAAATGCGCGAGGAGTGGGGCTAATATAGCCTTCCTCTGACGCGACTACGGTAAAAGGCGCATCCGCGCCTTTTACGGCACCTAAGACCAAAATGGACCCGAGATGAGCGACGCAAGCCTCAATAACGCCAGCTTCGAAAATGAAGCCCAGTTCGGTGACTACTTCGCCCTGCTGAAACCACGCGTCATGACGCTGGTGGTGTTTACGGCTTTGGTCGGCCTGCTCGCCGCGCCTGTTCCGGTCCATCCCTTTATCGCTTTCTGCGCCATTCTGTTCATTGCCATCGGGGGCGGCGCCTCTGGTGCGCTGAACATGTGGTGGGACGCGGATATCGATGCTGTCATGAAGCGTACACAGCGCCGTCCGATCCCCTCGGGTCGTGTCACCGGCGATGACGCTCTGGCAATCGGCCTGACCCTGTCGGCCTTTTCGGTGGTATTCCTTGGCCTCGCGACCAATTGGGTTGCGGCTGGCCTGCTGGCATTCACCATTTTCTTTTACGTCGTCATCTACACAATGTGGCTGAAGCGCTGGACCCCGCAGAACATCGTGATCGGTGGCGCGGCGGGGGCCTTTCCGCCGATGATCGGCTGGGCGGCGGCCACAGGCGGCATCTCGGTTGAATCGATCCTGATGTTCTGCCTGACATTCATGTGGACCCCGCCGCATTTCTGGGCCCTCGCCCTGTTCATGCGCAGCGATTATGACGATGCAGGTGTTCCGATGCTGACCGTAACCCACGGTCGCCGGTCCACACGCAAACACATTCTGGCCTACACCGTGCTGCTGGCGATCCTTGCTATCGCGACCGGTGTGACATCGGCCGGTGGCCCCCTATACCTGACCGTAGCAGTCGTTCTGAACGCGCTGTTCCTGAAAGGTGCCTGGGACATCTGGCGCCGTGACGAAGACATGTCCGAAGCGGACAACTTCGCTGTCGAGCGCAAGTTCTTTAAATTGTCGCTTCTTTATCTTTTCGCCCACTTCGGCGCGATCCTGATTGAGGCCGCGCTGGAACGTTTCGGTTTCGTATGGGGGTTCTGGGTATGAGCCTGACTCGCGAACACGAGCTGCACAAGCGCCGCAAAAGCCGCAACATCGGCGTCGGCCTGACGCTTGTTGTTCTGATCATGATCGTTTTCGGTCTGACATATGTAAAAGTCACCCGTGGCGATTATGAACCCATCCGTGCCGCAACCCAACAAGGGAACAGCAACTGATGGCAATGGATCCTAAAACAAAAACTGTCGCACAAACCGTAAGCCTCGTCCTCGTGATGGGTGCATTAGCTTGGGCCTCGGTTCCGTTTTATGACTGGTTCTGTCGGGTCACGGGCTTTGGTGGTGCAACAGGCGTTGCCGAGGTCGCGTCGGACGAAATTCTGGACCAGACTATCAAGGTGCGCTTCGACGCCAACGTCGAACGCGGCATGGCGTGGGAATTCGAACCGGTCGACGCAGAGATCGAACTGCGCATCGGCGAACAGGGTCTGGCCTTTTACGAGGCGTACAACCCCACCGACAAGCCGATTGCCGGCCAAGCCAGCTATAACGTGGCCCCCTTCAGTGCAGGCGGCTACTTTAACAAGATCGAATGCTTCTGTTTCACCGAACAGGTTCTTATGCCTGGTGAACGCGTTCAGATGCCCGTTAGCTTTTTCGTCGACCCCGAGATCGTAGATGATCCCGAGGCGAAATTTGCGAAGCGTATCACCCTGTCCTACACATTCTACGAGATCGACCTGCCCGAGGACATGCAGGCGGCTTTAACAGCCGACCAAGATCCCGAGACCACAGTTAACTAATGCCTTCCAACGAGGGACCCTGAAAAATGGCGCATGCAAAGAACCACGACTATCACATCCTGAGCCCATCGATCTGGCCGCTTGTTGCGTCCGTATCCGCATTCATCATGCTGTTCGGCGCGGTGCTGTGGATGAAAGACTCCGGCCCCTGGATGTTCCTCATTGGCCTTATTGGCGTCCTCTACACCATGTTTGGTTGGTGGTCCGAGGTCATCGCAGAATCCAAAGTAGGCGACCACACACCGGTTGTCCGCATCGGTCTGCGTTACGGCTTTATCCTGTTCATCATGTCCGAGGTGATGTTCTTCTTCGCATGGTTCTGGAGCTTCTTTAAGCACGCCATGTACCCGATGGGCCCGGAATCCCCGGCCGTTGACGGTGTTTGGCCGCCGGTTGGCATCGAAACATTCGACCCGTGGCACCTGCCCCTGATCAACACACTGATCCTGCTGTGCTCCGGTGCGGCTGCAACTTGGGCTCACCACGCTCTGGTTCACGAAAACAACCGTAAAGACATGAAGAACGGCCTGATCATCGCGATCGTTCTGGGTCTGATCTTTACTGCCTTCCAGGCCTACGAATACAGCCACGCTGCATTCGGCTTCTCGGGCAACATCTACGGTGCGAACTTCTTCATGGCGACAGGCTTCCACGGCATGCACGTCATCATCGGTACCATCTTCCTGTTCATCTGCCTTCTGCGCCTGATGAAGGGTCACTTCACCGCCGAGAAGCACATCGGCTTCGAAGCGGCGGCTTGGTACTGGCACTTTGTTGACGTTGTCTGGCTGTTCCTGTTCGCAGCTGTCTACGTCTGGGGTGGCTAAGCCTTAGGCTCCACCGGGCAACAGCCCCACACCAATTCCAAAAGCCCGCCACTTGGCGGGCTTTATGGTTGAAAAGGCCCGTCATCGGGCGATACACACCGCCAGACACGATCAAACCAATATGTGTGCGCTTTGAACCGTATTATCGTTCCTCTCCTTTTCGGCGTCATCGGAACCGCAATTCTGCTGTCACTGGGCACGTGGCAGATGCAGCGGCTTGAGTGGAAGCGCGGCATTCTGAACGAGATAGAAACACGTATCGACGGCGCGCCTGAACCGCTGCCCACGATGATCGACCCGACAGAACAGAAATACCAACCTGTGTCCCTGTCCGGCGTCTACGGCGATGGCGAGGTACACGTGCTGGTGTCGGTCAAACGCCGCGGCGCTGGTTACCGCGTGATCGCACCGTTCACCACCGACACAGGTCGCTCCGTTCTGGTCGATCGTGGATTTGTCGATCTGGAAGACAAGGACGCCATTCGCCGTCTGGGCGACACCGAAATTCTGGGCAACCTGCACTGGCCCGATGATCGCAACAGTTCGACCCCTGAAAACGACACCGCCAAGAACATCTGGTTCGCCCGTGACATCGGCGCGCTGGCGGAAGAACTGGGCACCGAACCTTTGCTGGTCATCGCCAGACAGGAAACCCCCGCCGATCAAGGGATCATGCCCCTGCCTGTCTCGACCGAGGGCATTCCCAATGATCACCTGCAATACGCCATCACATGGTTTTCGCTTGCTGCGGTCTGGACGCTCATGACCGCTGTCTATATCGCTCGCACCATGCGTGCGCAGAAAGGACCCGAGCTATGAAATATGTCTCAACCCGCGGCTCCGCCCCGGTTCTGACTTTTGAAGATGCAATGCTGTCGGGCTTGGCCCGCGACGGCGGCCTTTATGTTCCGGAAACCATTCCGACGATGTCCGCCGACGACATCCGCGCGCTGCATGGCCTGAGCTATGAAGAAACTGCCTTCCGCGTGATGCGCCCCTTTGTTGGCGACAGCTTTAGCGACGAAACCTTTGGCGATCTGATCAGCAAGGCCTACGCTGGTTTCGGCCACGGCGCCCGCGCGCCGCTGGTGCAACTGGCACCGGGTCACTTCCTGCTGGAACTGTTCCACGGCCCGACGCTCGCGTTCAAAGACTTTGCGATGCAGCTGATCGGTCAGCTGTTCCAAGAGGCGCTGACACGTCGTGGCGAACGCGTCACCATCGTAGGTGCAACATCGGGCGACACAGGCTCCGCCGCAATCGAGGCCTTTAAAGGTCTGGATGCGGTAGACGTGTTCATCCTGTTCCCCCATGGCCGCGTGTCCGAGGTACAGCGCCGCCAGATGACGACACCATTGGAATCGAACGTGCATGCCATCGCATTGGACGGTCACTTTGACGACTTTCAGGCGCGTCTGAAGGACATGTTCAACCACTTCGACTTCCGTGACGAGGTCCGCCTTGCAGGCGTGAACTCGATCAACTGGGCACGGGTTTTGGCACAGGTGGTCTATTACTTCTCGTCCGCCGTCAGCCTTGGCGCGCCGGATCGTAAGGTCAGCTTTACTGTGCCCACAGGCAACTTCGGCGATATCTTTGCCGGCTATATCGCCAAAAAGATGGGTCTACCGATCGACCGTCTGGTGGTTGCAACCAACCAGAACGACATTCTGCACCGCTGCCTGTCGACAGGCGGCTATGTGACTGACACCGTCACACCGTCGATTTCGCCCTCCATGGATATTCAGGTCAGCTCGAACTTCGAACGCGCGCTGTTTGATGCCTATGGCCGCGACGGCAATGCCGTGGCGCAGTTGATGGACGAGTTGAAAAACGGTGGCGGCTTCAACGTCAGCCAAGGCGCGCTTCAGGCTTTGCGCGAACATTTCGACTCCGGCCGCGTGTCCGAGGAAGAAACGCTGGCGA
The DNA here is from genome assembly GCA_950096585.1 of Thalassococcus halodurans. GTDB lineage: Bacteria > Pseudomonadota > Alphaproteobacteria > Rhodobacterales > Rhodobacteraceae > Thalassococcus > Thalassococcus halodurans_A. The sequence goes on along the minus strand of CATNDK010000003.1, from coordinate 32,542 downwards.
CCATTGCTATGGCGAACCAGAGCATGGGCGAACTGCTGTGCCCGCATTCCGCCATCGGCGTGAAAGTGGCTGAAGACCAGCGCAACAGCGATACCCCGATGATCACGTTGGCGACGGCCCACCCTGCCAAGTTCCCCGACGCGGTGGAAAAGGCCAGCGGCATACGCCCCGACCTGCCCGAACGCATGGCCGATCTGTTCGACCGCGATGAACGCGTCACACGCGCGGCCAACGACCTGACGGCACTGGAAACCCTTATCAAAGACCGGATCGCATCTTGAGCGTAGAAATCACAACCCTGTCGAACGGGTTCCGAATTGTTACTGAAAACATGCCAAGCCTGGAATCCGCTTCGCTTGGCATCTGGGTAACAGCCGGTGGGCGGCACGAACGGCCCGAACAGAACGGTATCGCGCATTTCCTTGAGCATATGGCGTTCAAGGGCACCAAAACGCGCAGCGCGCTTCAGATCGCGGAAGAGATCGAAGATGTGGGCGGCTATATCAATGCCTACACCTCGCGCGAGGTGACAGCCTATTACGCGCGTATTCTGGCTGCTGACTGTGGTCTGGCGCTGGATGTGATTTCCGACATTCTGTTGAACCCCGTTTTCGACGCCAAAGAGATCGAGACCGAGCGCCATGTGATCCTGCAGGAAATCGGTCAGTCGCTGGATACACCCGACGACATCATCTTCGATTGGCTTCAGGAAAAGGCATACGCTGATCAGGCCATGGGCCGCACGATCCTTGGCCCTTCCGAACGGGTGCAGTCCTTTGGCCGCGATGATCTGGCGGGTTTCGTCGATCAACACTATGGCCCTGACCGTCTGATCCTGTCTGCCGCCGGTGCTGTGGATCACGACGCATTGGTCAAACAGGCCGAGGCGCTGTTCGGGCATCTCGCGCCACATGGCAACGACGAATGGGAACCTGCGCATTTCACTGGCGGCGAAACCCGTCATGACAAAGCTTTGGAACAAGCCCATTTCGCGCTAGCCTTTGAAAGCCCGGGCTACCGCGACCCAGCCTTTTACACCGCGCAGATCTATACCACCGCTTTGGGTGGCGGCATGTCTTCGCGTCTGTTTCAGGAAATCCGTGAAAAGCGCGGCCTGTGCTATACGATCTTTGCCCAGTCCGGCGCCTATGCCGATACCGGCATGACCACGATCTACGCAGGCACATCAGGTGAAGAGGTCGGCCAACTGGCCGAAATCACCATCGACGAGATGAAGCGCGCTGCGCAGGACATGTCCGAGGCCGAGGTCAACCGCGCCCGTACCCAGATGAAGGCTGGTCTGCTGATGGGGTTGGAAAGCCCGTCATCGCGCGCTGAACGTCAGGCGCGTATGCTGCAAATCTGGGGCAAGGTACCGCCGCTGGAAGACACCGTTGCCAAGATTGATGCGGTAACGACCGACGACGTGCAGGCCTTTGGTGAAGACATGATCAGCAAGGCCAAGTCCGCGATGGCGCTTTATGGTCCTGTCGCTGATGCGCCCACGCTGGATGCGCTGGAACAACGTCGGGTGGCCTGATGCTGGGAATGCGGCGCAAACTCCGGATCGAAACCGAGCGTTTGACGCTGCGCCCGCCTATGCACTCTGACTTTGGCCCTTGGACGGCCCTGCGTGCCGATAGTCGTGACTATCTGGTCCCGTGGGAACCGACATGGGCCGCTGATCATCTTAGCCGCAAGTCGTTCACCAACCGTGTCTACTGGGCCAGCCGGTCTATCGCATCAGGCAGCGCCATTCCGCTGTTCCTGATCCGTCGCGAAGACAATGCGCTGGTCGGCGCACTGACCTTGGACAACATCCGCCGTGGCCCCGCGCAATGTGGGACTTTGGGATATTGGACAGGCCAGCCCTTTGCCCGCCATGGGTATATGCGTGAAGCCATTCAGGCGATGGTGCACCACGCCTATGAAAAGTTGGACCTGTCCCGCATCGAAGCGGCTTGCCTGCCGGAAAACGTCGCCTCGCGCGCGTTGCTGGAAAGCTCGGGCTTCAAATACGAAGGCGTCGCGCAAAGCTATTTGCAAATCAACGGGCGCTGGCGGACCCATGTGCTTTATTCATCGCTCCGGATGGACCGTCGCGGTCGAACCACCGTCGGCTGATCAGCACACGGTTTTGTGAGGAACCAAGAGCACTGACAGGGCTACTCTTTATACAGGAGATCCGGTCATGCGTATTTCAGCACTTCTTACTTTCGTCTTTTCAGCAGTCACGGCGCTGACAGCCAGCGCACAAACAGATGACACGCGGCGCCCGTCCCATTGCATCGCCATTGCTGACGCCAATCCATGGATGCAGTACGTGCACAAAGCGTCCTGGACGGACCCTGTGCCGGAATTTTCGGTACGCCTTCACTATATCTCGCATGCCTCGTTCTTGCTGCAGACCCAAGGCGGGCTGAATGCCGTCACCGATTTCACTGGTTTCATCGGCAACACAACGCTAATCCCCGATGTTGTCACGATGAACCACGCCCATGACACCCATTGGACAGCAAACCCCGATCCGGCCATCGCCCACCCGCTGAATGGCTGGGGCGAGTTTGGCGAAGGGATCGACCACTATCTTGATCTGGGTGAAATGCTGGTGCGAAATGTGTCGACCGATATCAGATCCGGCTTTGGCGGGGTCGAGGAAAACGGCAATTCGATCTTTGTGTTCGAGGTCGAAGGCCTGTGCATCGGTCATCTGGGCCACCTGCACCACGAACCGAACGACGAACAATACGCGGCCTTGGGCCGGTTGGACGTGCTGATGGTTCCTGTCGATGGCGGCTTTACCATGGAACGTGCGGCCATGATCCGCGTGATCGAACGCCTGAAAAGCAGGATCATTATTCCGATGCATTGGTTCAGCGGCATGGCCCTGACCAGCTTCCTGAACGACGTCTCGGATGAATTCGTCATCCTTCGCGATGGTCGCAGCAGCCTTGAGGTCTCTCTGGCCACCCTGCCCGACCGCCCGACAATTATCGTTCTCGAACCGCAGTGGTTGTCAGATTAACTACAGCTTGGGTTGCCCGACATATCGGGCTAAGTGAAAGGGACCACCGAATAAGGAATTCCCGCTGTGTCCCTGAACCCTGCATCTGACGCGTTTCTGGAAACCCTGACCCAAGCACTGCCCGCCGATACGATCCGCGAGGCCGAGCCGCGTTTTCAGGAAGAACCGCGCGGTCGCTGGACGGGTGCCGCCACGCACGTCGCCATGCCCCGCACGACAGAAGAGGTCGCGACGCTGGTCAAACTGGCGAATGAAGCGCAGGTCGGTCTTGTGCCCTATGGTGGCGGCACGGGATTGGTCGGTGGCCAGATTGCACCGTCCGAAGTGACGAAGCCGCTGTTGGTGTCGCTGGAACGGATGATGAAAATCCGTGCGGTTTATCCGGATGAAAACGTTTTGGTGGCCGAAGCAGGCGCAATCCTAAGCACTATTCAGGACGCCGCCGCAGACGTTGATCGCCTGTTCCCGCTGTCACTGGCATCCGAGGGATCGGCCCGCATCGGTGGGTTGCTGGCCACGAACGCCGGCGGCGTGAATGTGCTGCGCTACGGCAATGCCCGTGAACTGTGCCTCGGGCTTGAGGCCGTCTTGCCTAATGGCGAAATCTGGCACGGGCTGAAACGCCTGCGCAAAGACAACACAGGATATGACCTGCGCAATCTGCTGATCGGGGCGGAAGGCAGCCTTGGCATCATCACTGCCGCCAGCTTGCGCCTGTCGCCGCGCCCTGCAAAGACCGGCACAGCGATGTTGGTGGTTACGGACCCCACCGCCGCCCTATCGCTTCTGTCTCTCGCGCGTTCGACCTTTGGCGAAACCATCAGCGCGTTTGAATTGATGCACCGAACGGGCATGGATTTTCTGGCCGAAACCCTGCCCGAGGTCCGCCTGCCGTTTGCAGACATCCCTGAATGGACTGTTCTGATCGAAATCGGCGTGTCAGGTGGGCTTGATCCGCAAGAGGCGCTGGAAACCCTGTTTGGAGACGCGCTAGAACAAGAACTCGTCTCGGACGGGCTGATTGCCCAGTCGGAACAGCAGGCACAGGATTTCTGGGCCGTACGCGAACGCATCCCCGAAGCGAACCGCATGATCGGTGCTGTGTCGTCGCACGACATCTCGATCCCGTTGTCGGCGATCCCGGCGTTTATCCCCGAGGGCATCAAACGGCTGGAAACGGTCGGTGCGTTCCGTGTGAACTGCTTTGGCCACGTGGGTGACGGCAACCTGCACTATAATGTGTTCCCTGCCCCCGGACATTCGCGGGCAGAGCATGAACACCAAAGGGACGACATCAAACGTGTGATCCATGATCTGGTGCATGAAATGGATGGATCGGTCAGCGCCGAACACGGCATTGGTCGCCTGAAGGTCAAAGATTTGGAACGCTATGGTGATCCTGTGAAACTGGCGGCAATGCGCGCCATCAAGGCCGCACTTGACCCCAATGGCATCATGAACCCCGGTGCGGTCCTGCGCGAAGGCACTTACTGAGAAACGTTGAACACGCAGCCGTCTGACAACAGCATCGGCTGCGTGCGACACAGTCCGCGCGCTGTTTCGTATGCGGCAAGAACCTTGGGCACATAATCACGGGTTTCGACAAAAGGCGGCACGCCATCGTTGGACCCGATCGAATTCTCGCCCGCGTTATACCCAGCCAGAACAAGGATCGGATCGCCTTCGAACTTCTTCATAAGAAAGTCGAGGAAAGCGATTCCGCCTTTGATATTGTCAGAGGCATCCATTGCGTTCGAAACCCCGAACCGCTCCGCCGTCGCGGGCATTAGCTGCATCAACCCCTGCGCACCTGCAGAGCTGACGGCATCCACGCGGCCACCGGATTCAACAACCATGACAGCCAACGCCAAAGCAGGCGACACATCTGTCCCCACGCTATGGCGCAGCAGATCGACACCGTAGCGGGCGGCGATATCCTGAATGTCTTGCAGGCGGGGCGCAGACACAGCCGCCCCTTCCGGACCGGATCGCAGCGCGACAAGCGCCGGATCAAGCCTGTGAGGACCGGTATCTTCCAAACCAGACGACACAACATTCCAATACCACGCGTATCGCGCATCACCGGCAGTGGGCGTTTTGGGCGTGGCCGTCGCAGCCGCGACAGGCACTGCGTTTGAAACAGGCGGCGGCGCGACAGCGGGATTCGCGCGTGGAGCGATCTGTACATTGATACGTTTCGTCGCGCCTGCCTTGGGCGGTTTTACACGCTTTGCGGAAAACTCGGGAAACGACGACGCCTCTTGGGCGACAACGGCTGCCGGTGAAACGCTAGAAAGCAGCAGCACCGCAGCGGCGATCCATGAGATAGGTTTCATTCTTAAAGACTGCCTCGTTATCTTTTGCTCATATTGTACATCAACTTACGATTTCGCGCATCATACGCCCTTAGATTGTGTCAAAACGAACCAAATTTGCCTCAATCCAAGGCCTTTCACACTAGCACTTCTCGAAAGATACATTTTTATTCTTTTATTTTCAGCACCTTGCGAAAAAACCTGCTCGAAAGTTAAATTTTTTTGGAATCGCTTAATTCAGGCCCAATTCTTGCCGGAATCAGAAGGCCATATAGCGACATACCGCAGCGATGCAGGGATGTGAGAGACCCCGGAACGCAGCGACGCGGTGAGAGAACAGAGTAAACTTGTAAATTTACGGAGACTACCATGATCAAGTTCATCAAAAACTTCCGCGCAGACGAAAACGGCGCTGTAACTGTAGACTGGGTTGTTCTGACAGCTGCTGTTGTTGGTCTGGCCGTTGCAGCCTACTCCACAATCGAAACAAACTCCAAGGCTCTGATCGGCGCAGCTGCGACAGCTGTTTCCGGCGAAAACGACGGTTTCTCGAAAGAATAATCGTCTAGCGTCTATCGCTACGGGATGGCCCGCCTGGCCATCCCACCCAAGCGCGATGGCTCTAGCAGCCTCGCGCTTTTTTCAGGAAAGCACCCCGGAAAATTCGAGCAAAAATTTCGGGACATTGTGCAGCTGGAACGCGGTTCAACCGCATCTCGGAAACCGAGGCACAAAACGTCAGACGCCCGACGCAGAACCCCGGGCATGACAGCAGAAACGCGCAACAGGCCGATAGCAGCGGCTGAATGCAAAACAGGTGTGGTTGTATGAAAAATGGTTTCCTAAGTCGTTTCGTGACCCGTGAAGACGGGGCGGTGACTGTTGACTGGGTTGTTTTGACTGCGGGCGTGATTGGCCTGTGCTTGTTTGCCTACTGGCAGATTGAAGTCAGCACCAAGGGCCTCGCTCAGGCAGCGGCAACGGCCATCTACAACGAAGAATAATCCGAATTTTCGACGGCGCGGCATTGTTCGCGCCGAATGAGCAGACGGCCTTAGGGCCGGAGAAAGAAAAGGGGTAAAACATGAGACTGATTTTCGGAGTGGTCCTGATCGCAGGCCTCGGACTTGCCGGGTTTGCAGTCTATATGACCCAGAATTATATCGGCGCTTATGAGAACGCTCTTCAGGAAGAGCGGGCCAAGACAGCCGAAGCCGTCCCCACCCAAGAGATTTTTGTCGCCAAGCGCGCCATCGGCTACGGAGAAGTCATCACCGACGCCGATTTCCGTCTTGCGCACTGGCCCGTTGATGTACTGCCCGAGGGCTACTTCGACGAAGAAAACCCGCTGATCGTTCCCGGTGACGAAGAACGCGTCGCGCTGCGCCAGATTGAAAAGAACGAAGCCTTCATGAAGGTGAAAGTCGGCGAGCCCGGCGATGGCGCCGGCCTGACATCGCGCCTTGAAAAGGGCGAACGTGCCTTTGCGATCAAGGTTGACGTGGCATCCGGTGTTTCCGGCTTCCTGCGCCCCGGTGACCGCGTTGACGTATACTGGACAGGCCGTGTGAAATCTTCGTCAAACACCGGCCGCAGTCAGGACGTGACCAAGCTGATCCAGTCCGGTATCGAACTGATCGCGATCGACCAGACAGCCAATGTGGAAACCACAAGCGCAACAATTGCGCGAACCGTTACCGTCGCGGCCACGCCGCAGATCGTTGCGGCTCTGGCACAAGCCCAGTCCACCGGTCGCCTGTCGCTGTCCCTTCTGGGTTCGAACGACGACACCGTTGCGACCGCCATTGAAATCGACCAGGAAACGCTGCTTGGCATCGTTCCCGAACAAAAGGCCGAGATCAAACAAGAGCCCAAGACCTGCTCGATCCGGACGCGTCGTGGCGGCGATGTGGTTGAAATCCGCATCCCTTGCACAAACTAAGCACGACCCCGGAACCAGGAAAAAGCGCCCCAAGCGGGCGCTTTTTCTTTTGTGAAATCAGGGCGTGTTGCCTCTTGCCCACAAAAGGTTGTGCGCAGAAGTCATTGATTCTTGCATAAAAACAGAATTTCGCGCATCATCCGTCCAACAGTGGGCAAAAGACCCGCGTTTGAGGCGTGATCGGAAAGGCAGGTCACATGAAATTCGATAGAACGATTAAGGCCGCCCTATTGGGACTTGGCCTGTGTTTGGGATTTAACGCACCTGCAGTGCAGGCAGACACGTTGCGCGTGGTTCGCGGCAACGTGGGTTCGGCTTTGAATGTGCCGATGAACCGCGCTGTGGTTGTTGAAAGCGACGTGCCATTTGCCGAGCTTTCCATCGCAAACCCCGCAATTGCAGATATCTCGTCCCTGTCCGACAGAACAATCTACGTTCTGGGCAAGGCGCCGGGCACCACAACGCTGACCATTCTGGATGCCAACGGCAAACTGATCACCAACGTTGACGTGCGCGTTGCCGCGGATGTGACTGAATTCAAAGAACGCCTGCGTCAGATTCTGCCCGGCGAAAAGATCGAAGTCCGGACGGCCAACGACGGTATCGTTCTAAGCGGTACAGTGTCGTCGGCCCAAAAGCTTGATCGCGCGCTCAGCCTTGCAGAACGCTATGCGCCCGAGCGTGTGTCGAACCTGATGAGCGTCAGCGGCGTGCAGCAGGTTATGCTGAAAGTCCGATTTGCCGAAATGCAGCGGTCCGTGTCCAAAGCACTTCGGTCCGGCGTCTCGATCGGCGGCGATCTGTTAGGTGGTAACCTTGGCGTTGCTTCGGAAACAGGCGGCTGGCTTGACGGCAACACGCTTGGTGAGCCGGTAGGCTTCAGTAATGCCACAGAAGGCGGTGCAGTCTTTGGCTTTAACGCTGGCGATCTGGAAATCGGTATCCTGCTGGAAGCCATGGAAGAAAAAGGCATCGTCCGGATGCTGGCCGAACCGAACCTGACAGCCTTGTCCGGTCAAGAGGCATCGTTCCTTGCTGGCGGCGAATATCCTGTTCCGGTGGCCGCCCAGAACGACACTGTCACAATCGAATTCAAACCCTTCGGCATCGAGCTGAACTTTGTTCCGCGTGTTGTTGATGGCGATCTGATCAATCTGGAAATGCGAACAGCGGTTTCCGCGCTTGATACCAACAACGGTATCGATCTGGCTGCGATCCGCATCAACGCCTTTACCCGCCGCGAAGCTGCGACAACAGTCGAACTTCGTGATGGCGAAAGCTTTGCTGTTGCCGGTTTGTTGCAGGACGATTTCCGCGATCTGAACGGTCAGGTGCCGTGGCTGGGTGATATTCCGGTGATTGGCGCGCTTTTCCGCAGTGCCGAGTATTCGCGTGAACAATCCGAACTGGTCATCATCGTGACCCCGCATCTCGTGACACCGACCCGAGGCGAGGCTTTGGCCCTGCCCACAGATCGTGTCCGTCCGCCCACCGAAAAAGACCTTTTCCTGTTTGGCCGCGTCCAAGACGGTTCGCGCAAGCCGAAAGGTGTTGCCGGTGAAGTCGCCACGCAGGACTTTACAGGGTCCTACGGATATGTGTTGGATTAAGAGTATGTTGGGACACACGCAAAAAGCGCTGATTGCGACCGCTCTGACCACCAGCCTGGTCGCTGGCTGCACTCAGGTCACACAGGATCCGGTTTACACCGCATTCTATCGTGAATCCGGTGCGCTGATCGATCCCGGTAACTTTGGCGACGCGACCATGAACAACGTCGCCATTATGACCGGTGAGAAACAGTATACCTACGATCTGGCCCAGCGTTTTGCGTCCGAAGTTCTGACAACTGTCAACTTTGCGTTCAACAGTGCCCAACTTGACGGTGGCGCGCGTGATACTTTGCGTGAACAAGCGCGCTGGATCCGCCAGTTCCCCGAGGTCCGCTTCAAAGTCTTCGGCCACACAGATGCTGTCGGCTCGGAAGCTTATAACAAACGTCTAGGCATGGCTCGCGCCCGCGCGGTCGTCGCCTTTCTTGCATCCGAGGGCGTCAGCACCTCGCGTCTAGAAGCTGTTGTTTCTTATGGAGAAACCCAGCCTCTGATCGTCACCGAAGGTCGCGAACGCCGCAACCGCCGGACTGTCACCGAAGTCGCTGGTTTCGTCGATGGACACCCCAGCTTGCTGGATGGCAAATACGCGGAAGTCGTCTATCGCGAATACATCAACAGCGCGGCACCAGAATCCAAGCTGAGCTCTTTGGATAGTGGCGGCATCTCTTTGGCTGAGTAATCTAGGCATCGTCCAATAATTCCGTACAATTACGGTTTTTTGGTCCAAATGTTGCCGCCTTTGCCTGTGAAATTCTTCTCTGAGGCTGGGAATCCCTGCGAACGGCAGGGTTCCGGTTAACGGGGCAAGAAGATCGCAGAGTGCGTCTGCAATTTCTTCGCTTCGTTAGAAGAGTAGAAGGACGCAAGGCAAGATGACCGATGTAGCAAGTTCCGCGGAGAATGAACTGGGCATCCGCGCCTGCACGATCAGTCGCGACGTGCAGTTGTTTGACCTGTTGATCGAAGACATGGAAACGCTCTTGGGCGAAAGCTGGGGTGACCTTGGCTTTACCGAGGCGATGAATTTCCTACAGCAACCCGAGGCCACAAAGCTGGAGTTCGTCGCGCTGGCGATTGACGACACGGATGAAGAAAATCTGGACGTCATCACAGCGATTGTGAACACCGCAAAAAGCAACAATATCAAAGTCATGCTGATCGCAGAGGACGTGTCCCCTGCGGCTTTGCACGGGTTGCTGAAAGCAGGCGCAGACGAATTCGTACCCTACCCCCTGCCCGAGGGTGAACTGGCCGCTGCAGTTGAACGCCTGAACAAACCAGCGCCAGAGCCTATTCCAATGGTTCAGGAAAATCAGGTGCGCCTCAAGTCTGACGGCGATGGCGTTCTTGTCGCTGTACAAGGGTTTGCAGGTGGCACAGGCGCGACCACATTTGCGGTCAATCTTGCTTGGGAACTGGCCAATATCGACAAGGACAAGTCGCCACGCGTCTGCATAATCGATCTTGGCCTGCAATTCGGGTCGGTTTCGACCTATCTGGACCTGCCGCGCAAGGAAATCGTCGTCGAACTTTTGGCAGACATCGATCAGGTCGATGAAGACAGCTTTGCCCAGGCCTTGGTCAGTTTCGAAGATAAGCTTCAGGTTCTGACTGCACCGTCCGATTTGTTGCCGCTGGATATGCTGGGCCCGCAAGAAGTGAAAAAGCTTCTGGATCTTGCGCGTGATCATTTCGACTTTGTTATCGTCGACATGCCCCCTGCCCTGACTATGTGGACGGAAACAGTTCTGACCGAAGCGCAGGTTTTCTTTGCGCTGGTCGAACTGGACATGCGTTCCGCACAGAACACGCTACGTTTCAAACGCGCCCTTCAGTCCGAAGAATTGCCGTTCGAAAAGCTGCGTTTCGTGCTGAACCGCGCCCCGAAATTCACCGACCTGCAGGGCCGCAGCCGCGCCAAGCGCATGGCAGAAAGCCTAGGCATTCAGATCGACCTGCAACTGCCCGATGGCGGCAAGCAGGTCACGCAAGCCTGCGATCACGGCATTCCTCTGGCGACGCAGGCTGGAAAAAATCCATTGCGGAAAGAAATCACCAAATTGGCGCAATCGTTGTTCGACGTCGGACGGTCGGACTCGGAAGCGGCATAAAGGACTTGTTGTAAATGTTTTCCAGATACAAAAAATCCGCTCCAGAAGCGCCCACAGCACAGGCTGTCGCTACCGCGGCAAAACCGGAGGTCGTGAAAACGGCCCCGGCGAAACCCGTTCAGAAGATCGCAACAAAACGTGCGGCACAGGCGGCGCCTGTCGACAAGGAAAAGAAGCGCAAAGAACGTCTGGCTGAAATCAAGCTGGAATTGCACCGCGCCCTTCTGGATAACCTGAACCTTGCCGCGCTTGATCACGCCTCCGAGGCCGAGCTGAAGGAAGAAATCAGCGCGATTGCGACCGAGACGCTTGCGGAAAAGGCCATCGTTCTGAACCGCGAAGAACGCATGACCCTGAACCAGGATTTGTACGACGAAGTGAAGGGCCTCGGGCCCCTTGAGCCGCTTCTGAAAGACGAAACGATCTCGGATATTCTGGTCAACGGCCCGCAGCAGATTTTCGTCGAACAAAACGGCAAGCTGAGCCTGTCGGACGTCACGTTCAAAGACGAAAAACACCTGATGCGGATCATCGACAAGATCGTATCCGCCGTGGGCCGTCGTGTAGATGAATCAAACCCTTACGTTGACGCCCGTTTGCAGGATGGTTCGCGTTTCAACGCCATGGTTCCACCCATCGCCGTTGACGGATCGCTGGTGTCCATTCGTAAGTTCAAAAAAGACAAACTGGGCATTCAGGATCTGGTCGATTTCGGCGCGTTTACGGATGAAATGGCGCTCTATCTTCAGGCCGCTGTTTCCACCCGACTGAACGTTATCGTTTCGGGCGGTACAGGTTCCGGTAAAACGACCACGCTGAACGCGCTGTCGTCCTTTATCGACAACTCGGAACGTATCCTGACGATCGAGGATACGGCGGAACTTCAGTTGCAACAGACCCACGTGGGACGGATGGAAAGTCGCCCGCCGAACGTTGAAGGCAAAGGTGCGGTAACCCCGCGCGACTGTCTGAAAAACGCCCTGCGTATGCGCCCTGACCGGATCATCGTGGGGGAAACCCGTGGTGAAGAAGTTATCGACATGCTTCAGGCCATGAACACCGGTCACGACGGGTCGATGACCACGATCCACGCCAACTCGGCCCGTGACGGTGTTGCCCGTCTGGAAAACATGATCGCGATGGCTGGCATCGAAATGCCGCTGAAAGCGATGCGTTCGCAGATTGCATCGGCTGTAAACCTCATCGTACAGGCCTCGCGTCTGCAGGACGGTTCGCGCCGCATGACTTCGATCACCGAGATTACGGGGATGGAAGGCGAAGTTATCTCGATGCAGGAAATCTTCCGCTACCAGCGGGTCGGTCTGGGTCCGGACAACAAGATCATCGGCCACTTTACGGCGACAGGCGTGCGCAGCCACTTTGCGGACCGCTTCAAGTTGTGGGGCTTTGATTTACCCTCGTCGATTTATGAGCCCTTCAGAGCAGAGTAACCCACTATGTTAAACGTCGAATTTATTATCTACGGCGCTATTTTTGTTGGCGTTCTGGTGCTTGTCGAAGGCGCCTATCTGGTCATCTTCGGGAAATCGATCAGCCTGAATTCCAAGGTGAACCGCCGTCTGCAAATGTTGGACAAAGGCACGCGCCGCGAAGAGGTACTTGCCACCCTTCGTAAGGAAATGGACCAGCACTCGGAAAATCGGGGCCTGCCGATCTATTCCCTTCTAGCCGACCGCGCCCAGAAGGCTGCAATCGCATTTACACCGCAACAGCTTATCCTGCTGATGATCGGCGTTACCGTTTTTGCCTACTTCGGACTGACCTTTGGCACCGAAACCGGCTTGGCCGTGCGCATTCTGCTGTCGATCATGTTCGGTGTTGGCGGTGTTTTCACATGGGTCAACATGAAGGCCAAGAAACGCCTGAGCATGATCGAGGAACAGCTGCCTGATGCGGTCGAACTTATGGTCCGCAGCTTGCGCGTTGGCCACCCGTTCAATTCGGCAATTTCGATCGTTTCGAAGGAAATTAAGGACCCGCTGGCAACCGAGTTCGGCGTCATCGCGGATGAAAGCGCCTATGGCCGCGACATTGGTGAAGCGCTGAAACACATGGCTGAACGTCTGGACATGCAGGATTTGCGCTTCCTCGCGGTGGCCGTTTCGATCCAGCAGCAGTCCGGTGGTAACCTTGCCGAAATCCTTGAAGGTCTCGCCAAAGTCATCCGCGCCCGCTTCCGCCTGTTCCGGCGGGTTAAGGCGATCACCGCCGAAGCGCAGTGGTCCGGTAAATTTCTGTCCGGCTTCCCTGTGGCCGCGCTGATCTTCATTCAGGTGACAAAGCCCGATTACTACGATCCGGTTCTGGATCACCCGTGGTTCATCCCCGGCTGTTTCTTTGTCGCAATCTTCCTCGCGCTGAACCTTTTCATCATGCGCATGCTTGTAAATATCAAAGTCTGACTCGGAGCCTGTCATGGATTTCATTGCCAATATCAATGCTGCCATCACCGGGCTATTGGGCCCTGCTGGCCCCATCATCCTTTTGGGTGGCGTAGGGCTTTTGCTGCTGCTGGCCTGTATCCCCATCGTTATGTCCCAAAAACCGGACCCGATGGATAAGCTGAAAGAAGCGCAGCAAGCCAAGGTTCAGAAAGAAACCAAAGCGATCCTTCGCGAAAAGGGTCGCAACGACAAACTGAACAAATACGCCCAGTTTCTTGAACCGACCGATGAAAAAGAACTGTCGGACATCAAATCCAAACTGCAGCAAGCCGGCTACCGCAGCAAAGATGCCGTTCGGACATATTACTTTGCCCAATTCGCGCTGGCGTTGGCTGGACTTGGCTTGGGCGCGCTTTACTACAGCCTGAACGCTGGCACCGACAGCACCACCAAAGACATGATCATGTGGGTGCTTGGTCCGGGCGTTGTCGGCTACATGGGGCCGAAATACTGGGTCACGAAACGTGCAGATAAACGGCGTCAGGAAATTCAGGATGGCTTCCCCGACGCCTTGGACATGATGCTGGTCTGCGTGGAAGCGGGCCAGTCCATGGACCAAGCGATTTTGCGGATTTCAAAGGAATTGCGGGCCTCTTTCCCGAACCTGGCCGACGAATTCCTGATGGTCAGCTACGAAATGAAAGCCGGTAAGGAAAAAACCGCTGTTCTGAACGACATGTCCGAACGATGCGGCGTGCAGGATATTTCGTCTTTCGTGACGGTTCTGAACCAGTCGCAGACTTTTGGTACATCAATCGCTGACGCCCTGCGCGTTTATGCGGGTGAGATGCGTGATAAACGCGTCATGCGCGCAGAAGAAAAAGCGAACCAGTTGCCGACCAAGATGACTTTGACCACAATGATGTTCACGGTGCCGCCGCTACTTCTTATTCTTGTCGGTCCCTCGGTCGTTGGCATCACGAGCATGGGGGGCAACTAGGAGCAACCCTATGCCCTTGCGCCTTTTCGGTGCTGCCATCCTGACCTGCTTTATGGCCGCCTGTTCTTCGGGCGGCCTGACTGCATCCGACGGCAAGCCTGATCAACTCTATGCGCCCTCGATCGATCCGAACGGGGAATCCGTTGACGGGCTTTTGGTCGGGCACCGGTTGATGGACGCCAAGGAATACGAACTGGCGATCGAGGCCTATCAACGTGCGGCCGTGCAATACGGGCTGACCGGCGAAATCCTGAGTGGTATCGGCTCTGCCAACCTTGCCATGGGCCGTCTGGGTCAGGCCGAACGCGTTTTACGCCGTGCCGTGAAAGAAGACGAAACCAATCCGGCCGTCTGGAACAATCTGGGCGTTGTCCTGATGGAAAAGGGAAAATTATCCGAAGCAGCGGCCACTTTCCAGAAAGCCTATGCGCTGGATAATGGCGAAAGTGACTCAATTCGTGACAATCTTCGCTTGGCTATCGCAAAACTTGAAAATTCGTTTTATGATCCATCAGAAGATCAGCAATATAAGCTGGTACGGCGGGGTACGGGTGACTACCTGATCCAGCCATAAATATACGAGGCAAGAGCAGTAAAGGACGCAAAAATGCGCCAGCCCCTCTCTTTGACAGCCGCCTGCGTTGCAGGGCTGATCGTTCTGTCGGCTTGTGACAAGTCCGACGGACAAAGTGTGGACCGCGCCTTTCAGGGTGTGAACGTTATCGACGGGACCGATCTGAACGACGTCATGCTGACTGTCGCAGACCCGAACGAAGCCGTGTCCTATTTCCAACGCAGTCTGGGCCAGGACCCCGATCGCATCGATTTCCGCCGTGGTCTGGCCCTGTCGCTGATCCGCGCGAAACGTGTGACCGAAGGTGTGGGCGCTTGGAACCGCGTGGTGGAACACGAAGACGCCACGAATTCCGACAAAACAAACCTTGCCGATGCTTTGATCCGTGCCGGTCAGTGGGAACGCGCCGAAGAGACGCTGAATTCCATTCCCCCGACACATGAAACGTTTGAACGCTACAAGCTGGAAGCGATCATTGCCGACTATAACAAGGATTGGAAAAAGGCCGACAGCTTCTACGAAATCGCGCTTGGCCTGACCACCCAGCCCGCTGGCGTTCTGAACAACTGGGGCTTTTCCAAGCTGACACGCGGCGACGGTGCCGCGGCCGAGCGGTTGTTCACAGACGCGATCCAGCGCGATCAGGATCTATTCACAGCCAAAAACAACCTTGTTCTGGCCCGTGGCGCACAAGGCAACTACACCCTGCCGGTCATGCCTATGACGCAGATCGAACGGGCCGAGCTGTTGCACACGATGGCGCTGGCCGCGATCAAACGGAACGATGTGGAAATCGGGAAGTCGCTCTTGCGTGAAGCGCTCGAAACACACCCCCAGCATTTCGAAGCTGCCGCGCGTAGCTTGGATGCGTTGGAAAATTCCTGATCGGGTCGGACGGAACTATGGATATTCTTTCGTCCGCCGCGCTGTGGTTTTTTCCGTTCGTTCTGCCGTTGTGCGTCTACACGTGCTACACAGACATGCGCGAAATGCGCATTACGAACGGGACAGTCGTGGCGCTGTTTCTGGTCTTTGTCGTGATCGGCCCACTCGCCCTTCCGTTTGAAGACTACCTTTGGCGCTACGCCTATTTTGGCGCAGTTCTTGTGGCAGGCATGGCGCTGAATGCGGCAGGTGCTATGGGCGCTGGTGACGCGAAATTCGCCGCGGCCGCCGCACCCTTTATCCATATTGGTGACCTCCGGTTCCTGATGGTTCTATTCGCCGCAACCCTGCTGGCAGCCTTCGCTTCCCACCGTCTGGCAAAATACACGCCGTTGCGTAAAATCGCCCCCGACTGGGAAAGCTGGGACGCACCATCCAAGAAGTTCCCGATGGGGTTGGCGCTTGGCGGAACGCTGGCGATCTATCTGGGACTGGGTATCCTTTACGGCAGATAAAAACCTGTAAGCGCGGGGCGTTGCCCTGCGCCTGCCTGTCTAAAATCATCTGCAAAACGCCCGAGGCAAGCCAAGCTCTTGCCACAAATACCTGCTCTTTTCTGGGTCAACAAAGACCAGTGAATTCGAGCGATAGGTTCCCAATCATGAACATGCAGACGTCCAATGTCATGGCGCCTCCTCCGCCCAAAAGCCTTGCGGATATGGCCCTGCCGATTGTGATGATGCGCGACATCGTGATCAAAACGATGTTCCGTAAAAACATTGCCACTGTGCGTGATTTGGGTGTGGCCATCGGCCTGCCGACAGGGATCACGCAGGAACTGGTCGACATTGCTCGTGGTCAGAACCTGCTGGAAGCGATGGGTACCCTGAATGCGAACTCGGGCAATGAGATGGGCTATCAGCTGACCGACTCCGGTCGCGCCCGCGCGCTCGAGGCATTGGCACAATCCGAATACTATGGCGCGATGCCGGTGCCGCTTGCCGTCTACCGCGAACAGGTCAAACGCCAGTCGATCAAGAACGTCCAGATCACCCGCGAACAGCTGACCAAGGCGATGGGTCACCTGATCCTGCCGCCCACGCTGCTTAGCACGCTTGGCCCCGCGGTGGGCTCTGGCCGGTCGATCCTGATGTACGGCCCTCCGGGCAACGGTAAATCATCTATCTCGAATGGTATTCGCGATGCGATGGGCGATAAAATCTATGTGCCGCGCGCCATTGAATACGCCGGTCAGGTGATCACGGTTTATGACCCGATCGTCCATTCCGCTGCCGAAGAAATGCTGGACGACCCGACCCAGCTGCGCCGCCGCAACCTGTTCGACAGTCGCTATGTGCTGTGCGAACGTCCCACGGTTATCACCGGTGGTGAACTGTCGCTGGACATGCTGGATCTGGTCTATAACCCCACGGCGCGGACCTATCAGGCTCCTTTGCAGCTGAAATCCAGCGGCGGCATCTTTATCGTCGACGACTTGGGTCGTCAGGCCGAACCGCCGCAGAAACTGGTCAACCGTTGGATTGTTCCGCTGGAAGAAGGCAAGGATATTCTGGCCCTGCAATCGGGCGAGAAATTCGAAGTGCCCTTCGATACGCTGGTCGTGTTCTCGACCAACTTCCACCCGAACGAAATCTTCGACCAAGCGGCTTTGCGTCGTATCTTCTTCAAGGTGAAAATCGACGGCCCCAACCAAGAGGATTTCCTGAAAATCTTCGCGCTGGTGGCCCGCAAGAAGAAAATGCAGCTGTGCGAGAAAAGCCTCGTTCACCTGCTGAAAAAGAAATACCCGACGATCAACAACATCTATGCGAACTATCAGCCGGTCTTCCTGATCGACCAGATGATCGCTGTCTGCGACTTCGAAGGCCTGCCCTACAAGATGACACCGGAACTGGTGGATCGTGCCTGGGCCAACCTGTTCGTCAAAGACGAAGAGATCGTGAAATAGCGGCGACAATGTCATTCGCCGAACATTTCAACAGCGGGCAATCGGGCCCGCTGTTTCCGTTTCCGGGCGGAAAACCAACGGCCACACTTGCTTGCGTTTTGCCCGATGTGGACCCAAACCAAATAGATCGCGACTAAGCGCATTTTTCTGGCAAATAGCGCTTGACGACTCCGGCCCGCTGTCTTACCCACCGCCCACGGTTCGGCGCGGTAGCTCAGTTGGTTAGAGCGAACGACTCATAATCGTTAGGTCGGGAGTTCGAGTCTCCCCCACGCCACCACTTCCCCTCATATCCAACACACCAGCCTGCAGTTTGCGGGCTATTCGTGTTTGCGTCCGGTCAGCAGCAGACAAAGAAAAACCCGCCAACGCGTGGGCGCTGGCGGGTCTGGATTTCAAGCTGTTAAGCGGATCAGCCGATGATGCTGTTGAACGTCGCCGAGGGGCGCATCACAGCGGTCGTCTTGGCCTCGTCCGAGTGGTAGTAGCCGCCCAGATCAGCCGCTTGGCCCTGAACTGCTGCCAGCTCGGCCACGATCTTGTCCGCGTTCTCGTCCAGCGCTTTGGCGATGGGGGCGAAGTGTGCGGCGATCTCGGCGTCCTGATCCTGCTCGGCCAGTGCTTTGGCCCAGTAGGTCGCGAACCAGAAGTGGCTGTCACGGTTGTCCGGCTCGCCGACCTTACGGCTGGGCGAACGGTCGTTGTCCAGGATGCCTTGCGTCGCTGTTTCCACGGCTTCACCCAAGATACGCGCTTTGGCGTTGTCGCGGGCGTCAGCCAGGAACTTCAGGCTTTCGGCCAGCGCGCAGAATTCGCCGAGGCTGTCCCAACGCAGGTGGTTTTCTTCCATCAGCTGCTGAACGTGCTTGGGCGCGGAACCACCGGCACCTGTTTCGAACAGGCCGCCACCGTTCATCAGTTTCACGATGGACAGCATTTTCGCCGATGTCGCGAGTTCGAGGATCGGGAACAGGTCGGTCAGGTAATCGCGCAGAACGTTGCCTGTGATCGCGATTGTGTTTTCGCCCTTGGTGATGGTTTCCAGCGACGCGCGTGTAGCTTCGCGGGGTGCCATGATCTCGAACTTGTCGGCAACGCCTTTGGCCTCAAGGATCGGCTTGACGTATTTGATCAGCTCGGCGTCGTGGGCGCGGGTTTCGTCCAGCCAGAAGATGGAACGGTAGCCTGTTGCCTTCTGGCGTTCGATCGCCAGATTCACCCAATCTTCGATCGGTGCTTTGCGCGCCGATGCGGAACGCCAGATGTCGCCTGCTTCAACGGCGTGCTGGTGCAGCACAGTGCCGTCATCAAGGATCATCTTGACGGTGCCCGCTTCGGGGATCTCGAACGTTGTCGGGTGCGAACCATATTCTTCGGCTTTCTGGGCCATCAGGCCAAGGTTCTGAACGGTGCCAGCAGTTGCCGGGTTCAGTTTGCCGTTTTCTTTGAAGAACTTGATCGCTTCGTCATAGACCGGCGCATAGGAGTTGTCGGGGATGACGCAGTTTGTATCTGCTTCTTTGCCATCCGGACCCCAGCCTTTACCGCCAGCGCGGATCAGCGCGGGCATGGAGGCGTCGATGATCACGTCAGACGGCACGTGCAGGTTGGTGATGCCCTTGTCCGAGTTCACCATGTACATCGGCGGCTGGTCAGCCATGACGCGCTCGATCTCAGCCATGATCGCAGGCTGGTCTTCAACGCGCTTCAGCAGATCACCCAGACCCGAGTTCGGGTTCACGCCAAGTGCCGCCAGTTCGTCGCCGTAGTCGTCAAAGACAGGCTTCAGGAAGGCTTTGACCGCGTGGCCGAAGATGATCGGGTCCGACACCTTCATCATCGTTGCTTTCATGTGCAGCGAGAACAGGATGCCTTCGTCTTTCGTCTTGGCGATTTCGTCCTCAAGGAACGCGCCCAGCGCTTTGGCGGACATGTATGTCGCGTCGACAACGGCACCCGCGGGGTAGGAAACGCCTTCTTTCAGGACAGTTTCGCCACCGGCTGTTTCCAGAACGATCTTGGCAGTCGCGGCTTTGTCCAGCGTTGCGGACACTTCGTTCGAGAAGAAATCACCGCCCGACATTGATGCCACGCGTGTTTTAGAGTCGGACACCCACTCACCCATACGGTGCGGGTTGTCTTGTGCGAATTTCTTAACCGCACCGGCGGCACGACGGTCAGAGTTGCCTTCGCGCAGAACGGGGTTCACAGCGGAACCCTTGATCGCGTCGTAACGGGCACGGGCCTCTTTTTCTTCGTCTGTTGCGGGCGCTTCGGGATAGTCGGGCAGATCATAGCCCTGACCCTGAAGTTCCTTGATCGCTGCTACCAGCTGCGGAACCGACGCCGAGATGTTCGGCAGTTTGATCACGTTGGCATGGGGCAGCTTCACCAACTCGCCCAGTTCTGCCAGGTGATCATCTTGTTTCTGTGCGTCTGTCAGACGCTCGGGGAAGGTCGCGATAATGCGGCCAGCCAGCGAAATATCCTTAACACCGACGGTCACGCCCGCGGCGGCAGCAAAGCTGCGAATCACTGGAAGAAGCGAATGGGACGCAAGTTCCGGTGCTTCGTCTACCTTTGTATACACAATATCTGGAGATGTTTGTTCAGCCATGATCCAAGTCCTTTGCTGCGTTTGCGAACGTCTAGCCGAACTGGGCGGAATGGTCTACCGGATGTGACCATTCGCCCCTCTGGATTACGCATTTTTTTATGCTAACTGCCCCAGATTTTACGCTTACGCGGCCAAAAGATGCCCTTGGCCCAATTGTGTTAGCGCCTCAACCAAGCTGTCGTTCTGGATCTTTTCATAAAGGCCGGTCGGGTCCGTGACCGTCGCACCCAGCGCCGCCTCAAAGGCATCCTGATTGGCCGCCGCATCGTAGGTCGACTGCGCATCGGACCCCAGATTGGACTGGAAAATGCCGGCCGCCGAGACAGGCAGGAAATCCTCGTAGACCTGAGGATCGGCGACCAGCGCACCGGACGCAATCAGCGCCTCGACATCACCGGCCTGTCCTGCGGCTTGCCCCACAGCGCGATAACGGAAAAAGGCCAGTTTTTCGCGGCGCAGCGTATCCAGATCATCCGGGAAGGCTGCGAACTTGGTGTTCAGCGCATCGACATAGTCACCCGCGCCCTGCCCCTGCCCGCCAACAGCCGCCGCCGCGCGGGTTTCTGCAAGACAGCGATCATAAAGCGCGCGCCCCTCGGCAGTCAGCGCGACGCCCCGCTGCTCAATCTCGCCAAAGCGCGCGGTGTGCGTACCTGCCGCATCGGCGCCTTTGAACTTCACCGGCTCTTCCAGCGCTTTGAAGGATGTCTGGCGCAGAAGGATACCAGCATTGCGGCGCGGCGGGCCTTCGATCACAGCCTTGGGCGCGATGCCACGTTCAGGCATCAGGCGCTGCACCTCGTCAATATCCAGCGTACGCGGTGTCAGGTGGTTGATGTGAGGGCCCTTAAAGCTGACCACATCCGCAATCAGACGGTGTGCATCGTGCAGACGTTCATATGTCTCGGCATCAACCGTCGCGTCAGAATGCCAACGGAAGGTTTCCAACGCCTGTGCCACGAACTCTTCGGCCTGTGGCTTGGTCAGGCCACCCTGCAATTCAGCTGTTTCAATCAGGAACAGCGCTTTGGACGTCACGATCTGACGCTGAGCCAGAATGTCCGCCGCCGCAGCAGCAAGATCGCGATCTTCCAACAACTCCAGCCGCACCAGTGACGTGAACACACGGAACGGGTTGCGCGACAGCGCGGCAGTCTCGATCGGGCGGAAGGCTGTGGAATGGACCGGCAGGCCCGCAACGGACAAATCGTAATAGCCGACAGGATACATACCCATCACTGCAAACATCCGGCGGATCGATGACAGTTCTTCAGCTGTGCCCAAACGGATCGCGCCGTGGCGTTCGACATCCAGTCGGTCCAGTTCGTCAGCGGCCAGCATTTGGGCCTGCAAATCAGGATCACCTGCGAGAACCGCATCGTTCACATCGCGCACCAGATCGATCAGGTCACCGTATTGCGGCACCTCATCACGGTACATGTCCGACATCGCTTTGGAAAAAAGCCCGCGGATATCATCGGGGTGCATCAGATCGGTCATCGCTTTTCTCCTATAAATTTTGACACCTTTGGTATCTGAGGCAGCGCGTGCGTCAAGGTGGCGCCTGCCTCGTAGAATAGTGTTTTTGATCGGGTCAGGTGTTCCGAGTATGCTGGCAAGACAGGCAGCGGAAAGGCCGTTTCCCCGTCGCCCAACAAAGCCCGCGCCGCGCAAATACCAAAGACCGTACCGGGCGCGATACCACGCCCCGAATACCCGTAGATCGCAAAGGCATCCGGGCCAAAGGCCACGACCTTGGGCAGATGATCTGCCGTCATCGCAATGCGTCCCTGCCAGATATGGGTAAAGGCTGTGCCCGCCAGTTGCGGATAAAGCTCGGCCAGTTTGCGTTCAGCCCAGTTGCGGTGAACCGTGCCACCGATGCCTTCCGCATTGCCCATAGTCCCAAGGATCAAGCGCCCCTCGGCATCCAGGCGGAAGGAGGTCATCACCAGCGCCGTGTCCCAGCACCCCTCACCATCGGGCAGGATCACCTCGCGCTGTGCGGGCGTCAGGGGCGCGGTGGCGAACTGACTATAATGAACCGTGGCGAAAGACGGCTTGGGCCCGCCTTTGATCGTGTCGTGATAGGCGTTCGTCGCGTGGATCACGGACTGGGCCGTAATTGTCTGCCCGTTCACCTTGGCCATCCACCCCTGACCCGTGTGGCGCAGATCCCGAACACGGCTTTGCCCGAACAACATCGCACCCGCGCGTTCAGCTGCCCGCGCCAACCCACGGCAATAGGCCAGTGGCTGGATCGTGCCCGCCCGCGGATCAAAAAGCGCACCGTGAAAGCCGCTAGTGCCAAGCCTGCGTTCTGTGTCCTCGGCGTTCAGCATTTGAAGCGGCGCACCAACTGCGTTGCCCTGCCGGAAGCGGTTTTGCAGATTTTCCAAGCCGTCTTCGGAATGGGCGACATGAAGCGTGCCCTGACGGACGGCATCGCACTGAATGCCCTCTTCAGCGATCAATTCGAAAACCAAGTCAGGGCCAACGCCCAATGCATCAATCAGGCGATGCCCCATCGTGTGACCCAGACGGTGGATAATGTCGTCAGGCGGCAACCATAGGCCTGCGTTCACTAAACCGACATTCCGGCCCGATCCGCCAAAGCCGATCTCTTCTGCCTCAAGCAGGACAATACGCGCTCCGGAACGGGCGGCCTTGTAGGCGGCTGCGCATCCGGTAAACCCGCCGCCAATGATCAGGACATCACACTCAAGATCGTCCGCCACAGGTTCGGACGACACGTGTTCGCGGCTGGAGAAGGCCCAAAGCCTTGGCTTGATCTCGGATCGGTCCATCCCGCTGCCTATTCCGCCTGCTGTGAAATTCTGCCGTACAGTACCCTGTTTGCCCGCCGAGAAAAGCCGCGAACGCGAAGGGGTCGCGGTGATTTTGCAACCTGACGGCAAATGCCTTTAGAACGGATCGACTTTCCGACACTAGATTTCAGAATATTTATTCCACTTTTGGGATAAACCGCTAATGTAGGCGCATCTCGATAAGGATCCGATCATGAGTACAAAGCCTGAGACCGCGCAGCCACCACGTAGCGTGTCCGAACTTTTGGACCGATTGGACCATATCGATGACAGCCTGCCCAAGCGGTTGCGCCAATGTGCCGTTCTGCTGCGCCGGAACATCAACCTTGTGGCTGTTTCAACGGTTGCCGAAATGGCTGCACTGGCCGACGTCGCCCCGTCGGCCTTTATGCGGTTTTGTCAGGCGCTCGGGTTTTCGGGCTATTCCGAAATGCAGGTCCTGTTCCGCAGCGAATATGCGCAGTCGCGCCCCGACTATGACGCGCGCCTGTCCGAGTTGCGCGCAAAGGGGGCGCCAGACGCCACAAACCTATTCGCCGATTTCGCCGAGGCTGGCCACAAATCACTGATAAATTTCACAAACAGCCTGAATCCGGATCAATTAGAAGCGGCACTTACCCTGCTCCAGAACGCGCAAATGACCCATTTATTCGGGATGCGCCGCGCCTATTCTGTCACAACATACTTCCATTATATGCTGAACAAAATGGGCGTTCCGGCCATGCTGCACTCTGGCGTGGGCATGGTCGCCGCAAGCGCGTCTTTCAGGGCCGATGACGTGCTGTTCGCGGTGACCTACGCGCCATTTTCGTCGGAAACCCTGGATGTTGTGACCGAGGCCAAAGCCCGTGGCACCAAGATTATTCTGCTGACCGACAGCGCGGATTGCCCCGTCGCCCCCGAGGCCGACGTCGTTCTGGTGGCCCGTGAGGTCGATGTCGAAGCCTTCCGCGTCCCAACCGTTTCTATGACATTGGTGACGACTCTGGCGGTCGCATTGGGGCAGCGCGTCCAAAAAGAATAAGATTTTCCATCTTTGCTTGCCCGCGCGGCAAAAATGGAATATTTATTCCATTGAGGGCGGAAAGTGGCGACAAAGCGAGTCGCGCTGACCGCAAGGAGGAGATCGGCGTACGGCCGAAACCAACCTTGGAAAGTTAAGACAACGCGCATTCACTGCGCCATTTGGGCTGCCGACGGGCCGTGCAGCGACGCTGACCAGCTGGGCGCGTGAACCTGTCGCTTGATGGAAAGAGATATGACGAAAACGCTTGATCTGATTACTGTGGGCCGATCTTCGGTTGACCTATATGGCGCACAGGTAGGCGGCCGGTTGGAAGACATGGCCAGCTTTGAAAAATACATCGGCGGCTCGCCCACCAACATGGCTGCAGGCACTGCGCGTCTGGGTTTGAAATCTGCCCTTCTGACCCGCGTCGGCGATGAACACATGGGTCGCTTTATCCGCGAACAACTGGCCGCGGAAGGCGTGAATACCCAAGGCGTGATCACCGATCCGGAACGCCTTACCGCATTGGTTTTGTTGGGCATTCGGGATGAAGAGCAGTTCCCCCTGATCTTCTATCGCGAAAACTGTGCCGATATGGCGCTGTCCGAAGATGACGTTGACGAAGACTTTATCGCGTCTTCCCGTTCGGTCGTTGCGACAGGCACCCACCTGTCCAACCCGCGAACCGAAGCCGCTGTTCTCAAAGCACTGGAACTGGCGCGCAAACACGGCGCGCAGACCGCGCTCGACATCGATTACCGCCCGAACCTCTGGGGTCTGTCCGGTCACGGCGACGGCGAAAACCGCTTTATTGCCTCGGACGCGGTCACCCAGAAATTGCAGTCCACGCTGCATCTGTTCGATCTGATCGTCGGGACCGAGGAAGAATTCCACATCGCGGGCGGCAGCACAGACACGATTGAAGCCCTGCGTGCTGTGCGTAAAGTGTCTGGCGCGACGCTGGTTTGCAAACGTGGTGCCGATGGTGCTGTGGCCTTCACAGGCGACATTCCCGACAGCCTTGACGACGGTGAAACCGGCCCGGGCTTCCCGATCGAGGTGTTCAACGTATTGGGCGCAGGCGATGGCTTTATGTCTGGTCTTCTGAAAGGTTGGCTGGACGGTGAGGATTGGCCAACCGCCCTGACCTACGCCAACGCCTGTGGTGCACTGGCCGTATCGCGCCACGGCTGCGCGCCTGCCTATCCCAGCTGGACCGAACTGCAGTTCTTCCTTGAACGCGGCGTTTTGCGCCCTGACCTGCGCAACGACGAAATTCTGGAACAGGTACATTGGGCGACCAACCGCAAAGGCGACTGGCCGACGATGCGGGTCTTTGCCTTTGACCACCGGATGCAGTTGGAAGAAATGGACGGCGCAACGCCTGAAAAGATCGGCGCGTTCAAGGAACTTTGCCTTGATGCCTGCCAGCAGGTCGCCCAAGGCCGGAACGGCTATGGTCTGCTGTGCGACCGTCGCCTTGGCCGTGATGCGCTTTATAAGGCGGCAGGCACCGGCCTTTGGATCGGTCGTCCCGTCGAACTGCCCGGTTCGCGCCCTCTGGAATTCGAACCGGAAATCGGCCCCGATTGCGGTGGCCTGTCGGAATGGCCGCTGGAACATGTGGTAAAGTGCCTGTGCTTCTACCATCCCGACGACACTGAAAAAGAACGCAAAATGCAGGAAGCGCGGGTCAAACGCCTGTACGCTGCCGCGCGCCGCAACCGTCTTGAATTCTTGTTCGAGGTTATCCCTTCTAAGGTCGGCCCAGTCGACGACATGACCACAGCAACCATCATCCGTCGTTTCTATGAAATCGGCGTGTATCCCGACTGGTGGAAGCTTGAGCCGATGAAGACCGACGCAGGCTGGTCCAATGCGGTCAACGCGATTGAAGAAAACGATCCGCACACCCGTGGTATCGTGGTTCTGGGCCTTGATGCCCCGCAAGAAGAGCTGGCTGCCAGCTTTAAATCCGCAGCCAAGTTCGAGCTGGTCAAAGGCTTTGCCGTGGGCCGCACAATCTTTGGCGAGGTTGCGCGTCAGTGGCTGACAGACAAGATTGATGATGAAACAGCCGTCGCGGAAATGGCACAACGCTATAGCCAGCTTTGCGAAATCTGGGACACTTCCAGCGCCGAGGCCAAATGGCCCGCGAACAAAGGATGATCGAGATGACAAAAACCATCCGTTTGACAGCCGCTCAGGCCATGGTGCGCTACATTGCAGCGCAAAAAACCGAAACTGGTGAGCGTTTTATCGAAGGTGTCTGGGCCATTTTCGGTCACGGCAACGTGGCCGGTCTGGGCGAAGCACTGCACGGTATCCGTGACGAGCTTCCGACCTATCGCGGACACAATGAACAAAGCATGTGCCACGCGGCGATTGCTTATTCCAAACAATTGGGGCGCCGCCGCGCGATGGCAGTGACCTCATCGATCGGGCCGGGCGCCACGAATATGGTGACTGCTGCGGCATTGGCGCATGTAAACCGTTTGCCACTTCTCCTTCTCCCCGGAGATGTGTTTGCAAACCGTGGCCCCGACCCGGTCCTCCAACAGATCGAAGATTTCGGCGATGGCACGATCAGCGCGAATGACTGCTTCAAGCCTGTCGTGCGTTACTTCGACCGCATCACACGCCCTGAACAGCTTCTGACGGCCCTGCCCCGTGCCTTCCGCACGATGACGGACCCTGCCGAATGTGGCCCTGTCTGTCTGGCCTTCTGTCAGGACGTTCAGGCCGAAGCCTATGACTGGCCTGTCGAATTCTTTGAAGAACGCACGCTCTACACCCGCCGTCCCCGTGCGGATGAAGGTGAAATCGCCCGCGCGGCCGAGATCCTGAAATCGGCCAAACGCCCTGTTCTTCTGGCCGGTGGCGGCGTGCATTATGCTGGCGCGACCGCGGAAATGAAGGCCTTTGTCGAAAAGCACAACATTCCGGTTGTCGAGACTCAGGCAGGCAAATCCGCGTTGCCATGGGATCACCCGAACAACATGGGCCCCGTAGGTGTGACAGGTTCGGCGTCAGCCAACAAAGCCTGTATCGAGGCGGATGTGGTTCTGGGTCTTGGCACCCGTTTTCAGGATTTCACCACCGGGTCCTGGACACTGTTCGAAAACCCGGGCTGCACCCTGATTTCCCTGAACGTCAACGCCTATGACGCCGAAAAGCATGGTGCGGTTCCGGTTATGGCCGATGCGATCACCGGCCTTGCCGATCTGGACGCGGCGCTTGGCGACACCAGCTATCCCGGCCCTGACGCGGCGTCGAAAGATGCGTGGTTCGCAGCCGTCGATCCGCTGACCGACGCGCCCGCAGATGGCAACCAGTTGCCCACCGATCAACAGGTCATTGGTGCCGTCCAGCGTGCGGCAGGTCCCGACACCGTTGTTATGTGCGCCGCAGGCACCATGCCCGGCGAATTGCACAAGCTTTGGAAATCGTCCAAGCCCATGTCCTACCACATGGAATACGGTTTCTCTTGCATGGGTTATGAAGTGGCCGGCGCCATGGGCATCAAGATGGCCCAGCCCGAGCGTGACGTCATCTGTATGGTCGGCGACGGCAGCTATATGATGATGAACAGCGAACTGGCGACGGCTGTGATGATGGGCCAGAAGTTCACCATCGTGATCACCGACAACCGCGGTTATGGCTGTATCAACCGCCTGCAAATGGGCACCGGCGGGGCAGAGTTTAACAACCTGCTGAAAGACACGATCCACGAAACGCCATCGGACATCGACTTTGCCGCGCACACAGCAGCAATGGGGGCCACATCCGAGCATGTGAAAACCATCGAAGAGCTTGAGGCCGCCTTGCAGCGCGCCAAGGCATCGCCGAAAGCCTATGTGGTTGTCATCGACACCGATCCCTATCCTTCGACGCCGGATGGTGGCCATTGGTGGGACGTCGCGGTGCCCGAGGTCTCAGACCGCGAAGAGGTGAACGCGGCCCACGCCAACTACATCGAAAAACTGCGCAATCGTGCGCTGAACTAACTCCTGATAAGGTTCACTTTTATGGTCCGCTTTGGAACAAACCCTATCGCATGGTCTAACGACGACGATCAGACCATCGGCGCAGATATCAGCCTTGAACAATGCCTGACCGAAGCAGGCCAGATCGGCTTTGACGGGATCGAGAACGGCCACAAAATGCCGTGGGACCCAACCGAACTGAAAGCCGCGCTTGATCCGCACGGTCTGGCCTTTGTGTCGGCGTGGTATTCTTTGAACCTGCTGACGCATTCCGCCGAACAGGAAATCGCGCTGATCCAGCCGCATCTTGACCGCCTCAAGGCGATGGGATGCACCGTCTGTATCGCGTGCGAAACGTCGAATGCGATCCACGGCAATGACAGCGCGTCGCTGGCCGACAGCCCCGTGCTGGCCGACGATCAATGGGACGATTTCGCCGCCAAGCTTGACGCAGTTGCCGCCCATTGTGACGCCGAAGGTGTCCCGCTGGTCTACCACCACCACATGGGAACCGTCGTCGAAACACCGGCCGAGCTTGATATCCTGATGGAAAAAACAGGCCGCAAGATGCGCCTGCTGTTCGATACGGGTCATTTCTACTTCGGATCGGGCGGTGCAGATCCCGCACCGTATGTGGAAAAATACATCGACCGTATTTCCCATTTCCACGCGAAAAACGTGCGCCGCGCGGTGAAACAAGAGGTCCGTGCAGAAAGCCTGTCGTTCCTTGAAGGTGTGCGCCGTGGCGTCTTTACGGTGCCCGGTGACGACGAAGGCGGCATCGATTTCGCGCCTTGCCTGAACATCCTTGCCCAGCACGACTACGACGGTTGGATCGTGATCGAGGCCGAACAGGACCCCGATGTGCGCAACCCGCTCGAATACCAGACGCTTGGCCTGAAAACACTGAAAACGCTTGCGAAAGACGCGGGCCTCATTTCCTGAACGGAGCATGATCATGCCTGACCTTCTACGCAAACCTGTCGGGACCACGGGCAAGGTTCACGACATCACAACAACCAGCGCCAAGGGCCCGCTCAGCCCTGACTGGGGCTATGTGGGCTTTGGCCTGTATCACCTGAAAGCCGGTGAAAACGCGGCCGAGGCCACAGGCGACCGCGAAGTCATCCTTGTTCTGGTGGAAGGCAAAGCCAACATCACCGCAGCAGGCGAAGACTTTGGTGAAATGGGCGACCGGATGAACGTGTTCGAACGCACGCCGCCGCATTGCCTCTATGTGCCGAACGATCAGGACTGGTCGGCAACAGCCACCACGGACTGTGTTCTGGCCGTCTGCACCGCGCCCGGCAAAGGCAACCACAAGGCCCAGCGCCTTGGCCCCGATGGCATCACGCTGACCGAACGCGGAAAGGGTACCAACACCCGCTATATCAACAACATCGCGATGGAAGATCGCGACGTTTGCGACAGCCTGCTGGTGACCGAGGTCTTCACCCCCGATGGCCATTGGTCGTCTTACCCCAGCCACCGTCATGACGAGGATGATTTCCCCAACATGACCTATCTGGAAGAGACGTACTACCACCGGATCAACCCCGCCAAGGGCTTTGGCATCCAGCGTGTCTATGCAGAAGATGGCACCTTGGATGAAACCATGGCTGTCTCTGACGGCGACGTGGTTCTGGTCCCGCGCGGCCACCACCCTTGCGGCGCGCCTTACGGGTTCGAGATGTACTATCTGAACGTCATGGCAGGCCCGCTGCGCAAATGGCGCTTCAAGGCCGATCCGGCGGTTGAGTGGATCATGGAACGCGACGCCTGATCAGCGTTGAATTCTGACGGAAATGAAACCGGCCCGAATTTTCGGGCCGGTTTTCTTATGGCTGGCGCACAGCAAACTGGCATATTAGTATGCGACTCAACTGTTCGGGGGAAGCCATGAAATACGCCATCGTCGGCTGCGGATCGCGCCATTCCATGTTCAGCGAAAGCCTGACGTTCGACTACGGCGACCAGCATGAGCTTCTGGCCGTCTGCGACAGCAACAGCCACCGTCTTGGCTTGGCTGCGGAACGGGCCTCGCGACCCGGCACAAATGGACTGGCGACTTACAGCGCAGACCAGTTCGACGCCATGATCGCTGAACAAAAGCCGGACACAGTGATCATCGCCACGCCCGACTACCTGCACGCCGATTATATGGTGCGCGCATTCAAAGCGGGCTGTGATGTGATCTGCGAAAAGCCGATGACGATTGATCTGAAGTCTTTGAAACAGATCACGCAGGCGCAAAAGGAAACAGGCCGTCAGGTGCTGGTCACCTTCAACTACCGCTACTCCCCTGCCCGCACGCAGATCAAAGATATCCTGTCCTCGGGCCAGATAGGCGAGATCACCGCCGTTGATTTTCAATGGCATCTGGATCGCGTCCATGGCGCTGATTACTTCCGCCGCTGGCACCGGCACAAGCACAACTCGGGCGGTTTGCTGGTTCACAAATCAACCCACCATTTCGATCTGCTGAACTGGTGGCTGGATGCGGTGCCGACGCATGTCAGCGCCTCTGGCAGGCGCGCGTTTTACACGCCTGCTATGGGCGCGGAATTGGGGCTGGACGGTGGCGGGCCACGCTGCGCCACGTGCGCGGTTGCCGCGCGATGTGACTTTGAACTGGGTATGGACGCCGACAGCAAACTCAAGGCGCTCTATCGCGATGCCGAGGGTGAGGATGGCTATCACCGCGATCTGTGCGTTTTTGACGACGACATCGGCATCGAAGACACGCTTCAGGCCCATATCCGTTACTCATCGGGCGCGACGGCGAACTACACGCTGACCGCCTATTCCCCGTGGGAGGGGCTGGAAATCCGGTTCCATGGGACCAAGGGCCTGCTGACCCACAAACATGTCGAAACCCACGGTGTGTTTGGCGGCGAACGGGCGCACGCGGGCAAGGACGATGTTGAAACCATCCTGCATCTGGCTGGCGAGCGGCCCCGCACCCTAGACGTACCTGCAGGTGAGGGACATCACGGCGGTGCCGATCCGATCATGCTGGGCTATATCTTTGATCCCGACGGGATGGAGCCTGATGCCTATAGCCGTGCTTCAAACCATGTGGCTGGCGGCTGGTCGATCCTGACCGGCATCGCCGCGAACCTGTCGATTGAAACCGGCGCGCAGGTGGACATCGGCCATATGCTGGCCGCCCACGGTATCGATCTGAAATAAGGAAAAGGTCAGTTCAGCAGCGGCTTGCTGTTCTTGGAGTGGCGCATCGCGATTTTGCGCCCGATGCGACCCGTCGCCAAGGGGCGTGCAGGCAATGTGTCGTAGTCTTGTTCGGCCAATTCAGGGAACAGCCCCAGAATTTCCTGCCGTGCAAACGGGTCCACGGCCTTTAACGCTTCGGGCCCAGTGAACAGGCTTTCGGAAATGGCCCCTGCCGAGAAAACCAGTTCGTGGTTATCGAACAAAAAGTGCACGTACTCGATCATGGGCTGGGGCCGCAGTTCAACGCCATCGATCCCGACAAGATGCTTCGCAGGCACCAGAATTTCGCCATCCCCGCTGACACGTTGGGCAATTTTGGAAGACACGAACATCCGGTGCTGCGGGGACACCAGCAGATCGCGGTCGTTGTTCAAGACCCCCCGTTTCACAAGCACCGGCGCGAACCTGCTGTAGGCGGGCACCTTGCGCCGCCCGACCCAGCGCACCGTCTGAAACCCGTTGTCGACCGTCAGGACACGATCACCGACGCGCAAACGTTCGACCGCGACCTCACCTGTGATGGTGGTGATCGGCGTGCCCGCCGCAAAGCAGATGATGTTGGTGTTTTCAAAAGTCAGCGACGCGCCGTCAACGACCACCCCGCCATCCTGAATAACCAGTCGGCCCGCTTCGTCCAGAACGCCATCGCCCAGATCGGCACGCATCCATGCCAGCGGATTGGAATAGGTCTGGCCGGGATTGGCGGCGTTCCAAGCAGCCAGAGTGGTGTCGTTATAGAAGGCCGACAGATCGACAAAGTCATTGTTCGTCTGATCCGCATCGCCGATACCCGTCGTGGTATCGAAGTCGGTGATCAGATCGGCCGTGCCGTCGGCGATAAAAGTGTCGGCTCCGGCACCACCGGTCAGCGTATCGGCGCCGTCTCCGCCGTCGAGACGGTCGTTGCCAGCGTCCCCGTTTAGGATGTCGGTACCCGCAAGGCCGAAAATTTGGTCATTGCCGCCGTCACCACTAATGGTGGAGTCTGCGGAAGTTCCAACCAACACTTCATCGTTCGTGCCGGCG
>CATNDK010000002.1 GCA_950096585.1 Thalassococcus halodurans | reverse complement strand
TAACACCCGAGATGAAGCCAATGCGAAACGCCTTCGACGTAAAGCATCCATTTTTCAGGCCATTGTGGCGCAGGATCGTCGTTGTAACCGGTTGCATTGCCTGGGCATTGGTAGAACTACTCAGCACGGGATCACCCTTTTGGGCGATCCTTTTCGGGGCTGCCGGACTGTGGTGCGCCTATCAGTTTTTCGTCGTGTTCGACCCCGCTGACTATGCGGATGATGCAGGCGAAACAGACCCGAAATAACGTCTGAAGTCTAAGGAAAGACACTGTGACACGTTACGTCATTATTGGCGCTGGCGAAGCCGGCGCCCGTGCTGCGCTTGACCTAAAGGACAAGGGGCAGGTGACCCTGATCGGGGCAGAGCCGCATCTGCCCTACGAACGCCCGCCTTTGTCGAAACCAGAGGGCGCGGACGTCGTTCTGAAACCGATCTGCGCGGCCGCTGCGATGGATCATGTGACGTACCTGCAGGGCGTGTCGGCCACGGCCATCGACCGTCAGAACAATGTGGTGCGTTTGTCTGACGGGACCGATGTCGCCTACGACAAACTGCTGCTTGCCACTGGATCGACGCCGCGCGCGCTACCCTGCGAAGGCGGTGAACACGCGCTGCCGATGCGCACGTTCGAAGACGCCAAGACAATCTTTGACCGCGCGGCTTCCGCCAATCGTGTCGTTGTCATCGGTGCGGGGCTGATCGGCCTCGAACTCGCCGCGGTGCTGCGCACCAAAGGTGTGGAGGTAACTGTGCTAGAGGCTGGCCCGCGTGCCTTGGGTCGAGCGTTGTCGCCTGCCTTGGCGGACCATATCGTTGCGCGTCATCAGGCCGAAGGTGTCGACCTGCGCTTTGACGTGCGCATTTCGCATCTGACCGAGAACGCCGTTCATCTGACGGATGGCAACGCGATTGAAGCCGAGGTCATCGTTGCCGCAATCGGCGTGACCCCGAACACGCAACTGGCCGAAGATGCGGGTCTGACCTGTGCCAATGGCATCGTTGTTGGCCCCGACCTGCAAACAAAAGACCCGTCGATTTTTGCCGCAGGCGACTGCGCATCGCTGGACCATCCCGAGTATGGGCAAACACGGTTCGAGGCATGGCGCGTTGCCGTCGAGATGGGCGCGGCGGCGGCCAAGGCGATGGCGGGTGAAGATGTGGCTTTCGCCCGGACACCTTGGTTCTGGTCGGATCAATACGATCTGGGTCTGCAAATGGCAGGCTTTCACAACCCGCAAAACCGCTGCGTGACGCGGCAGGCGGGCGATGCCTATCTGGAATTCGAACTGGACGCCACAGGCCGCCTTGTAGCCGCCGCTGGCATTGCGACTGGCAACACCATTGCCAAAGACATCAAGCTGGCGGAACGCATGATCAATGCGCGCCAGTGCCCCGATCCCGACCGGCTGGCCGACCCCGCCGATCCCCTGAAAAAACTGATGCGCGACGCGGTTGCGCTGTAACCTGAGGACCCACCTGTGACCAAATACGTTCTGACCGTCAGCTGTAATTCCACCCGCGGGATCGTTGCAGCGATCTCGGGCTTTCTGACCGATCACGGCTGCAACATCACCGACAGTGCCCAGTTCGATGACCCCGAAACGGGCAAGTTCTTTATGCGGGTCAGCTTTGTGTCAGAAGAGGGCGCGACACTGGATGCGCTTCAGGCCGATTTCACGCCTGTCGCCTCTCCTTTCGGAATGGACTATGCGTTCCACGATGAAGCGGTGAAGATGAAAGTTGTGATCATGGTGTCGCGCTTTGGCCATTGCCTGAACGACCTGCTGTATCGTTGGCGCATCGGCGCCCTGCCGATTGATATCGTTGCGGTCATCTCGAACCACACCGAATACCAGAAGGTCGTCGAAAACCACGATCTGCCGTTCCACCACATCCCCGTGACCAAGGAAAACAAACCTGTGGCCGAGGGCGAGATCATGGACGTGGTCCGCAACACGGGTGCCGAGCTGATCGTGCTGGCTCGGTACATGCAGATCCTGTCGGATGAAATGTGCCAGAAGATGTCGGGCCGGATCATCAACATCCACCATTCGTTCCTGCCGTCTTTCAAGGGCGCGAACCCCTACAAGCAGGCGTTCCAGCGTGGTGTGAAACTGATCGGTGCGACAGCGCACTACGTCACCGCCGATCTGGACGAAGGCCCGATCATCGAACAGGACATCGTGCGCATCACCCACGCGCAAAGCGCGGCGGATTACGTGTCGCTGGGTCGTGATGTCGAAGCACAGGTCTTCGCCCGCGCAATCCACGCCCACATCCACCACCGGGTGTTCCAGAACGGGAACAAGACCATCGTCTTCCCGGCCAGCCCCGGTGGCTTTGCATCCGAGCGTATGGGTTAAAGGTTTGCCCCCGGCGTCTACATCGGACGCCGGGGGTTTTCTTATAAACCGGCCAGAGTGACGGTGATTTCCGACTCACTGATCCGGTCGATGCTTGGCTGTTGGTCTGTCGGGAAATCCGCAGGGTACAGCCAGGGTTGCACGAACCAGTCATGTGAAATCTCGGTATAGCCGATCACGAACTGAACAGGCGTCGCCGTGGTCAGTTTTGCATCCGTGCTGGCCGCGATGATGATCTGGCCACCCCCCGCCGCCATCGTGTCACGGTCGGGCACACTGGCAGTGATCTGATCCCAAACCTGCGCGTTTGAACCGTCTGTCAGAACGGCTGTTTGCAGGACGTCGTTCGCAAAGTGGTTGGCTTCGGTATCAGAGACTGTTCCGTCACCATTGGCATCTATCATGTCGAAAACGTCACCACCCGAAATGTAGGACGGCACGATCGTAATCGCCATATCCACATGATCCGGCGCGACAGTCAGCGCCACTTGTTGGTCGACACCCTTATGGGGGTGCGCGGCCAGCGGGGCGGCGGCCAAGGCGGCGATGGTGGTCAGAATAACAAGACGCTTCATTGGACCGCCAACCATACTGCGCCGTAATCATTGGTCGGATCGCGATACATGTTGTGCGCGTGGTCGGTCGGGTCGCCATCAAGGTCCTGCGGTGAGTATTCCAGAATAAGGTTAGGGCCCGTGATCCGGAAATAGGCCGCGCCCATCGGTGCCTCGGGACCCCACCAGCCAAAGTATGTGTCGTCCAGTGTGGCACGGATCGGCGCCATGTTTGCGGCAAAATCATCGTCATTGATAAAGCCCAATCGCGCGGCGATCACATCCAGCAACAGGGCCTGCTGCGCGTCGGACAGATCGCTGCCCTTGATGCCTTCATTGGCAGGGACCACGCCATATTCACCCGGGCCAGTCAATAGCTGGATTGCTTTGCTGCCGCGAATGGCGGTGGTCAGCTGGTCGTCGCTCAGGCTGTTCATAAAGGCCGACGCAGCGGTCAGTTCCTTTTCGGTGATGAACACCTGATCGCCGTCATAGTCGATCTTCAGCGGTTCACCCCCCGTCAGCATGGGCAAAAACGTGGCATCGCCGCCGTAGAACGACACGTTGATCGCCAGATGGTGCCCGCCAAATTGCAGCATCCAAGGCTTGGTTTCAGACGGGGTACCGACAAAGGACAGGAAGTAATATTCGTCCCCAAACAACGCCCGCCCGCTTGTTCCGCGATCCAGCGTTTCTTCGGCGGCAAGCTGGTACTTGATGTTGTTGAAACCCTCCGCGCTCATGACCTCGGCCAACAGGGCGTCCATTGCTGCGTTCTGATCATCGGTCAGATTGCCCCGCATGACACCGCCTCGCTGCACGGGGCCGGTGGGAAAGTTCGACCAGTTGGCGCGCTGCGTGTTGTCGGTCAGATCGTAAACGGTCAGGGCGCGGTCTTCGTCGCTTAGCGTGGCCAGGAATGCATTGGCAGCGGCGACGATGGCTTGGGTCTTGGCATCGGTTGGCGCGTCTTCAAAGCTGTCGCTGACGGCAATGTCGACGGCGGGTGTTTGCAGGCTGCCTTGGGCAAACCCGATCGAGCCAAGCGCGATGTAGCCTGCGGTGGCGGCACCTAAAACAGCAAGGGCGGTGCCCCCCAAAACAGTGCGGTTCATATCAGTGGTCCTTTTGTGAAATCTGGGTGATCGGGACGGCCTGTGTGGCCGTCCCCGTGCCGATGGTTTGGTCGCTGTGCGCCGTGGCCAAGGCCAGGGCGATCAGGGTCAACATGACCGCGCCAAATCCGGCTGGTATCAGCGTGCTTTGCGTCATCGATCCGTCGGTTATGCAGGCTGCGCTTCTGCGGTGGCGTCAGCGTCGACCGGCTGTTCTTCTGTGTCGCGGCTCTGGCTCCAGACGCGGGCCGCAACACCGCCGGTGACCAGTGCGGCCAGACCGATAGACAGACCAAGGATGGTCAGGCCGAACAGCGCGATAACAGGCGTCAGGACCAGCGCCACCAAAGCGCCGCCGACCAGTTTCAGGGTGTCTTGAAAATTTTTCATTTTACGTGCCTTTCGCATCAAGTGATGAGACACATATGAGCCGCCGGATTTACACCTGCTTGGCGCTAAACTTACACTTTTGTCAGTTTGGGATTGTGCGTTATTTCACAGGCCAGACCATGCGCACGAACAGGCCTTGATCGCCAGTATCAGGCTCTGACAAACGCAGTTCGGCCTTGTGGCGCAGCGCAAGGCCAAGACCCGCGCCTTCTGTGCTGCGGCTGCGATCCAGCCGATACATCGGTTTCACCACGTTATCGCGCTGGTCTTCGGGAATGCCGGGGCCGTTGTCGGCCAGCCCGAAAACACCCTTTCGCACGACGATTGTCAGCGCCGTTCCCTTGGGTGTGTGGCGCAGGGCGTTCTGGATCAGGTTGGTCAGGAACTGTCCCAGCAGCACCGGATCACCGTTCAGCGTCGCGTCCGAAATATCTGTCGTCAGGCGGCGGCCGCTGTCTTCGATCACAGGGCCATAGGTTTCTGCAATGTCATTGGCCAAGGCGGCAAGATCAACAGATTCAAACCGCCGCTCCAACGCGCCGCTTTCCAGTTTGGACAGGCGCAGGAAGGCATCGAAGATGGCGATGGCTTTGTCGACCTCTTCCAGCGCCGCGCCGATTTCCTCTTCGCGGTCGCCGTCAGACATCAACGCGCTTTCCAGCCGGATACGTAGGCGGGTGAGGGGGGTCTTCAGATCATGCGTGATGCTGGCCGAAAACCCCTTGGCCTGATCCAGCGCGGCAGCAATCCGGCCGATGGCGTCGTTAACCTGATGGCCAAGCTGATCAAGATCGTCGCGGTCCTGATCCTGCACAACGCGCGCAGACAGATCGCCATTGGCGGCGCGGTCCAGAACGGCTGTGACCTTGTACAACCGCAATTGCGTGCGCCATCCCAGAAACAGGCCCACCGCCAAAGCCACCAAAAGCGTGATCCAGCCGATCCCGACCAGCGTTTGCATCAACACCTCGTCAAAGATCGACAGCTCGCCCACATTCTGACCGACAATCAGCCAGCCATCGCCCGCAGGGCCACCCAGAAACAGCCAGGGTTCGTCCGGGTATCTGCCTCGAAACAGGCGGTCCGGTGCCAGATCGTCATACAGAAAGGTTCCGCGCCTGCCAAAAAGCGGAGAGTCCTTTTCATCCGGACCCAGATAGATCACCCGTTCCAGCCCGACGTATTGCGGTGCGTTGGTGTCGAAAGTGCCGTTGGCAATGTCTGCGCGGATCATTTCGAACCGCGCTTCCAGCCGGTTGTCGACACGCCGGTCAATGGCGTCGCGCATCTCGAAAACGGCATAGACCGCAGAGCCGATGACCGCGATCCAGAACAGTGCCGTCAGCAGTAGCGCCTGCCGCAAAGCAGACATCCGCCACAGCCGTTTGGGCAGGCTAAGAAGCGTCGACAACATAGCCAGCCCCGCGAATGGTGCGGATGAACGTATCGCCAAAGGATTTTTCGATCTTCGACCGCAGGCGGCTCATGTGGGTTTCAACGACGCTGGTCGTCGGGTCAAAGTTCATATCCCAGACCTTTTCCAACAGCATGTTGCGCGTCTGGATACGCCCCTTGGCACGCATCAGCGCCTCAAGCAGGCGGAATTCCTTGCCGTTCAGATCAATGGGCTAACCGCGACGGGTGCAGGTTTGCTTCAGCAGATCAAGCGTCACGTCGCCGACCGTTAGCTCGGTCACCTCCGGCGTCGCGCTGGGGGTCGCGCGGCGGCCAAGGGCGGCAACGCGGGCCTCAAGTTCAGTCATGGCAAAGGGTTTCGACAGGTAATCATCCGCGCCCGATTGCAGCCCTTCAACGCGGTCGTCGATGTCGGAAAGCGCCGTCAGGAAAATCACGGGCGTGGTGTTCTGTGCGGCGCGGATGGCTTTCGGGACAGACAGACCATCAAGTTCGGGCACCATGCGATCAAGGATCAGCACATCAAAGTCGCGCGTCGTGGCAGCGACCAGCGCGTCTTTGCCGTTGGTGACCAAATCCACCGTGTGGCCCGCGCGGGTCAACCCGTCACGCACCCATTCCCCGATGTCCTTGTCATCTTCCAGCACCAAAAGCTTCATGGGGTTATCCTATCGACCTCACTGCCATTTTGACCAGCAGGGTTCTGCCGCCAGACCGTTAGATATGCGCCGAAACCCGTCATCCGGTTTCCGGCAGCTTAAATCTTTGTAAGGTTGGCTGTTTTGTCAGCCTGATCGCGCATGGGTGCAATCATGTAACGGACACATTTGGAAATAGTGTTTTTCAAACCCTAGGCTTGAGCGAGATCGAAGGCGTCGCTACGGTTTCGGCAATTCATTTGGAATAAAAGCTATGTTTAGTGTGTTTCT
The DNA here is from genome assembly GCA_950096585.1 of Thalassococcus halodurans. Taxonomy (GTDB): domain Bacteria; phylum Pseudomonadota; class Alphaproteobacteria; order Rhodobacterales; family Rhodobacteraceae; genus Thalassococcus; species Thalassococcus halodurans_A. The sequence continues at coordinate 39,783 of CATNDK010000002.1, read as the reverse complement.
GGTGTGCTCCGGGCTCGCCGCTTTGGTCAATGTATGTGTGGGCTATTTGCTCTATGGGGTGATGGGTTTTTCATCGCCTGCGCTTTATGCCCTGAGCGTTGCTGCGGCTTTCCTGTCGGGAATGGGTGTCAGCTTTTTCCTCAACCGTCGCTATACCTTTGAACCGTCCGGCCGGTCCATGCGGTCCGAGGCGCCTGACTTCCTTTTGGTGTCGCTGGGTGGTCTTGGGCTGACAACGGGGCTTGCCGTGGGGTTTGCTGCGTCATTGCCAGCGCTCTTCGGGCAAGAGGCGTTGTTCGGTATACCGGTAGAAACCGTATCCCATATTGCCGCTGTGGGGCTGACGGCGATCTATTCTTTCCTTGCGCATAAATACATCAGCTTCCGTCGCGGCCCGATCCGGATGCCGCTGCGCCGTGATTCCGCACAGCCGGGCGTCTGATCACCATGCCTTATGAAAACGGACAGCGTATCGCCCTGATCGTGGGCGCAGGACCCGCAGGTTTGACCGCCGCATATGAGCTGCTGCAACGCACCGATGTGAAGCCCATCATTTTTGAAGCCGACAGTCAGGTCGGCGGCATTTCCAAGACGGTGAACTACAAAGGCAACCGGATTGATATCGGCGGCCACAGGTTCTTTTCCAAATCCGATCGGGTGATGGACTGGTGGGCGCAGATGCTGCCGCTTGAGGCCGTGACCGAAGATCACGGGCCGCTGACCATCAGCTATCAGAACAAATCACGCTCGGTTTCGGCGGGGCAGGGGGCTGATCCCGACCAGACCGACGAAGTGATGCTGGTGCGCAACCGCGTGTCCCGCATCCTGTTCGGGCGCAAGTTCTATTCCTACCCGATCAAGTTCTCGCTTCAGACCTTTGGCAACTTGGGTTTCGTGCGCACCTGCAAAATCATGACCAGCTATGCCGCGGCGCGTCTGAAACCCATCAAGCCCGAAGTCACGCTGCGCGACTTTATCATCAACCGGTTCGGCCAGACGCTCTATGAGACGTTCTTCAAGAACTACACGGAAAAGGTCTGGGGCGTTCCCTGCGAAGACATTCCTGCCGATTGGGGTGCGCAGCGGATCAAGGGCGTGTCGATTTCGGCGTTGCTGATGCACGTGTTGAAAAAGCTGAAACCCCGTAGCCGCGATGTGGCGCAGAAGGATACGGAAACAAGTCTGATCGAACGGTTCCTGTACCCCAAGCTTGGCCCGGGACAACTGTGGGAAACGGTTGCACAGAAGGTGGTTGATCAAGGTGGTGAATTACACCTGAACACGTTTGTCACCGGCGTTCACCATGACGGCGGTAAGATCACCGCTTTGGACGTGAGTCACCCTGATGGAACGGAAGAACGTATAGCGGGCGACATGGTGTTTTCATCCATGCCTGTGCAGCAGCTGATTGGCGGCTGGGTGCCCGAAGCACCGCAGCCTGTTCGGGACGTGGCGAACGGACTTGTCTATCGCGACTTCATCACAGTGGGCCTGTTGCTGGATCGTCTGGCATTGGATGGTGGTGTTCAGGCGCACGAACTGGCGGACAAGGTGCCGGACAACTGGATCTATATTCAGGAACCGGATGTCAAAGTCGGACGTCTGCAAATCTTCAACAACTGGAGCCCCTATCTGGTGGCCGATCCGGATAAAATCTGGATGGGCATGGAATACTTTGTGAACGACACAGACGCGTTCTGGAACCTGTCGGATGAAGAGCTCATGGCATTTGCCAAGGACGAACTGGTCAAGCTGGGAATGGCCAACCCGCAGGACGTGTCCGATGGTGTCGTTGTCCGCATTCCCAAAACCTATCCCGCATATTTCGGCAGTTATGATAGGTTCGACGTCATCCGCGATTACGTGTCCGAGTTCGAAAACCTTTACTGCGTCGGTCGCAACGGGATGCACCGCTATAACAATCAGGATCATTCCATCCTGACCGCAATGGTGGCCGTTGACGGGATCGAACAGGGCAAAGACCTGCGGTCCGAGATGTGGGAGATCAACACAGAGGAGGAATATCATGAAAGCAAATGAGTCCTCCTTCTGCGGGGCCTAGTCGCATGTCGCGCGGCGCGTTCGGCACGGATCATTCGAAAGCGGCGTGGGTTCTGGCCGCGCTGGCAGCCTACCTTCTGACGCGGCCCTATATGGGCCTGTATCACGACAGCCTGCTCTATGCGGTTCAGGCCCTGCGGCACGGCGGTACGACGGCCCTGAATGACGATCTGTTCTTCAAATACGGCAATCAGAGTAAGTTCGTTCTGTTTCCGGCCTTTCAGGGATGGCTGATTGATGTGCTCGGCTTCGGTCTGGCGCAGAAGCTGTTGTTCGTGATCTCGGGGGTGTTCTGGACGTCCTGTCTGTGCCTGCTGGCGCGCACGATGTACCCTTTGAAACAACAGTGGATCGTCGCGGTCATTCTGGCGCTTCTATTGTTCGCGGGCTATGGCAACGCCGCGCTGTCTTATGGCGAAGGATTTGTCACACCTCGGCCCTTTGCAGAAGGTTTTGCCATCCTTGCATTAACGGCAGTCATGCGCGGCAACTGGCTGTTGGGCTTCTGCGCGCTGCTGGTCAGTTTCATCTGCCATCCGCTTGTTGGCCTGTCTGTTCTGGCGCTGTGGTGTGTGCTGCTTCTGGGGCTTACACCGGCGCTTTTGCTGGCGGTAATCGTCGGATGCGTCGTTCTTGGCGTCGGGGTCTACCTGCAAATCGCACCCGCGATCTGGATACTGGAAACCCACGATCCCGTCTGGGCCGAGCTTTTGCACAAATACGAAAGCCTTGGGTTCATGGGGCAATGGGGCTGGGTCTGGCTGAAACTGCATGCCTTGGCTTTGGTGGGTTTGCTTTTGGGGCTGCGGTCGGGGGATCACCTTATTGCGACGCTTTCCAAGGCGGTGCTGATCGCGGCAGTCTTTAGCGTTGGGGTGTCCTTCATCGGGGCCGATCTGTTGGGCAACCGGTTGATAGCTTCGCTACAGCCGTGGCGCGCGTTGATCTGGGTCGCGTTGATCGGCAATCTGGTCATGTTGCAGCTGCTGCTGAGCAGCAAAAATTCCGGCGTGACATTTTTTTTGCTTGTAGCTGCAGTCATCGTGAATGTGACAGAGCACGTCATCAACATCACACCTGTCTTTTCATCGGCACTGGCCGTACTGGCGCTGATTGCCCGTTTGACATCCGGGTCAGGCCGTTTGGCCCGTTGGTTCGCGGCGCTTCTGGGCGTGGCGGGAACAGTGGTTGTCTTGGGCGTGATCAGCATGATTGCCTTACGCTTTGATCCAGCGGCACCCAAGATTCTGGTCCGACTGGCCGTCGCGGGATTGGTGGCTGTCGCCGTGTTGGTTCGCGGGGTTGCAGTGCCCGTGGGGGCGGCGTTGGTTGCCTGCGTGATCGCAGTGGCGGATTTTGACCGGCGGCCAGATAACCTGCGCTTTGCCGAAGAGAACGTTCCTTTGCCAGTCGATCTGGTCGACGCATTGAAAAACAGGGTCGTTTATTGGGAAAACGGGCTGGAAATTCTGTGGCTGAAGCTTCGTCAGCCACAATATTATTCCTGTCAGCAGCGTGCTGGAACGTTGTTCTATCGTGGACAGGCGATTGAACATGAACGGCGCGGAACGGCCTTGGCGCCGTTGAACACGCACGATCTGACCCATTGGCCCGAGGGCAGCTGCCCGGCGCCGCAAGACCCGGATGTGTCTGGCCCGAAGGATGCGGAAACCGTGCGTGCGGTTTGCGCGGCGAACTCCGATCTTGATTGGATTTTATTGGCTGCTCCGGTCGACGGATTGACCATGCGTCAATGGACACTTCCCATCGGGGCCTCGGGTCAGGATGTTTACGGCATAGACTGTTCTGCGATGTCAGGCAGTTAGGGGGAATAGCCTGACCAAGTGTATCAAAATGATCGCATCTGCGGTCCGGCATATGTTTTTAGGTCTTCAAATGACCTCTTGGTTGTGCGATTTGTGTCAGGACTAAGAAATTTGATCGTTTTAATTCAGGCGTTTTGCCAGTTTGAGGTTCACATGCTTAGATACGTGACCGCTGCCGTAATTACTTTGACCCTAACGGGTTGCGAAGCCGTGCCGATCGGAGAGTTTTCTGCGTTCTCCAACAGTGCAGCGTCGGCTAGCGACACGTCCAATCGTGAATTTTACAAAAGCGATGACCCGATTATCGTAGGTCAGCTTCTATTCAAGGACCAAGCCTATGGCCGGTCCTACAACAAGTTCAAAGCCGCGCTGAACGCGACACCGGAAGACCCGGTTGCCCTTCTGGGGTTTGCTGCATCTGCAGACATGCTTGGCCGCTTTGACCAGTCGAACCCGGCCTACGCCAAGCTGCGCCGGATTATCGGAAACCGGATCGAGTATCACAACAACCGCGGCTATTCGCTGTTGCTTCAGGGTGATCTGATCGGTGCGCGTTCGCATTTCCTGAAAGCGTATGAAATCGATCCGTCGAACGAATGGGCAGCGAACAACCTCGAGTTGCTGCGTAACTCGGTCAACTATCCGCGTCGTGCGTCCGGCGATCTGAAATCTTTGTGATCTGCCGCCCGTGCTGAATAGTCTTTCCGCGCTGGTTATCATCAGCGTTGTCGCTGTTTTGGTATGGGTTATGCGGATCGATTACAGATCGCTTCGGATTCCCAATAAGATGGTTTTGCTGCTTTTGGCGCAATACTTTGTCTGGGCATTTCTGACGGGCTTTTCCACGATAATCGGGGATTTGATTGCAGGCGCCGTTTTGTTTCTAATTGCCTTTATTCTTTGGCTTTTCCGAATGATGGGCGCGGGCGATGCAAAGCTTTACGCCGCTTTGGGAATGTTCATCGGATTTGATCACTTGTCGCTTTACGCGGTTCTATTGCTTCTGGTTTCGGTGGTCTTTGTGGTGCTTATCCAGGTGTCGAGGTTCTTCAAAACCAGTGGGCGATTGACGGAAATCCGGACATCCGGAAAGGCGCCTTATTCGGTGCCGATGTGTTTTGCGGCGATCCCGACGATCTTGTTACGGGCTTTTGCCTAAGCTTGCTTTTTCATATGAGCTATGGAACCCTTTGGACGGGCTGACAGATTTTTATGCTCTTCGATTTGTAAGACGTTGATTTGAGGTGGTGGGATGAAACGCTTGTTTCGCTCGGAAAAAGGTTACGTTCTGGTTTTTTCGATACTGGTGCTACCAGTGTTCGTGGGCTTCGGGCTTTTGATTATTGATGCCGGTCGCGGCAACAATGCCCACGGAGATCTTCAGGCAGCTGCAGACTCGGTCGCATTGGCCGGAGCACGTGAACTTGATGGGGGCTTGAATGCAATCGCCCGTGCAAAAGTGGCCATGGCGCGGGTTCAGAACACCGTTGGCATGCTGTCGCCCAACGGGGGTAGCGCCGAACGGTTGACCTATGAGGACACCACCGGCAACGAATACAACGTAGTCTTCCTGTCAGCTATTCCCGCCAGCGATGCGACGCCGATTGATACCGCATGGCTGACCAGCAACATGACGACAGACGACACGGACGCGCAGTATGTGTATGTGCGTGCCCAGTCGCGCGATCTGCAAACGACCTTCTTCAATCCGGTAACCTACCTGACGGACTCTGTTCCGATTTCTGTAGTTGCTGTGGCCAAAACTGTGGCGGCGGCATGTGACATCACTCCGCTCTATATCTGCAATCCGTTCGAGTATGACGCCAACGGCAACTATGTCGGCGATCAGCTTCAGCAGGAATTTAACGCAGGCAGTTTGCACGGTCGCATGATCCGGCTGCACCCTCCGGGAAGTCAAACCGAGGCGCCGGGCAACTTCGGGTTTCTTCGGGTTGATAAGCCCGGTGCGAAAACCTTGAATGACTTTTTCGCAGGTGCGCTGAACCCGACCTGCTATTCCTCCGAGCGCGTGCAAACCCAGACGGGCGCCGTGACCTCGCTTCAGCAGGGGATCAACACGCGGTTTGATATGTATGAGGGCAGTTACGGGAATGCTTCCGGATATGTGGCTTTGCCCGCCGAGAATGTTCGCAAAGGCGCTATCCCGAAAGCTCCTGGCAACGGCAATGGTCAAGGTGCGATCGATCATTGTGTAAAAACCGTGGCTCCGAACGGAAATGCCCCGCACGTCACATTGGGTGATGATCATGTCTACGACATCGATACTGGTGTATGGAACTACAACGGCGTCAACGACAACACTTTCGGTTTTCCCGACAACACAACGATGTCGACGCCGGTGCGTGGCGGGTTGGGTGCATCGATTGGCGGAAGCTCGGCCTGGGATATTGACCGGTATTTTCAGGTGAACTACGGCGCGGATACGTCCGTTTCGCCTGCGACGGCGACTGAACCGCATCCTGACAATGTCACCAGCGCGTTTGCTGGCCTGACACCTTCCCGTTACGATGTGTATCGTGCCGAGATTGAAAACAACTGGCATCTTCTGCAGGGACCGGGTGGCACGGATGCCAATGGGGATCCCGTTGTGGGCGAATATGGATCGGCCCAATGCGGCGCATCCATGAACCCGCAACGAACTGCTCTTTCTACGACAGGCTCGAACCCTGCGAAAGATCGGCGTATTGTTATGGGCGCTATGATTGATTGCGGTGAGCAGAGCTCACAAGGCGGCGGGACGAATTCCTATGCCGTGAACTCTTATGTGTCCTTGTTCATGACGCGCCCGGTTTTTCCGTATCGTTCGGGCGGTGACCTGACCATTGATGTCGAGATTGTCGATGTCACCGGACCCGGCGGGAACGGCACGTTGGACGAGTACATTCGCGCCGAAGCGATTCTGGTTCGTTAAAAGCATCATAAAATCAGTATGTTTTGACGCGAATCGCTATTCGAATCGCGGCAAGATCAAGGCGGGCGCGCAATTTAAGGTAGTGTTGTCCAAGTAGTATATCAGCCTTGGGTGGTTGATGGTCTGGATAATATCCAGTTTTTAAAATGATTGTGCTCAAAAAGCTTACGAATTGGTAAAAAAAACTAAGATGATTTTGACTCGTACAATCTTTGTGGCAAAAGTGTGAATCGTTGGATCACTGAAATTATCTTTAGATTTTGGCAATTAATAAAGCTGCCGGTTTTCAGTGTGAATTGATGACAAGCATTTGGAGCGTACAATGTACAAGAGTGTTGCAAACTATTTCCTAGACGTCATGCGTCGCATGCGTGACGAAGAAGAAGGCCTGGCGCTGACAGAATACCTGATCCTGTTGGGTCTTTTGACGGCAGCTGTCGTTCTCGCCGTTCTGGCGTTCGGTGGTAACCTGGGCGCGCAGTGGCAAGCATGGTCGGATTGGCTGACCGGTCTGAACGCCCCGCCGGCGCTTACATAATAAGCATCAAAGCCGTTGGATCGAATGGCTTGATAAAAAAGCTACAAATGATCCAACCTTATCGGTTGGGTCATTTTTTTTGCATTTGGAATATGTTAACCAACTATGGACACGCGAAGAACATACGTTTGCCAGATTTCCAGAGGCGGCGGGGTTGGGCCCAAATTCGGGCCTTTGTGTCACTAAATGTTTGAATTTGAAGGAATGTTATAATGCGATTTTCGACGATTCTCAGTTTGTTGATCGCACTTCTACTTGCTGGTGCAGCGGTGATTGGGACGCGCACTTACCTGTCGTCCGAACGTCAGGACCTATTGGCGTCTTTCCAGCAACAGGCGGCCGAACAGGCTGCCGCGGCAGCTGCGGCTGCTGCAGAAGCAGCGGCGAAGGCTGAACAGGAACCTAAAGAGACAATTGTTGTTGCGGCAGAAGCGATCCAGTTCGGTGAATTGATTTCGAAATCCACCGTCCGTGAAATCGAGTGGTCCGCTTCGGTTCGTCCCGAAGGGAGTTACCGCACAATCGAAGACCTTGTTGTTGGAGAAGGCGAGCAAGAGGCGCGCTATGCCCTGACGACAGTTGCAGTCGGCGAGCCGATTTTGAAAACCAAGGTGACCGAACCCGGTCAGCGGGCGAAACTTTCGACGGCTCTGACGCCGGGTATGAAGGCGGTGTCAATCCGTGTGAATGACGTCTTGGGTGTGGCGGGTTTTGTTTTGCCGGGCGACCGCGTGGACGTGTTGCTGACGCGTGGCGGTGTGGTCGACGTTTTACTTCAGGGCGTCAAAGTCCTTGCGATCGACCAAATCGCCGATCAACGTCAGGATAATCCCAGCGTCGTGCGTACGGTAACGTTCGAGGTGAGCACTCAGGAAGCACAGAAACTGGTTCTTGGTGGAACCGTCGGTACATTGTCTTTGACACTCCGTAACGTTGCTTCGACTGATATCGAACCCAACGAACGCATCACAGTAAACGATCTGAACGAACTGGACGTGGCCGAAGATATTCTTAAGGCGAATGCGGCCAAGCAAGCCGCCGAACCGGACCCTACACTGACGCGCATTGAAGGCATCGAACAAATGGTGCGTGAACTTTCCACAGGTGTTTCGGAAAAGCTGGAAGGCGTTGAGGCCAAGCTGGAGAAAGAACCGGTCATTCAGGAAGTCGTGGTCGAAAAGATCATCCAGGTGGCGCCGCCAATTCCTGTTCGAAGCACAATCGGTGTGATCCGGAACGGCCAGAGAAATGAATACAAAGTTGATAAATCTGAAGAAGACGGAGGGGCCGAAGAAGCCTCTTTGGACCAAGAAATTGAAGTTCAAGTAAGCCAGTAGGCATTTGAAATAGGTGGAACAATGATAAAAACACAAGGGGCAGAGGCAGCATCGGTTCCCGGTGTGCCCATCATCAGGCAAAATCTATGGACAGCGCTTTGTCTGGCCTTCTTTGCACTTTTCACGACAACCATGGTGCACGCGCAAGAGCGTAGCATCATTGTTGACGATGGGATCGTGTCGAAGATCCAGATGAATCCGCGCACGACAATTACTGTCATCACAAACCAGCCGTTTGCGGACATTCTGATCGGGAATACAGACCTGATTGACGTGTTCCCGCTGACGGACACGTCGCTTTATATTCAGGCCAAAGGTACGGGTCTGACAAACGTGACTTTGTACAACATCGACAAGCGCTTGATCGAAGTCATTGATGTACGGGTACGCAGCGATTTCTCGGAACTGGAAGGTACTTTGCGTCGCGCGGTTCCTAGCGCGAACGTGTCGGTGACAAACGTCAACGACCGCATCCGCCTGTCTGGTTCGGTCAAAGACAACAAAGACCTGCAAACAGTTCTTGAGATCGCACAGAAATTCTCGGCCGAGCCGGTGATCAACTCTGTCCGCGTCGAGTCACCTCAGCAGGTTGAACTGGACGTTCGTATTCTGGAAGTCGAACGTAATTCGGGCCGCGCCCTTGGCGTCGGTTTGGCTGGCTCTGATGGCGAAGGTTTTGTGTTTGAGACGGGCCGTAGTGGATCGTCTAGCACTGGATTGCCGTTCGGGTCGTTCATTGGCGAACTTCTGACCGTTGGCGGCGTCGAAATCGATTTCATTATCAACGCGTTGGAAGACAAAGGTCTGGCGCGTCGTCTGGCGAACCCGAAGCTGGTCACGACCAGCGGGGTGGAGGCAAACTTTGTCGTCGGTGGTGAGGTTCCGATCGGACGCACCGTGATCGCCGACAACGGCTCTGCGGCGAGTGAAACAGCCTATCGCGAATACGGTGTGAAACTGAACTTTGTGCCCACCGTTCTGGATGATGGTCTGATCCGCCTGCGGGTCACGCCGGAAGTCTCGGACGTAGACTTCTCAAATACAGTCAACGGCAACCCGTCGTTCTTTACCCGCCGCGCAGATACAACTGTGTCGCTGCGGGATGGTCAAAGCTTCTCGATCGCGGGTCTTTTGCAGACAGACAACGCGCGCAATATCGAGCAGCTTCCGTGGCTGGGTCAGTTGCCGGTTCTGGGTGCGCTGTTCCGTTCGACCGAGTTCCAGAAAAGCGAAACCGATCTGGTGATCCTTGTGACACCCCGTCTGGTGTCGCCGGTTGGTCCCGACATGAAACTGGCGTCGCCGTTGGACAACACACGGTCCTCTAACGATGTCGAGCTGTTCCTGTATGGTATGCTTGAAGTCGATCGCCCGCTGCTGCGCAAGTTCCGCGAAGGCGAAGGCGTTGTAGGTCCCTATGGTCATATAATTGAATTGGATTTTGATGATGCCATTATCAACAAGAAGTAAGCTTTCGACACTGGCAGTCGTTGCAGCATTCCTTCTGGGTGGATGCGGCGATTATCTGAGCAATCGTGACCGGATTTCCGTTTACACGGGCGATTCAACGGCTTCGAACACTGCGATCCAGACGATCGATCCGTGGCCGCCGTCGTCTTACAAAACAGACCTTCCTAGCGGAGGTTAAACAAAGCTTGCCGCCCGCATTTTCGGGCGGTGACTGACCCTGTGATTTTGTGGAATTCCTACGCCAATCAGGCGTTTGAAAAGTATTTTAGAGCGAAGGGACAGGTGCAAAGTGGTGCGCTGGTTTCGACAATTTGCAAAGGATGAACGGGGCGTCGTGTTGATCGAAACACTTCTGGCGATCCCTGTGCTGACCTTGCTTGCTCTGGGAATTCTGGAATTCGGCAACATGATGTGGCAGCGCCAGCAGCTGCAATCCGGTGTGAAGGATGCAGCCCGTTACTGGGCGCGCTGCCGTCCGCTTACGGCCACGGGCACGGCCTATATGCCGTGCGATTTGGGGACCGCGCGTCTGATTGCTTTTACTGGTCATCCCGACGGTGGCGTAGCGCGTGTTCCCGGCTGGGATGATGCGTCGGAACTGACGATTACGCCCGCAACCCCGCCTACGGTTCCGAATGACACATCCTTGGTCACGGTGACAGGCACGGTCGTCTATGATCCGTCGCCTTTCTTTGCCACGTTCTACCGCGCGCCGATCACCATGAGCTACTGGTACCAGACGAGGTATCTGGGATGGTAAACGTCAGCCGCACAATCCGGCGCCTTCTGAACGGCGAAGAGGGTGTCACCTTGGTAGAGGCGCTGTTGGTGATGCCAATCGTTTTGATTGCGATCACAACGATGGTCGAGCTGGGTGTTGCCGTGTTTTACTGGAACCAGACCGTCAAGGCGGTTCAAATCGGCGCAAGGCATGCGTCGGTGTCTTCGCCGATGATGACGATGGCGACGTATGACACATTTATGGCCGACGGACTGTCTTCATTGAACGAAGGCGTCGCCATTCCCAACAACCGGATTTCCACAAGCTGTGGGCAGGGGACAACACCCTGCAATCCGGCAGCTTTGAACATGATGTTGACCGGTGGTGACGGTATCTGCGGTCGCGGGTCGCCCCGTATCGGGGTCTGCGATGTCGCGCCTTGGGTGGATGCAGACAACATCCTGATCACCTACACGCGGTCCGGTCTGGGGTATGTCGGGCGCCCCTATGGTCAGGTCAGCACGATCACGGTCGAAACCGTCGATCTGACCTTCGACTTTATGATCCTTGATAGCCTTTTGCCGGTTCTTGGCACCATCGCCATGCCGCCGAACAGTGTCAGCGTAACCAGCGAAGATCTGAGCAGTTGTGATACGCGGTGTTGAAAAGAAAATGAAAAAATCGGGTAAGAATAAATGAATTCCGGGGCACTCACACGGGTAACGCTTATCTTGGGCAAAAGCCTGAATGACAGCGAAGCCGCATCCATTCTGGAGAACGAAAGCCGTTTTCTGGTCACGACGCTGCGCGTGGAAGAAGTGGCGCGGTCGATGGACGTTCCGATGACCGACGTGGTCATCGCCGAGATCGAGGACATGACCGAAGAAGAGCTTCAGATTTTCTCTGAAGTGCGCGCAATCGCGCCCGACATCCCGTTGATCCTGCTGTCCAACGCGCTTGATCACGACGCGATGCAAAAGCTGCTGCGCTATCATGTGCAGGACTGGCTTCTGAAGCCGGTTGATAAGCCTAAGTTGTTGACATCATTGCGCAGTTCCGTCCGGACAAACCGCAACAGCCACAACACGGTAAACGCAATCATCTCATGTGTCGGCGGGGCAGGTGCGACCACTGTGGCCATCAACATGGCCGATATTGCCAGCCGCAAACTGGCGAAAAAAGACCCGAACATTGCCCTGGTCGATCTGGATTTCTCGACAGGTAACTGTGGCTATGTGCTGAATATGGTCAGCTCTTTGAACCTTGGATCGGTCAAGAATGCCCATCGCCGGATCGACAGCGAATTCATCAGTGTCATCCAACAAAAGCACGACGCGGGCTTTTACCTCTATTCGTTCAAACGTCCTGACGTGAACACGGAAATGAACGGTCAGGAACTGATCCTGCGCTTGCTGGATGCGATCAGTCTGGAACATTCCCTGCTGTTTCTGGACATCCCCTATTACGCCACCGAATGGCGCGATGATGTTCTGGCGGGCGTCAATTCCTGCACGCTGGTCAGCGAGGTCAATCTGCCCGCGATCAAGCACACGCTGGACTTGCTTGAACATATCCGCTCGATCCGTGGCGATGATTTTCCGGTGCATGTTCTGTTCAACAAGCATGCGAACCAACTGTTCGGCCAACGCATTTCCAAAAGCAAAATCGAGGAACTGCTGGGCGACACCCCGTTCACCTTCCTGCCTGTCGACAGCTCGACAATCGGCGAAGCAATGGATCGCGGCGTTCTGGCCAGCGAGATTTCATCACGCTCGGCCTTCCTGAAAAAGCTGACCGCTTACATGGAATCCATGAACCTTTTGGGGGCGAAAAAGAAATGAACCTGACCCGTCAAAACCGAAGACAAATCCTGCGTCTGGGATTGGGCGCGGTGGCGACGGCTGTGGTGCATTCCGGCGATGCGGCGTTCGCAGAAACGCGAAAGTTGCCGCGCGATCATGGCGAGAGTACAATGAGTATTGTGCCCTACAAAACGTCAGAGCGCCCGGGAACGATTATCATTTCGAATAAGGAACGTGTATTGTGGCGCGTTCTGGGGCAGGGCAAAGCAGAACAGTATCGGGTGTCCATCGGACGTCCGGGTTTTGAGTGGACAGGAACAACTGTGGTCCAACGCAAGGCCGAATGGCCGGCTTGGCGTCCGCCAAGCGACATGCGCAAACGCGACCCCAGCCTGCCAGACTATGTGCCTCCGGGGCCTTACAACCCCTTGGGCGCGCGTGCCCTCTACCTTTATGCGAATGGTCGGGACACGCTGTACCGTATTCATGGAACCAACAGTTCCGGTTCTATCGGTAGTTACGAGACCTCAGGCTGTTTTCGCCTGACCAACAAAGACGTGATGGACCTGTACCGTAAGGTGGGCAACGGCACGAAGGTCATCGTTTATTAAATTTAGGAGAGGCATTATGGCCGGCCGATTTTTTAGAAATACACAGCGTAAAGTCGAAGAACCTTCTGAAGAAAAAGACGTAATCAAGCTGCACGAGTATGCGTTGCAGGATCGCGAACTTCCAAGCGATCCAGCGCCTCAGCACTCGGGCGCCCACAGCATGGATTTCGTCGAAGAGCGCGTCGCGCTGCACCGTTACCTGTTGGATAAGATCAACCTGTCCATCCTTGATACGATGGAGCAGGACGAAATCCACGACGAGCTAAAGCCGCTGGTGCGCGCTTATGCCAAGGATCACAACCTGCCGCTCAGTTCGAAAGAGTTGGACAAGCTGATCACCGACATCGGCGACGAAATGCTGGGTCTTGGCCCGCTTGAACCGCTGCTGGCAGACGAAACCATCGCCGATATTCTGATCGTTGGCGCGGGCACCGTGTTTGTCGAACGTCGGGGCAAAATCGAACGTACGACTGTACGCTTCAAAGACGAAGCGCACCTGATGCGGATTGTGAACAAGATCGTTGCGGCCGTTGGCCGCCGTGTCGACGAAAGCTCGCCCTTGGTGGATGCGCGTTTGCAGGACGGGTCGCGTGTGAACGTAGCGATCCGCCCGATCGCGGTCGATGGCCCTCAGGTCTCAATCCGTAAGTTCACCAAGAAACCGCTGTCGCTGTCCAAACTGGTCGATGCGAATGCGTTGGCGAAAGGCATGGCCGAACTGCTGGCCGCTGCGGTCGAGGCCAAGGTGTCGATCGTTGTGTCCGGTGGTACCGGTTCCGGTAAAACGACAATGCTGAACGCGCTGTCCAGCTACATTCCGCATGACGAACGCCTTGTGACCATCGAAGACGCGGCCGAACTTCAGCTACAGCAGCCGCACGTGGTGCGTCTTGAAACGCGCCCGCCCACGGTGGATGGACGTCACGAAATCATGCAGCGCGATCTGGTGAAAAACGCGCTCCGGATGCGTCCCGACCGCGTTATCATCGGCGAGGTCAGGGGCCCTGAAGCCTTTGACATGTTGCAGGCGATGAACACTGGTCACGAGGGGTCGATGTCGACCATTCACGCCAACAACCCGCGCGATGCGATTTCCCGTATCGAACAGATGGTTGGTATGGCGGGCATGCCGATGACCCAGATGGCGATCCGGTCCCAGATCAGCTCGGCGGTTCACATGATTGTACAGCTGTCACGTCTGCGCGACGGTTCGCGTCGTGTGACCTCGATTTCCGAGATCACGGGCATGGAAGGGGACATCATCCAGCTTCAGGAACTGATGTACTTCAAAAAGCTGGGTGTCGAAGAAAACGGCACGATCCGCGGCGAATACAAAGCCACCGGTATCCGCCCGTCGTTCATGGACGACCTCGAAACCATGAACATTTTCCTTGATCCACAGATGTTTAACCCCTCGAAGGCCCTGTAGTTTATGTTTGATAATCCGATTGTTTTATATGGTCTGATCTTCGCGGCAGCGCTGCTTTTGGTGGACACGCTGCTGCGGATGCTGACGTCGTTCCGGAAGGCCAAAAGCCAGGTGTCGAACCGGATCGAAACACTTCGCCATACGAAGGGGGCCGAAAACGCCTATGGTGAGCTGCTGAAGCGACGGGGCATGTCCGGGCGCGATGGTGAACAGACAATCGGTGGATGGATCAACAAGATGATCGTCCAGACCGGCAAGGAAATCAGTCAGGTGCGGCGCGTTGGCTATTTCATCGCGTTGTGCCTTTTGGGCTATGTGGTTGGCCTGATTTTTGTCACAACAACCTTTCCCTACACGGTCCTTTTCGCGGTGTTTTTCGGCGTCGCGGCGTCGATCCTGATCATCAAATTCCTGCGTGATATGCGTATCAAGGCCTATACGGCTCAGCTGGCGCCTGCGCTGGATATCATTGTTCGAAGCCTGAGCGCAGGTCACCCCCTGGGGACATCCATTGCGCTTGTGTCCCGCGAAATGCCTGACCCGATTGGATCCGAGTTTGGCATCCTCAGCGATCAGCTGACGTTCGGTTCGGAACTAGAACAGGCGATGCTGAACATGTATGACCGTGTTGGCGCGCCCGAGTTGAACATGGTCACGGTCAGTGTCAGCGTTCAGCGTGGCACAGGTGGTAATCTGGCGGAAATCCTTGAAAACCTTGCGCAAATGATCCGCGACCGCCTGATGATTAAAGCAAAGATCAAGGCGATTTCGGCAGAGGGCCGGATCACAGCGTGGATCATGCTGCTCTTCCCGTTTGGCCTATTCTATATGCTCAAAGCAATGGTGCCGACCTATTTCGATTTGGTTTGGGAAAGCGGATACGGCGGCTTGGTCGTGGGTGTCTGCCTGACGCTTCTGTTCTTCGGCATGATCGTGATCAGAAAGTTGGTGAACTTTGATTACTGATTTCTTGTTTTTTGAAGCGGAGCCGCGCGTATGAACCAGACGGTTGTGCTTATCAGCATCTTTATTGCGGTGCTGTTGATTGTGTTTGCAGTCAGCAATTACTTTTTACGGCGTGCAGAAATTGCACGGAACCTTAGTTCGACGCGTGCAAAACGTTCGCAAACGGATGAAGAGATCGACCGCATTCTGGGCGATGAAAACGAAGAAATCCGTTATTATCTGGACGTGGTGAAATCCCAACCACCGAACTCTCTGCCCATGCGTTTGGTTCAGGCAGGCTTTTTCTCAAGCAAGGCGGTCGGGCGTTTCAACCTGATCCGCGTCATGGTCGCTGCAGTCATTTTCATTGGCACACAGATCGTCGGTGATCTGTTGTTCGAGGACGTCAGCGGTAAGATCATCCTGTTTCTGGGTGCCGTCCTTGGGGGTGTTTCTTTTGTCGTCTGCTCGATGGTCCTTGAAAACATTGGCAAACGACGCACCCGTGAATTCCGGAAAATGTTTCCCGATTTTATGGACCTCCTGCTGGTCTGCGTTGACTCCGGTCTTGGTATCGAAGCCGCGCTTCAGCGCGTGACGCGCGAGTTCCTTCTGACAACGCGGGACTTTGGCGTCCAGCTGTCCATCATGAACCTTGAGGTGCGCGCGGGCCGGTCGTTGCACGAGGCGCTTCATAACTTTGCCCTGCGCGTCAATCTGGAAGAGGCGCGGACGCTGGCGGTTCTTTTCAAACAAAGTCAGGAACTGGGGACGAGTGTTGGTAAAACCTTGCGCGTCTATGCCCGTGAACTTCGTCAAATGCGCCTTGTGCGCGCCGAAGAAAAAGCGAACGCCCTGCCGGTGAAAATGCTGTTCCCGATGGCGGCCTTCATGTTCCCTGTGAACCTGATCATTGTGTTGGTTCCGATTTTGTTGGTCATCATGAAAATGCTTTCAGGACTTTCGCCGTCGTGAATTCGAACGCCAGAATTCCGTTTGGCACCTATCTGGGAACCTTCCTGATCTGCTGCGCTTTGCTAGCCTTTGAGGTGTCCAGCGTCAGAACGATCAACTTTGCGGTTGGGCCCAGCTATATCTTTGTGGCGATAGCCTTGGCCATGCTGGGCCTGACAGCCGCCGGATCAATCATGAGCCGCTTTGATCTGTCAAAGGTACAAACCGATACTGGCGTTGTCCTTGCGGTTCTTTGCCTGTGTATCGCGGCGCTGATAGTCGGTGCCCATCTGTTCATCGCCGACGCGAAAGAAGGGATCAATTCAGAGATACGCAATGCCGGTTCGGAGGACGGAAGTCGCGGGATATTCCAGTATCTTCTTTTGGCATCACCGGTTGCGGCGGCTCGTGTCGGCCTCGCGTTAACAGTCCCTTATTTCCTGTTTGGCGCTTTGTTGTCCTTCCTGTTCGCCCGTGCGCCCAGCCAAGGCTACGGCGCGCTCTATGCGGCTGATCTGTTCGGCGCGGCTTTGGGCTGTGTGGCGATTGTCGTGATAATGGAAATCACTGGGTATGCCGCCTCTGTTTCCGCCCCTGCGATTGCTGCGGTATTGGCTGCTGCGGCGTTTATCTGGTCAAGCAGGCGTGTTTTTGGAATCCTATGCGTTGCCGGAGCTTTGGGCCTGTTGCTGGTTGTTCAGACCTCGGCATATCGCGCCGTGATCGAACCGTCGGCCGACCCCAACTACCTTGTTCGCGACTACAACATGCAGTTCGACCATGTCGAACGCTGGACAGGATGGAACAGTTTCACGCGCGTTGCCGCGATCGAAAAGCAGGCCGAACCGGGGCAGGGGGCTGTGTTGTCGCTGTCCAACGGTGATGGGATGGCGTTCCTTGTACCCTATCAAGTCGAAGGCATCGACGTACCCGTTCACCCACCTGCAATTCCGGCCTTGATGTCCGGTCCGGCAGACTCGGCCTTGGTGATTTTTGCCGGTGCGGGCGCCGATTTGATGTCGCTTCGTGCCAATGGCGTAAATCGTGTTGTCGGGGTCGAATTGAACCGCCGATTGGTCGAAGCGGGTCACGCGCTGCCCGAGTACAATCTGGCCCAATTCCTGTCAGAGCCCGATGTCGACCTCCACATCGAAGAAGCGAGGTCTTTTTTAGAGCGTGATACCGAAACCTATGACGTCGTCCTTGTGTCATGGAGCGGGGCCACATTGGTGTTCCAGCTCGGCGGGTTGGGTGGCACCACAGATTATGTTTTCACCTACGAAGGCCTGTCGGCTGTACTGGACAGGGTGTCCGATAAGGGGCGGGCGGTTATCCTACAAACCAACAAGCTGGATATGATGCACGGGCTGCGCCGCTATCTGGTTGAACGTGGCATATCTACAGATCCGACCAGAACCACGATGGTGTTTTACAAAGACTCCATGGCGCATCAGTGGGACAATCCGTGGGACGACAATCCGATGCTGGTCAAATTGTCCGGTTGGTCGGATGAAGAGGTCGCCAATACTGTTCAGGAAGCAGCCAAGCACGGCTTTAAGGTTGCCTATGCACCGGGCCTGCAGACAGACCCGAATTTTCAGGCTTACGAACGCATGTTGTCGACGGACCGGCCAGAGGCTGAACTGGCGGCCATTTCTGCCGAGGCGAACAAACGCTTTGGTGTTGCCAGTGACAACCGGCCATTCCACATGGATCACTTCAATCCTGCACGCTACATGCGGTCCGAATTCTGGGCCTTTGTTGCTGACAGCCGCGACAGTCCCTCAGATGTTTTCCATTACGGTCGCGTGATCCTGACTTTGGCCGTGGGCTTCATCGCCTTTGTACTGGCCTTGGTACCTCTGGCCTACTCGGGCCGTCGGGTCAAAAGCCGTGGGCGTGCAGCCAGCTTTATGGCGTATTTCATGGCGCTCGGCGCAGGGTTCATGTTTATCGAGATTGCTTTGATCCAGCGTACATCAATCCTGCTGGGCAATCCTGGTCTGACCATTGCGGTGGTTTTGTGCGCCGTTATCCTATCGACGGGGCTGGGCAGCCTGATCAGCAATAAAAGCTTTGAAAAGGGCCTCACGCTACGCACGGCGGCCTTGGGGGTTATCGCCTATGCCGTTCTGGCGGCGCTGATCCTACCGTACTTCGTTACAGCCCTGATGGGGGCGCCTTTGATGGTCAACATCCTTGCTGTGGCGGCATTGATTGCGCCGGGCGGGATCATCATGGGGCATCTGTTTCCTCAGGGACTTGCCCTTGCGCAGAAAGAAGACGTGACACTGGTGCCATGGGCATGGGCCATCAATGGCGCGATGAGCGCGGCAGTCGCGGGCCTTGCGCCCCTTGTGGCGCAGGTGACAGGCTTTGCTGCCCTGTTCTACATCGGCGCTGCGTTCTACGGGATTGTGCTGCTGATCCCGCTGACATCAAGCGCCCGATCCGGTTCGGCCATGCCTCTGGCCAATACGCCACGCACCACGTTTGAATAATGAAACGATCATATTTTGCCACACAAAGGACTGTATGCTTAAATAACGCATCTAAATCCATTTTTTACGCTGCCTCATAAAGGCGACCATATGAATTACGAGTTAGACAAATTTGAACATGACGCGTCGGGAAGCCGCTTTGACGACGTCGCAGTGATCATCCCGTGTCTGGATGAGGCGCTGTCGATTGCCGATGTTGTCACGGGTTTCAGGCATCACCTGCCTGGTGCGCAAATTCATGTCTGTGACAACGGGTCATCCGATAACACCGCCGCCGTTGCGCGGCAGGCGGGCGCGATTGTGTGTACCGAAGCCAACAAAGGCAAAGGCCATGCGCTGCGCCGCCTGTTTCGTGACACCGAGGCCGAGATTTACATCATGGTTGATGGCGACATGACCTATGACATCTCGACTGTCGTCGATCTGATCGAAAAGGTCCGTCGCGACGGCATCGACCTGATGGTCGGTACCCGCGTGACCGAAGATGGCGCGGCCTATCGTCGGGGCCATCGTTTCGGAAATAAGCTGCTTTCGAATACGGTCGCGTGGCTGTTTCAAAAGAAGCTTGGCGATATGCTGTCGGGATACCGCATCATGTCCCGCCGGTTTGTAAAATCGTTCCCGATTTCGGCCCAAGGCTTTGAGATCGAGACTGAAATGACGATCCACGCCTTTCAGGTCGAAGCCGCTTATGCAGAGGCACCAGTCACCTATTTTGCCCGCGCAGACGGATCGACCAGCAAGCTGAGCACCTACAAAGACGGCTTTTTTATTCTGCGAACCATTGCCGATCTGTTGGTTCTGGAACGCCCTGTGATGGTGTTCGGTGGCATCGGGCTTGCTATGATTCTGGCCTCGGTTTTCTGGTTTCTGCCGGTTCTGGCGGAATACTATCGTACCGGTTTGGTCATGCGCTTTCCGACCTTGGTGGTTTGCGCGACCATCGGGCTGACGGGGCTGATTTCCATATTCTCGGGCATCATTCTGGCAGGTGTCGCCAGAAGCCGCCGTGACCAGAAACGCCTTTCTTTCCTAAGTTTCAAACGCGTGCCCCGAACGGCTGCGCAAACGACCTCACTGGAGACGCTCCGTGGCAATATTTGAATGTGATATCCCGCCCCGTACCATCGAAGAAACGGGTCTGTCCGAAAGCTTTCTGATCGGCCTGACGGCAAAGGTCATCAACGAAATCGGTACGATGACACCGGCGGATATTGCCGGAATTATCAAACTGCCCAAGCTGGTCTGCCGTCAGGTTATCGATCTGATGGTCAAGCAGAACCTTGTGGAATCCCAAGGTCTTGAGACGCAAGATATCAAATCCGACATCCGTTATTCGTTGACAGATGCAGGCCGCCGGTGGGCCGCCGAGGCGATGTTGGCATCTGCCTATATCGGACCAGCGCCCGTCACCTTCGAGTCGTTCTGCCTTCAGGTCAAACGCCAATCCATCGCAAATGAAGAAGTGCACCGGTCCGAATTGGATCGCGCGCTGTCCCATCTGGTGATCCCGCCCGAACTGGTGCCTCAACTTGGCCCTGCCGCCAACTCTGGCCGCTCTGCCTTGCTTTACGGCGAACCCGGCAACGGCAAAACCTCGATCGCCGAGGCACTGGGCCGGTGTTTTCAGGACACCATCTTTTTGCCCTACGCCATGATGGTAGGGAACCAGATCATCCGGTTCTACGATGAAACCCTGCACGAACCCGCCGTTCTGCCCGAAGATGCCCCGCGTCACGACCAGCGCTGGGTACCGTGTATGCGGCCTGTCGTTGTGGCCGGTGGCGAACTGACGCTGGATAAGCTGGATCTGTCCTTTGAGGAGAAATCCCGCTTTTACGAAGCGCCGATGCACCTCAAGGCGCTTGGTGGCGTGTTCATTCTGGACGACTTCGGTCGTCAGGTGTCACCGCCGCAAGAGTTTCTGAACCGCTGGATCGTCCCGCTGGAAAAGAACGTCGACTACATGTCGCTGCATACGGGTAAAACCTTTGCTATTCCGTTCGATCAGTTGGTGGTTTTTTCGTCCAACATGATGCCCGAAGAATTGGGCGATGGCGCGGCTCTGCGGCGGATCTACTTCAAAATTCAGGTACCCAGCCCGACGCGCGAAGAATACCTGCGTATTTTCTCGGAAGCCTGTGACCGAACCGGCATCCAATACCGCCCCGATGTGGTCGAACCCTTCTTTCGCCAGCACTATGAAAACGAAGGCATCGTCACCTCGGGCGCGCATCCCGGCTTTCTTTTGCAGCACGTCAAAGCGATCTGCCGCTACATGGACCGTCCGATCGAACTGACAACGGATGTCATGGAAATCGCTTGGAAAAACGTCGCGAAGTCCAAGCGTCGAGGTGTGTAAGCGACTATGACTGATGCACCGTCGTCACACTCGAAACGGCTTGTAATTTTAGCGCAGTTTGATCCTGACAACGGCTTGCCTCCACACGTTCGAATTCATCTGGAGCGTCTGCGTCCGCACGCGGCTCGACTGGTGCTTGTTTCAAATTCGCCAATGGATGCAGGGGCCTATACCCAAGCTGGTCAAATTTGCGATGAGGTGCAAATTAGGGAAAATCACGGCTGGGATTTTGCTGCTTGGCGCGATGTCCTTGCAAAGGAAAATGTTGCCGATTGGGATAGCACGATTTTAACAAACTCAAGTATTGTGGGCCCTTTTTATCCGATTGGGCCAGTGATTGCGGAAATGGAAAACGGTGGTGCCGACTTCTGGGGCTTGGTCCATTCCAAGCAGATGGGGAGCCATCTTCAGAGCTTCTTTTTGGGATTCAGAAACCGATTGGTACAGTCCACTGCTTGGGCCGGTTTTTGGTCACAAGTTCAGGATTTGGACGACAAATGGGACGTTATTAAAACCTATGAGCTTGGCCTGACGAAACACTTTATTAAAGCCGGATTTTCCTTTGATTCATATATGAAAAACCCCGTATTTCCTGAATCAATTCGAATTGTTGATGTTGAAAGATTGAACGGCTTGGTCCGGTTTCCGTGGGATATTAATCG
This sequence comes from Thalassococcus halodurans, assembly GCA_950096585.1. GTDB lineage: Bacteria > Pseudomonadota > Alphaproteobacteria > Rhodobacterales > Rhodobacteraceae > Thalassococcus > Thalassococcus halodurans_A. The sequence continues at coordinate 17,632 of CATNDK010000002.1, read as the reverse complement.
TGTTGGGCGCACCATTCGTGACCACAAGGCAATGATAGAAGAAGGTTTTCCATACCTTAAAGCATCATTGTTGTGGGGAAAGGACCAACATCGTGTTTCGTCTGTTTCGTCTTTGATGAATATTGCTGGCGTTGAGTATCCATGGGATCAGTTACCGCTTCAAATGTAGCATAATTCATGGACTATGGTTGTGTCACAAACCGATTTCCGGCCAAGGAAATTCCACTGAGTCTATAGATTTTATCGAGTCTATAGATTTCAAAAAAATCGTGTCTCCACCCCATAATAAAGATGCCTTAAGATATGGCATTCCACCCCTGATTAGCTCGTCGCTAAACTCTACAGATCTGTTTGCTTTGCGAGCGTCTCTTATCAGGAATGTGGGTAAGCCCTTTAAGAATCCCTCTCCTCTATTTTGATTGAAAAACCGGAGCGACCAGGGAAGTTTCAAATCCGGAGCCAATGCTGAAATTGAAAAACCTGCCGTTTCAAGCCATTGCGTGAACCCCAGTTCATATCGTTGAATAACTTCGTCTTTATCTGACAAATCTTCGACAGATGACCACCATTCATTCCATACATCGGATTGGAAGACCGTTTTATCGAAGGCTAGAAAGTAGCTTTGCAGATGTTTCCTGTGCTGATGGGAAAGGACCATTCCCCAGACGTTGTCTCCTTTCGCCTCCTGTTTTTCTATGATGGGTCTGAGCGGGAAAAGCGGTCCAACGATGCTAGAGTTCGTCAGAATAACCCGATCCCAGTCGTTCATGTCTTCTTCTGCAATAGCATCACGCCAAGCGGCAAAATCCCAGCCGATGTTGGGTCGCACAATTACTTTTTCAGCCACTTTGTCGGCGGCAACGTGCGCCGCTTTGCTCATTGGAGAATTCGAAACAAGGACCCGTTTCGTTGCGACATCTCCCAATCTGTCTAGGTGTATTCTTACATGTTCAGGTAGACCCCCTTGCGGGTCGAACTGGGCCAAAATGACGAGTCTTTTCGGGCTAGGTGAGGGATGGAAAACAGAAGTCATGAGCTTTTAGAGGATTTAAAAAATAAGAAACTTTGTGCTTGGTCAGACTATCAAACCTTGTTCAACAACGCAGCCGCATAAAATCCGGCCATGTCGCGGTAGGACTGCCGGAACACACCTGACCGAGCGATCCTCCATGTTCGTTTCACGGCGTTGCCCGTGTTTCTGGCCTGCATGAAGCGATACAAGGTTTTCCTGTTGGTGGGGGTCAGGATAGCCTCAACGGCCCGCAGGGCTTCAATGGTTTGGCCGACCTTTGTTTTGTATCGTCCGTCCGCCACGGAAAGGTTGCGCAGTTGCCGCTTCAGGAATGTCTCGCCGGCACCGATCTCGTTTGAGGGGTGCTGGCGATAGAGCAGGGCGGGGGCGTCGTCGTAGATGATCTGTCCACCTGCTCCGCTGATCACCGCATAAGCCAGCCAGTCATGCGCAAAGACAGGGCCTACTTGGCGGGCAGCGTCGCGCAGCAGCAGGGCCGCCGATTGGTTCAGGACCATGGTGTTTCCGGTTGCAAAGTTCTCGATCAGTGCGTTTCGGAACGACGGGGCATGGCGGATCTTGAGGGATGCTTTGTGGGTCTCTTTGTCTTTGTTCCAAATCCAAGAGGCAGCTCCGTACAACGCGGGTTTGTCTGCGGGTACGGGGCGCAGGGCATTGATGGCGCGGGCCAGCTTGTCAGGAAACCAGATGTCGTCCTGATCGCAAAAGGCGATAGATCCACAGTCATCGGGCAGGGCGCGGATCATAGACAGGAAATTTTCGCTAAACCCCCGCTTTGGTCCATCTACCACAGATATCTTCTGCGTCTTGTTAGCAGAATAACTGCGGATCAGGTCCTGACTGCCATCTGTCGATCCGTCGTCGCTGCAAAGCAGTTGCCAGTCTTTGTGGGTCTGGGCGGTCAGGCTGGCCAGTTGCTCTGGCAGGAAGGCCGCCCCGTTGTAGGTGCCCATCAGGATGCGAACACTGTCACTCATGTTTGCTGTTCCTGTGTTTCGATCAGGTCGCGGAATTTTTGCTGGAACCTGTCGCGGCCCATGTCGGGCAGGGAATTGGCGATTGTTGCAGGGTCAAAGTCGGATTGGTCAAAGTTCGCGATTGCGCGGGCAAGGCTGTCGCCTGTCTGTGCCTCGAAAAAGCATCCGTTGATACGGGGTTTGATGTAATCAAGCGCGCCACCTTGGTTGAAGGCGATCACAGGAATGCCGGCGCTGATGGCTTCTATCGGGGTGATGCCAAAGTCTTCCCGGGGTGGAAAGATCAGTGCTTTGCAGTTGGCGAACAGGCCCAGAAGTTCGGCATCTGACGTGCGACCCAGAAAGGTGATCAATCCCTTTAGGGAAGGGTCCGCAGCCTCTGCTTCGCTGACGATAGATTGCAGGTGCGCTATCAAAGCCGGATCGGCGCAATGTCCCGAAATTTTCAGCTTCTGTCGGGCCTTTAGGCAGCCTTTGATCGCGACGTCCACGCGTTTCTGAAAGGTGATCCTGCCATGATAAAGAAAGAAATCCTGCGGATTGCGGGTGACGGTCTGAAATTTTCCGGTGTCCACAGGCGGGTATAAAACTTCGCAGTCGATGCCATAGATCCGGGCGATATTGTCTTTGGTAAAGCGGCTATTGCACAGCCAGACCGGCTCGGCGGCTTTCAGTCGCTTTATGCCCAAGCGGTCCAGTGGCCCCAGAAAAACGTTGAACAGCTTGATCAACTGGCGAAAAAGCCAAGGAATGGATTCAAGGTCTGCCGGTGACATCAAGCCGGGGTAAAGCCACCGCGTGGGGGTATGGAAATAGACGATTGTTCTGGCTGATTTGGGCAGCCGGAACAGCTTGGACTGCGCGCTGCACGTGACAATCACCGTGTCATGGTTTTCCACCTTTTGAAACGGGGCCGCCATGAAGCACAGCCAGTACAAATGGTAGGCTGACAGCCCCTTGATCCGATGGACCAATGGCCAAAGTTTTTGGACCGGGCCGGAATAGAGCCTGTTGTTTTGCGCCGATTTCTGAACATGGGGATACCGCTGCAACAAATCGAGGTCCGTCATGGATGTGTAGACATCGCTGTCAGGAAACGCCGCGCAGAGCGTATCGGTCACCTCTTCTGCGCCGCCTTCGAACATATAGTCGGTCGTAATCGCGATTTTTGCGGGGCTTGGCTGCGTCATGACCCACACTCGGCCAAGGCCGCCTCGATGGCATCAAAATCATCGGGAAAAGGACCAAAGGGATCGGCGCTTACGCGCACTCCGAGTTTGCGAATGGCGTCGTTGTCCAGAACGATGACCGTGTATGCCCTACAAAGCGACGTGATCTGATCTGCGCTTAAATCCCGCAGGTCCATCTGCACAGGGCGGGCGGGTGTTACCGCCGAATTGCGGGGAATGTCGCCACCAATCCAGACCCTGTAACTGTCGATGATCACAACGTCGGCATCTTGCTGGCTGGCAAGCGCAGTTGCAGCCGCATAGGGCCGTACCATTGTGCCGATCTGTAGTGCGCGCAGCGGGATCATGATCAGAACCGTGCCTGCCAGACACAAGATCACCCACGCTTTGAAGCGTGGTTTTGTCTGCAAAGTGCCAACCGCGATCCACCCCGGAATGGCCAGCAGCACAAGGTTGCCCAGAAGACCGTGCAAGTAACGATAGCCCCAACCATGCCCCTGATCAGGCATCAGGAACAGGTAGGGAAGAAGGCTGAACAAAACACTCGCGGCCAGCGCGCGGCCCCATATGAACTGGCCTTTGGTTTTCACCGACACATAAAGCAATGGCACCAAAGCCAGACTTTGCCACGCAATCAGTCGGGTCAGGTTGGCGGTGATTGTCGCCCAATCCAGAAGGCTTGGAAGGCGGAACATCCCCAAGGCGCGTTCCAACACACCGGCTTGGAGGCCTGATGGTGGTTGGGGAAGGGAAGGGGCCTCGGCCACCACTGGCAACAGATGCCGATTGAACGAAATCCAGTCCCAGCCCGAGACGGCGGCATGCCCGACGGCATAAATCACAGCGTAGATCGCCAGCACCCGCCATCGCAACGGGGACAGCAAGGTCAGCAGAAAGGGCAGTGCAAAAAATAAATGCGCGTGGATCTGGTGCAAAGAGGCTGTGGCCACGCCAATCGCAGCAGCCATCACGTGCGTCAGCCAGCGGTTTTCCAGAAACAGGGTCAACCAGAGCAGGTTCAGGCACAAATGCGCGGACATCGCGTATGGCGTCAACGATGCGGCAAGCGCCTGTTGAGATGTGGCCAGCAGCAGCGCGGCTATCACGGGCGCTTCGATGAGGTCGGGGAAAAGCTGCCGCGCCACGCGGGCAATTAGAAGGATCGCCACTGCGTTCAGAATGGCAGAGCTGTATGCGCCCAATCCGACCAGAGAAAAGGCCGCATAGATCAACGCCATGCCCGGGCGATAGTTGCTGGCCACCGTTCCGGTTTGGGGATCAAAGCTGGCAAATCCGTGATACATTGCTTTGCCGTAGGCGCGCCATTCTTCGGGGACTGTCCCAGAGATCCGGCCTGAGGCGAAAATTTCAGTCTGCAGTTGGGTCATCCATTCATCCATGGAAAACCCGTAGCCTTGATAGACCACCTGCACGCCCACGACCGAGATCAAAAGCACTGCCAAGGCGATGAAGGTCGGGCTTAGTTTTGCCAGATCAATCGCCGCGATCCGGCGGGCAGGCCCCGTGGGAAGGGCGAGCGCCAGACAAAGGATCATCACAAGCGCGAAGACGACAAAGCCGGGCAAGTCGATCGCATGATAGATCAAGCGCGACACGCTTTTCGTCGCTCCGAATACCACTACAAGAACGGCGGCCGTGACGAACAGGGCGATCAGGCCAGCAATGATCATCACTGCGGTTTTCAGCCCGAAAGTTCGGGCGGCCATATGATCATCCGGCATGGTCACGCGTGTTTCCCGCCGCCAGTTTCTGGAACAGTTGACCGTTCTTGACCAACTCATCCCATGTGCCGGACTCGGCAATGCGACCGGCATCCAGAACGATAATCCGGTCGCAGTGGCGAACCGTGGTCAAACGGTGGGCGATGATCAAAATCGTTTTGTCGCCCTGAAGGGTGTCGATCGCTTCGATGATTTCGTTTTCAGTGATTGTATCCAGCGCGCTTGTGGCTTCGTCGAACACCAGCAGATCGGGGTTGTCATACATCGCACGCGCCACGCCGATCCGCTGGCGCTGTCCACCGGACAAGCGCACACCACGTTCGCCCACCACGGTGTCGTACTGTTGTTCAAGATCAGACTCGATAAAGGTGGAAAGCTGCGCCACGCGGCACGCGTCTTTGACGCGATCAAGGTCGATGTCGTCGCCTGCATCCCCCAAGGCCACGTTTTCACTAATGGTGCCGTCGATCAGGAAAATATCCTGCGGCACGTAGCCCAGACTGCGCCGCCAAGCGGTGACGTTGTCTTGGTCTATCACTATGCCATCAACGCTGAGTGTACCCGTGTCCGGTTGGATCAGACCCAGCACCAAATCGGCCAGCGTGGATTTCCCTGCACCCGTGGTGCCCACGATCCCGATACGCTCACCGGCTTTGACGGTCAAAGACACATCATTCAGGCGCAGCGTGTCGGAATTGGGATAGCGGTAGCAGACATTGCGGATGTCGATGCTGTCTTGCAGACCGATCATCGGCCCTGCGTCGCCGTCTGTTTCGCTTGCAGCACCCGCAAGCGAAAGGTCCTGTTTCAGCGCGGCAACCGAAGCTGTGCCCATCTGCATTTGCGTAAAGCCGATATAGATGCGCTGCAGTTCCGGCAAAAGCCGCTGGCCGGCGAAGGCAAACAATCCAACGGTTGGCAGCACTGAATTGAAGCCGTTCCCGTTTTCGGGCGTCGCCGGATCCAGCAGGGCCAGGCCCAAAAGAATGATGCCGCCGAATGCCAGCGCCTGCAGAACAAAGCCCGGAATTTCGGACAAAGCGCCAGATGTCTTTTGCACATCCGCGATGCGCCGCGCGGGATCGCGGAAGCGGTTGATATAGGCGGTTTCGCGCCCACGGATTTTCAGGGCTTTGATCCCGCCCAACGCCTCGGACGTCACGCGGTAGCGCCTAAGGTTTGCAGCGTGCTGCATCTGGCCCATCGTTTTGATGCGCCGCCGGATGACCAGATAGGTCGTGCCATAGATGCCGCCTAGAACGACCATACAGGCCAGCGACACGATTGGTGCGACCCAGAACACGAACATCAAAACCGCCAAGGCCGAACAGATCGCGGCGACGATTTCAGCGGCGGGACGGTAAAACAGATCGGTAACTTGCTGGCTGACCGCCAGAACCTTTGTGCTCAGCTCGCCTGTGTGGCGGTCCAGAAAGAACACATAAGGTTGCCGAAGATAGATTGATATCAGGCGGGAACTGAAGCTTTCGGTCTGTCGTGCCGAGAAATGGAAGATCGCATAACTGCGGGCGATCTGGGACAGGCTGGCCAGCAGGTTCACGATCAACGCAAGCGTGCCCAACGTGATCAGAAAGCTGTAGGAGGACTGGAATTCGAACCGGTCGTAGAATTTGGTTAACAGCGGATAGTCCGAGATGGCCGAAGGGTCTGACAGGATCACCAGAAACGGCATGATCGACGCCACCATGGCCGCGGCAAGTACCGCCGTAACGATGACGATGGCAAACACCTTTTTCGCGCGTCGTTTCTCTTGGGGAAGCAGCAAGCTCCACGCATCGCGCCATACTTGGGTGTCAATCATCATGGCACCAACACGCCATTGGCGCGCAGTGATCTTGGGGGCGCCGAACAGTGTGGTTTTCGTTCAGCGGGCTGGTTTCATAAAAACAAACCATAGTCATAGACAAACGCGGCAAAGCTTCACTTTCGTATCAATGCTTTGTCTATACCCCAGTCGGTGAATTCAGACCAAATCTATCCGTGCTGTCTGTCTTTGTCCTGCCGGTGTGTTGCTACGACCCAACACAAATCAGTGGTATGACGTTGCTGTGGTCCTAGCAGACTCACAGGGGTGGAATTTACATAAACGTTGCAATTGCAACGAACTTGACATCATTGCATCTGCAACGTTTAATGCCGCGAAAGATTTTCTATGGGTGCCAGCACACGGAGGGGCGGCATCCATGTCGATCATGGGAGATGACGATGACACGCCACGAATTGCCTGTCGGCATGATCCGCGCGCCGCATGTTGTTGGCACGCACGACGGCTATATGCCGGGGTTCGGCAACGATTTTGAGACCGAGGCTCTGCCCGGTGCCTTGCCGCAGGGCATGAATAGCCCGCAGAAGTGTAACTATGGCCTTTATGGTGAACAGCTGTCCGGCACGGCCTTTACCGCGAACCCGCCGGAACGCACGTGGACCTATCGCATCCGACCGTCGGTCAAGCATTCGGCACGCTATACAAAGATCGATCTGCCTTACTGGAAATCCGCGCCTTGCGTTGATCCCGATGTGATCAGCCTTGGCCAGTATCGCTGGGATCCGGTCGAGGCGACCGGCGAAACCACGTGGCTGACAGGCATGCGCACCATGACGACAGCGGGCGATGTGAACACGCAGGTCGGCATGGCCAGTCACATCTACCTTGTGACTGAAAGCATGGTGGACAGCTATTTCTACAGCGCCGACAGCGAATTGCTGGTGGTGCCGCAAGAGGGCAGGCTGCGGTTCTGCACCGAACTGGGTGTGATCGACCTTGCTCCTCAGGAAATCGCGATCATCCCGCGTGGTCTGGTCTATCGCGTTGAGGTGCTGGAAGGCCCGTGCCGTGGCTTTGTCTGTGAAAACTACGGGCAGAAATTCGAACTGCCGGGCCGTGGTCCGATCGGGGCGAACTGCCTTGCCAACCCGCGTGATTTCAAAGCGCCCGTTGCAGCCTATGAGGACCGCGAGGTGCCGTCGACCCTGACCATCAAATGGTGTGGTCAGTTCCACGAAACGCAGATCGCGCAAAGCCCGCTGGACGTGGTCGCATGGCACGGCAACTACGCGCCCTACAAATACGATCTGTCGACCTATTGTCCGGTTGGTGCGGTTCTATTCGACCACCCCGATCCGTCGATCTTTACGGTTCTGACCGCGCCCAGCGGTGTGCCGGGCACCGCGAATATCGACTTTGTCCTGTTCCGCGAACGCTGGATGGTGGCGGAAAACACCTTCCGTCCGCCGTGGTACCACAAGAACATCATGTCCGAGCTGATGGGCAACATCTACGGCCAGTACGATGCTAAACCGAAGGGCTTTGTCCCTGGTGGTATGAGCCTGCACAACATGATGCTGCCGCATGGCCCCGACCGGAACGCCTTTGAAGGTGCGTCGAATGCCGAACTGAAAGCCGAAAAGCTGGACAACACAATGTCCTTCATGTTCGAGACACGCTTCCCCCAGCACCTGACCGAGTTCGCCGCAAAAGAGGCGCCCTTGCAGGATGACTACATCGATTGCTGGGAAAGTCTTGAGAAGAAGTTCGACGGGACGCCGGGCAAAAAGTGATGATGCTTTACAGCTATTGGCGGTCCACCACATCGTTGCGGGTCCGTGCGGCGCTGAACCTTAAGGGGGTGCCGTACGATATCCGTTGCGTGAACCTGACGGACGGGGCGCAGCATAGGTCTGGCTATGCCGCGCTGAATCCGGCGCAGGGGGTACCGACACTGGTGCTGGATGATGGCACTGTGCTGACGCAGTCGATGGCTATTCTGGAATGGCTGGATGACGCTTATCCAAGCACTGCGCTTTTGCCGTCCGATCCGGTAGCCCGCGCGCAGGTGCGGGCCGCGGCGCAGATTATTGCGATGGACATCCATCCGATCAACAACCTGAAAGTGACCGAACACCTGAAAGGGATGGGGCATTCAGCGGATGAGGTGTCTGACTGGATGTGCCACTGGATGGCTCAGGGATTTGCGGCTTTCCAAGCTATGATCAGCCCCGAAGGTCCTTTCAGCTTTGGTGATACTCTGACGCAGGCTGACCTGTGCCTTGTGGGGCAGATGGTCAACGCCCGCCGTTGGGGATTGGATCTGACGCCCTTTGCCCGACTTGTTTCAATAGATAAGGCCGCCCGCGCGATCCCTGCGATTGCTGCGGCGCTGCCCGAAAACCAACCTGATGCACTGTAAGGAGCCGACATGCCCTTAATGAAAAGCTGGGTCGAAAGCGCGAATACGCCCGACACAGACTTCCCGTTGAACAACCTGCCGTACGGTGCGTTTCTGACCGCCTCGGGCGAACAGCACTGTGGCGTTGCGATAGGCGACATGATCCTTGATGTGACCGCGCTCGAGGCCGATGGCGTGATCGAGGTCACGGGCGAAGACGAGGTGTTCGCCGCTGGTAACTGGACCGCGTTCATGGGGCTGGGTGCGCAGGTCTGGGCAGAGGTCCGCGCGACCCTGACCGCGCTTTTGGCAGAGGGCTATGCCGACTCAGACGGGCTGTCGCGCTATCTGGTGGCGCAGGACGGCACGCAGATGTGCATGCCTTTCACGGTCTCGGAATACACCGATTTCTATGCAGGCAAACATCACGCGACCAACGTGGGCACCATGTTCCGCGGGCCGGAAAATGCGCTGCCGCCGAACTGGTTGTCGATCCCGATCGGCTACAATGGACGTGCGTCCTCGGTTCAGGTCAGCGGCACGGATGTGCGCCGCCCGTGGGGCCAGCTGAAGGCACCGGATGCAGAGCTGCCCAGCTTTGCGCCCTGTAAGCGGTTCGATATCGAGCTTGAGATGGGCGCGATCGTCGGCCAGCCTTCGGACGGTCCTGTCACGGTTGCCGAAGCCGATGACATGATCTTTGGCTATGTGTTGCTGAACGACTGGTCCGCCCGCGATATTCAGGCGTGGGAATACCAGCCGCTCGGCCCGTTTCAGGCAAAGGCGACAGCCACCACAATCAGCCCGTGGATCGTTCCCAAAGCGGCGCTTGAACCCTTCCGCTGCGACACGCCCGAACGTGAACGCCCGCTGTTGGAGTACCTGCACGCGCCCGGCCCGATGCTGTACGACATCGCGCTTGAGGTCGGTCTTGCGCCGGAAGGTCAGGCCGAAACCGTGATCAGCCGCACCAACTATAACGAGATGTACTATTCGTCCGCCCAGCAGCTTGCACATCACACCACATCGGGCTGTCCGATGCGGGTCGGTGATCTGTTGGGCTCTGGCACGATTTCCGGCCCCGAAAAACATCAGCGCGGTGCGCTTTTGGAAATCACGTGGGGTGGCAAGGAACCGATCACGCTGGACACCGGCGAAACCCGAAGCTTTGTCGAAGACGGCGATACGCTGACCCTGCGGGGCGCGGCGATGGGCGACGGATATCGCGTGGGATTTGGCGCATGCGCAGCGACGGTTTTACCCGCGCTGGATGACCCTTACAAAAGATAAACCGTTCCGGGCAACGCCCGGAACCCGACACACACCAGAGGCCCCGGATCAGGATCGGGGCGCGAAAGGACCAGACAATGAGCAAGGCGTTTGCCTCCGCTGGCGACATGGCGGAAAAGAAAATCAGCTTCACCCAAGTTGGCGAAGGGCTTTATGCCTTCACCGCCGAAGGTGACCCGAACACCGGCGTTATCATCGGCGACGACAGCGTTATGATCGTCGAGGCACAGGCGACACCGCGTCTGGCGCGCAAGGTGATCGAATGCGTACGCTCTGTCACCGACAAGCCGATCAGCCATCTGGTGCTGACCCACTATCACGCCGTGCGCGTGCTGGGTGCATCCGCCTATGGCGCGCGTGAAATCATCATGTCCGACACCGCCGCCGCAATGGTCGAAGAGCGTGGTCAGGAAGACTGGGACAGCGAATTTGATCGCTTCCCGCGTCTTTTCCAAGGACACGAGGAAATCCCGGGTCTGACACGTCCGACCACCACATTCTCGGAACGGATGACCGTTTATCTGGGCAAACGTCGCGTCGACATCATGCACCTTGGCCGTGCGCATACAGCGGGTGACGCGGTGGTTTGGGTGCCGGATCAGGAAGTCATGTTTACAGGTGACATCGTTGAATACCACTCGGCCTGCTATTGCGGTGACGGCCACTTCGGCGATTGGGAAGAAACCCTGATGAACATCGCAGCCTATGAACCCAAGGCGATTGCGCCGGGTCGTGGTGATGCGCTGGTTGGCGAAGACATGGTCGCCAAGGCAATCGCGGCGACGGCGGATTTCGTGAATTCGACCTACAAGCCCATCGCCCGCGTTGTGGCACGTGGCGGGTCGATGAAAGAGGCATGGGATGCATGCCGCGCCGAATGCGACCCGAAGTTCAAAGACTACGCGATCTACGAGCATTGCCTGCCGTTCAACGTGGCCCGTGCCTACGACGAAGCCCGTGGCATCGACACTCCGCGCGTCTGGACCGCCGAGCGCGACAAAGAAATGTGGAACGCGCTGCAGGACTGATCCGGCCGCCTAGCGCTTGATCAGAACGACTTCACCCTGTCCGGAAACGGGCAGGGCACAGGATGAGGACCCGAGGGAGGAGACCGACATGCCCTTAGACGATCGCTACAGCCTTGCCTTCAGGCTTTATCCGTATGAGCGCAGCGCCGATCAGGATGCCGCGCAACCGGTGCGCCATCCTGTCGTGATTTTTGGCGGTGGTCCCATTGGCATTGCCACAGCGCTGGATCTGGGTCGACAGGGTGTGCCCTGTGTGGTGCTGGATGACCACGAAGGGATCGGGCAGGGAAGCCGCGCAATCTGCTTTGCCAAGCGCACACTGGAAATTTGCGATCGCTACGGCTGTGGTGAACCGATGGTCGATAAGGGGGTGGTCTGGAACCTTGGCAAGGTTTTCCACGAGGATCGCAAAATCTATGAGTTCAACCTGCTGCCGGAAGAGGGCCACAAGTACCCCGCCTTCATCAACCTTCAGCAGCCCTACTTTGAAAAGTTTCTGGTCGACCGCGTCCGCGAAGAACAGGCCGCAGGCGCGCCTATCGATATTCGTGGCCGCAACCGTGTGGATGCGGTGCGCACCCATGATGGGTATGTCGAACTGGACATCATGACGCCGGAAGGTCCCTACACCATTCAGGCCGATTGGCTGATCGGGGCTGATGGCGCGTCCTCGCCGCTGCGCAATATGATGGGTCTGGATTTTGACGGACGCGTGTTCAAGGACAGCTTCCTGATCGCCGACATCAAGATGCACAACGATGATTTCCCGACCGAACGCTGGTTCTGGTTTGAACCGTCGCACGGGGCGGGGGCCTCGACGCTGCTTCACCGCCAGCCGGACGATGTTTGGCGCGTCGATTTCCAGATCGGCTGGGACGTGGACCGCAAGGAAGAGATGAAAGAGGAAAACATCCGCCGTCGTCTGGATGCCTTCCTTGGGCCGGATGTGGGTTATGACATGGTCTGGTCGTCGATCTACACGTTCCAATGCCGTCGGATGGATAAGTTCCGCCATGGTCGCGTGGTCTTTGCCGGTGATGCCGCGCATCAGGTGTCACCGTTCGGCGCGCGCGGCGCGAACTCGGGCATGCAGGACGTGGATAACCTTGGCTGGAAACTGGGCCTTGTTCTGGCAGGCAAGGCGCCTGACAGCCTGCTGGATACCTACTGTTCCGAACGCCGCTACGGAGCGGATGAAAACATTTTGAATTCGACCCGTGCCACGGATTTCATCACGCCCAAATCGCCGGTCAGCCACATGTTCCGCAACGCGGTTCTGAACCTTGCCGAACACCACGCGTTTGCGCGGCCTTTGGTGAACTCGGGGCGTCTTTCGGTGCCGTGTGTCTATGACGAATCCAGCCTGAATTCCGAGGATGCGCTGGCAAACGGTCCTGAACGCACCCGCCCAGGAAGCCCGTGCCCAGATGCGCCGCTTGGCGAAGGCTTCTTGCTGGGTCAGTTGGGCGGTGACTTCACGCTTTTGACCATCAATTGCGATGCACCGGATGCAGGTGTCGAAGCAGACGGCGTTTCTGCACGACGCGTTAACGTCAAAGACGTCTCGGATGCCTTGGCAGAGCGCTATCTCGGACAGGCCGAAAGTGCGGTCTACCTGATCCGGCCTGACCAACACGTTGCCGGTCGTTGGGGCCATTATGACGAAACAGCCGTAAAGGCCGCACTGCGCCGCGCCTGTGGAAAGGACTGAACAGATGGCTTTGAACACAAATCCGAACATTCCGGACCCCGACAGCTTTTATGCCGAACTGATCGCCACCCATGACGGGCTTAGCGAAGAGGAAAGCCATGCGCTGAATGCCCGTCTGATCCTTTTGCTGGCCAACCACATAGGCGACCGTGGGGCCCTGACCGAAGCTTTGAAAGCAGCACGTGCCAACGCCTAGGCCGTGGCAAAAGTGTCGGCCAGCCAGTCAAAGACTTTGGCTGTGTTCGCACCTGCGCGTCCGTCCACGGCGCGCAGAACATAGCCACGGTTGCTTTCCAAAACAGCGGGGATGGCGCGGATCAGGCCCGATGCAGGATCGTCGCTGTTCAAAAGACCTTCCCACCCCAGAGCGATCCCCAATCCGGACCGGGCAGAGCGGATGACGTGATCGTAGGAATTGAAGGCAATGAATTCGCGCGCGGTGTCCCGTGTCCCGCCCTGTTCCTTCAGCCATCCCGCCCAAGTGTACCAGGGCGCATCGGCCTTGGCCGCTAGGTCGATCAGTGTTTTATCGGCCAGATCCTTGGCTTCGCGCATCTCGGGGTGGCGGGCTTTGTAGGCGGGGCTGCAAACGGCGGTCACGCGTTCTTTGAACAGCAATGTTGCGTTGTCATCGCCATCCGGCACCGGCTCCATCAGAATTGTCAGGCTTGCCTTCGGGGCCACATCGGCATCGGGCTTTTGTTGCGACAGGACTGAAATACTGATGTTGGGAAACGCCGCACTAAGCGAGGCGATTTCCGGCAATAGCAGGAATGTGGAAAAGGCGATGTCGGTCATAATGACGACCTCGTCACTTTGGGGTGTACGCCGGAACGCATCAAACGCCTCGATCGCATCGCCGAGGGGCCTCTGCAGCGCTGCCAAAAGATCCATCCCGTCCGGCGTCAGGGTCACGCCACGCCGTTCGCGCAGAAACAGCGTCTGCCCAAGACTGTCTTCCAGCGCGCGCATCCGCTGGCTGATCCGTGGCTGCGACAACCCTGCCTCGGCGGCGGCGGCTGAAAGCTGACCGGTCTTTGCAACCAGCAGAAACAGACACAGATCGGCGCTGTAGCGGCTGAACGAGCTATAAGGATTCCGAATGCCAGACATAACCACATTCCCCAGTGAACAAAGGTACTTCGCTGATACGTTGCCTCAATTGCAAGGATGAATCGCGAATAGCAAAAGGCCAAAGGGTTCTGCGAACGAACATGTTGCACGACGCCAACCTTCATACCGGCGCACATATTGCGACTGATGCGGGGCGAAAGGCTGATCATCCGTTTCTTTGGGCGTCCCGATGTGCTGGGGGCCAGCAACAAAAATTCTTTGGATCATCATTAGAACGATGGCTTTGCCTGAATGCAGAGCTTTGGAAAACGCGAGGGAAAACAAAATCAAATGGCTGATAAAAAGCGCCCCAATATTCTGATTTTTATGGTCGATCAGCTGAACGGAACACTGTTTCCCGACGGTCCGGCAGAGTTCCTGCATGTTCCCAACATTCGCGCCCTTGCCGAGCAGTCCGCACGGTTCCGCAATTGCTATACCGCGTCGCCGTTGTGCGCGCCGGGTCGGGCGTCTTTCATGTCGGGTCAGTTGCCGTCGGTCACGGGCGTTTACGACAACGCGGCCGAGTTCTGTTCGTCGATCCCCACCTATGCGCACCACTTGCGCCGCGCGGGGTATCACACCTGTCTGTCAGGCAAGATGCACTTTGTCGGCGCGGATCAGCTACATGGCTTTGAAGAACGCCTGACAACCGATGTCTATCCGCCGGATTTCGGTTGGACGCCGGACTATCGCAAGCCGGGTGAACGGATCGACTGGTGGTATCACAACATGGGGTCCGTCACCGGTTCGGGCGTGGCCGAGATCACCAACCAGATGGAATATGATGACGAGGTCGCCTACCACGCCACCCGCAAAGTCTATGATCTGGGCCGCCGTCACGACGACCGCCCGTGGTGTCTGACAGTCAGCTTTACCCACCCGCACGACCCCTATGTCGCGCGCAGGAAGTACTGGGACCTCTACGAAGATTGTGAACACCTGATGCCGACTGTCGGTGATCTGGGCTACGACAATCAGGACAAACATTCGCAGCGTATTTTTGACGCCAACGACTGGCGCAATTTCAACATCTCCGAAGATGATATCCGCCGCTCGCGCCGCGCGTATTTCGCCAACATCTCGTATCTGGATGACAAGATCGGCGACGTGATGGAGGCCCTGCGCGGCACCCGTCAGGAAGAAGATACGATCATCCTTTTCGTGTCCGATCACGGCGACATGCTGGGCGAACGTGGCCTTTGGTTCAAAATGAGCTTTTTCGAGGGGTCATCCCGCGTCCCGATGATGATCTGCGCGCCGCAGGTGCCTGCGGGGCTGGTGGAAACGCCGGTCAGCAACATCGATGTGTGTCCTACGCTTTGCGATCTGGCGGGCGTTGATATGTCCGATGTTTTGCCTTGGACCGAAGGCCACAGCCTTGTGCCTGTCGCCAATGGCGAGGGCAGGGGGCCGGTGGCGATGGAATACGCCGCCGAGGCATCCTATGCGCCGATGGTTGCGCTGCGCGAAGGCCGGTTCAAATACACCCGCTGCGCGCTTGACCCTGATCAGCTGTTCGATCTTGAGGCCGACCCCCATGAACTGACCAGCCTTGTCGATGATCCGGACCATGCCGACACGCTGGCCGATCTGCGTGCCAAGGCGGATGCACGGTGGGATCTGGACCAGTTCGATGCCGATGTCCGCAAAAGTCAGGCCCGTCGCTGGGTCGTCTACGAGGCACTTCGCAACGGCAGCTACTTCCCGTGGGATTACCAGCCGCTCCAGAAAGCCTCGGAACGGTACATGCGCAACCACATGGATCTGAATGTGGTCGAAGAAAACGCCCGCTATCCGCGCGGCGAATAACACCCAAAAACCAAAACTAAAAAACGTATCAACAAGGAGACTACCATGCGTAAAATTCTACTGACGTCCGCCTTCGCCCTGGCCGCAGCTCCGGCATTTGCCGAAAGCCACGGAAGCTGTGGTGAGGTTAGCATCACCGAAATGAACTGGGCCTCTGCCGCCGTGGGGGCCGCCGTGGGCGAATTCATCATGGAACAGGGCTATGGCTGTGACGTCACGCGTATCCCGTCCTCGACCAATCCTGCGCTGACATCGGTCGCAGAAACAGGCGAGCCCGACATTCTGACCGAACTTTGGGTCAACGCGGCCCCCGTTTACGACCGCCTTGCTGCCGAAGGTAAGGTCAAACCCCTGACCGAAGTCCTGTCTGACGGCGGTGTCGAAGCGTGGTGGATTCCGAACTATGTGCTCGAAGAACATCCCGAACTGGCCACCATCGAAGGCGTACTGGCCAACCCTGATCTGGTCGGCAACCGGTTCCACCAGTGCCCCGATGGCTGGGCATGTAAGACTGTGAACGGCAACAACGCCAAGGCCGTTGGTCTGGAAGCCGCCGGCATCGAAATCTTCCAGCACGGTTCTGGCGAAACGATGGCAACCTCCATCGCGGCGGCCTATCAGGACAAAGAGCCATGGTTCGGCTACTACTGGGCGCCCACATCGGTTCTGGGCCAGTACCCGATGACAGCAATCCAGATGGGTGATTTCAACGCGGACGCACATAGCTGTAATGCGAAAGAAGACTGCGCCGATCCGCAACTGTCGCCCTTCCCGAAAGCCAAGGTTCTGACAGTGGTTACAGACAGCTTTGCCACCGAAAATCCGGCGGTCACAGACATGCTGTCCAAGATGCAGTTCACCAACGAACAGATGAACGGTGTGCTGGCGTGGCAGTCGGAAAACAACGCGTCGCCGGACGAGGCAGCGGTTTACTACCTGACCACCTACAAGGATGTCTGGGGCACATGGCTGGATGACGCGGCCAAAGAAAAGCTTTCGGCTCTGCTTCAGTAACAACCGACAAAAACAAAGGCGGGCCGTGAAAAATGCCCGCCTTTCCCCCATCTGACAGGGACAGGAAAAATGGCACAATACGACGGCGTGTTTAACGCGCTGGGGCTGCGCGAATGGTGCGACGCTGACAAGGTCGACGGCCCCATGACCATGGCACAGCTTTTGGCAAAAGCGCAGGGCACAAACCCCGACGAAGCAAGCGGGCCGTTGCCCTTTCCATCGCTGGACGCCCTGCACGAGGCCTGCGGCAAGATCCCCCAAACCCGTGATATGACCGCAGGGCTAGAACGCTTCTTTCTGGATATCAAAGACAATCTGAAGCTGGTGCTTGATCCCATCACGCAGCCGTTGTCGTGGATGCTGGACGGGGCGCTGTGGTTGTTCACATCAATCCCGTGGTTCGTTCTGATCCCGATGCTGATCGCTCTGACGTGGTTCGTGTCGCGGTCGCGGCCTGTCACGATTTTTGTGGCCCTGTCTTTCGTGTTCCTCGGCGCTATTGATCATCTCGAGGTCGCGATCCAGACGCTGGCCA
>CATNDK010000001.1 GCA_950096585.1 Thalassococcus halodurans | reverse complement strand
GCCGTTCTTAGAAAATAAGTAACTCAACGACTTGCACTGAAAGCCGAATGCGCCATATTTGATAAAACAATTCCCAAATCGGCTGTTTCTCCAATTTCCCAGCCGTCTGAGACTTTAAAGCCGCCTTCGGTCGAAGGCGGCTTTTTTCTTTTCACTATGCCAGCGACGGTAGCCACAACACGATTGACGGAAAGGCCACCAAAAGCGCGATGGTAACAGCATCCGCAAAGAAGAACGGAAGCACGCCGCGGAACACGTCCTGCACGGACAGATCCGGACGGACACCTGCCACAACAAAGCAGTTCAGGCCGATCGGTGGCGTGATCAGACAGAACTCTGCCATTTTCACCACAAGGATACCGAACCACACCGCACACATCGTACCGGACATGCCAAAGGTCGACTCTGCCGCTGTCACGGCCTCGCCCCCGTTCAGCGCCATCACTGCCGGATAGACAACTGGCAACGTCAGAAGAAGCATACCAATCGCATCCATGAACATGCCCAGCACGGCATAGGCCAGCAGAATGCAGATCAGGATCAGCATGGGCGGATAATCCAGCGACGTGATCCAATCCGAGAACGCAGTGGGAAGATCAGCAAAACCGAGGAAGCGCACATAGATCAGAACACCCCAGATGATCGAGAAAATCATCACGGACAGCTTTGCTGTTTCGATCAACGCGTCTTTCAGTTCGGGCCAACGCATCCCGCGCCACAGGGCCATCAGAAGTACGATGAACGCACCAATCGCGCCACCTTCCGTCGGGGTCCCCCATGCGTCACCGCCGAAGGGGTTGTAGACGAAGAAGATGATGATCACGACAACCGCAAAGATCGGAAGCGCAGGCGGCAGGGCTTCGAACCGTTGGCGCCATGTGAACCCGCTGACCGGAGGGCCAAAGTTCTTCATCGTCAGGGCCAAGCCGATGATCAGCGCTGCATAGACGATGGCCGAGAAGACACCCGGAATGAAGCCCGCCAACAAAAGCTTGCCCACGTCCTGCTCAACGATGATCGCATAGATCACAAGGATCACGGACGGCGGGATCAGGATGCCCAGCGTACCACCAGCCGCCAAAGTCGCGGTCGAAAACCCGCCGGAGTAGCCGTAGCGCTTGAGTTCAGGCAGCGCCACGCGGCTCATGGTGGCGGCGGTTGCCAGCGACGATCCGCAGATCGCACCGAAACCCGCACAGGCGCCAACAGCCGCCATCGCCACGCCACCCTTACGGTGACCCAGCCACGATTCCGCGGCCTTGAACAGCGATGTGGACATGCCCGACAGGGTCGCAAACTGGCCCATCAGCAAGAACATCGGAATGATGGTCAGCGAATAACTCGAAAACGTTGTGTAGGTTTCTGTCTTCAGCTTGGCCAGGAACATGTTCGGCGTGCCGATGACCATCCATAGGCCACCGATGCCGCACATCAGCATCGCCAAACCAATCGGCGCACGCAGAAAGATAAGCAGCAGAAGGACGGGGAACGACATGTACCCCAATTCAAGATTGGTCAATGGACTGCCCCCTCAGAGTTAGGCAACGGGGTATGGCCTGTGACAAAGCCGATGATACGCGCATACGAACAGTAGACGCCGACAAGCGATGCGATGACTGCGGGTACAAGGCTGGCCGCATAGCTTTGCCAAATCGGGAACTGCAGCAAGAACGTCGTCTCGCCGTATTTCATCTTGTCCTGCATACCTTCGAACAGACGCCATGTGATCAGAATGACGATAGCGGTCAGGGCGATTTCCCAGACGATCATCAGCACTTCGTTCACGCGCTTGGACAGCATGGACGTAAAGATATCGACCGTCGCATGCGCTCCGTACAGTTGGCAGATCGGCAGAAAGCTGAAGATCGCAAAGGCGACGCCTGCTTCGACCAGCTCAAAATCGCCTGTGATCGGCGCGACGCCGGTCGCCAGAAGCATGTCACCAAACGCAGGGGCATAGGCCTCGAGAAAGTCGGAATGTCCAAAGGTGTTCAGACCCCGACCGATGACGCTGATACATGTCAGCACAACCAGCACTGTCAGGATCAAGCCACCAAGAATTGCGGTAAAGCGGGCAATTTTCTCAACCAGCGTCAGCATAGACACCGCCCATCGGCACACAGCTCGATTGTAATGATACGTTTTTTCACGAAGGCCTCCCTACCCCACCTGGAAAAAAGTGCCGCAGCTCTTGCCACGGCACATATCATGAGAAAATAGTTATATGATACAATCATTCCTGTCCAGCGCAAAGGCGCAGGCCAGTAGATCTTAGAACCTGTCTAGCAGACGCTCCAGATATTCCCGTTCAATTTCAGGACGTTCCGTGTCGCCAGTCCGCCGCCGGATTTCATCCAGAAGCTCTTGGGCACGGCGGTAGACATCCTCACCTTGCAGCAAGGATTCCTCTGTTCCGACCTCGCCATTCGATCCGGAATCACGCCCCAACGGATCGCGCTGGTTACCCTGTTCTGTACCTTGGGCTGTGCCCTGTTGGCCGGGTTGTCCCTGTTGGCCCTGCTCTTGTGCCATGGCTTCACCAAGGTTGCGCATCCCTTCGCGCAGCGCTTCCATGGCATCGGACTGTTGATCAATCGCTTCGGCCAGATCGTTTTCGCGCAGCGCGTCTTCCGCGCCTTCCATCGACCGTTCGGCACGTTCCAGCGCATCGCGCGCGGCTTCGCCTGCCTCGGTCCCTTCACCGGGCAGGTTGCGCTGCTGGCGGCCCAATTCATTGCGCAGGGCGCGCTGGCGTTCAGCAAGGGTTTCTTCCATGGACTGCTGGCCGCCTTGGCCTTCCTGTCCCTCTTCATCGCCTTCGCCTTGGCCCTGACCTTGTTGATCCTGACCACGCCCGTCGTTTTGCTGGCCCGACTGGCCCTGACCCTGCTGTTGGCCCTGTTGTCCTTGCTGACCTTGGTTCTGCTGCCCCGGATTGAACTGCTCCTGAAGATCGCGGAACGCCTGATCCGACAGGTCCTGCTGTTCGCGCAGGGTTTCTGCCAGATCGTCCATCGCCTGTTCACCCGGCGACTGCTGGCCTTGGCCCTGACCTTCGGTGACCTGCATGTTCTCCATCATCTGGCGAAGTTCTTCCAAGGCCTGCTGGGCTTCGGCCATGCGGCCTTCTTCCATCAGCTCCTGAATGCGGTCCATCATCGCCTGAAGATCATTCTGGGACATTTCCATGCCCTCTTGGCTCTGGCTTTGCTGGCTGTCGGGGTTTTGTTCACGCTCTTGCTGATTGCGGCGGGCAAGCTGGCGCATGTAATCATCCGTCGCTTCGCGCAGTTCTTGCATCAGTTCCGCGATTTCCTGTTCGCTGGCACCGTTCTTCATGGCCTCGGCCAGACGATCCTGCGCGCGTTCAAGACGTTCGCGAGCATCCTCAAGATCGCCTTCTTCAAGAATAAGCGCGAGGTTCCACATGTCTTCGGCCAGTTCCGTGACCATTTCATCGCTTAGCGATGCGGTGCGGTAGCCTTCGACACGGTCCAGAATGGTTTTCAGAATGTCGAACTGAGCGTCGTCGCGGAACACGTCCTTGGGGTCGTTCGATACGGCCCGCAAAATCTGCGCGATCATCTTGGCATTGTCGCGGTTCCACAGCAGCGCCTGACGCTGTTCGATGATGGCACCGGCCAGAGGATCAAAGAAGCGGCGGCCCGGAAGCTTTAAAACCTCTGGTTCGGCAAAGCTGACCTGACGCGCGGCGTCTTCGACGCTGAGCGATACAGTTACGGGCAAATTGGCCCACGGATGTTTCGAATAGTTTTCGATCAGCGTTTCCGTGAACTCGGCGCGTGACCCTGCGATTGGCATCGGCAACGGGATTTCCAGCGCCTCTTGCGGTTCGGGATCAATCCGCAGGCCGTAGCGACGATCGACATCACCCAACGCCAGTTCGATCCGCGCGACACCGGCCACAACGCCGTAATCGTCTGCTGCGGTGAACGGCAAGGATGCCTCGCCCTCATAGGTCGCTTCAAAGTCACCTGCACGCGCCACCGTCGGTTTGGCGTCGCCTTGCATGACCACGTCCCAGATACG
This sequence comes from Thalassococcus halodurans, assembly GCA_950096585.1. GTDB lineage: Bacteria > Pseudomonadota > Alphaproteobacteria > Rhodobacterales > Rhodobacteraceae > Thalassococcus > Thalassococcus halodurans_A. The sequence goes on along the minus strand of CATNDK010000001.1, from coordinate 183,780 downwards.
TCCGTTGTCCCCAACCACAGCCACCTGACCGGATTGCTTTACGGTCAGATCAAACGCGGTTGCAGGATTTTCGGGATCATCCGGCAAAGGATTGCCGCTAACCGTTTCGTTCAGGCCCAGCGCACCGGGTTCGCCATAAAACCGCATGGTCAGCTTGGACCCATAAGGCGCGGCCAGCATCGGGCCGTCGATATCATTCAGGTAAACCGTCGGCAGGCCGGTGTAGGACGGCGGCTCCATCCAGCCTTCCCACGTGGGGCCGGTGGCCTGACTGATGCCTGTGCCGCCAAGGGCCGTGACCGACTGAACCCGCAGAACGGACCCGAACAGAAGTGCAGTCAACAGAACCAAAAGGGCGAAGTAGCGAAGGGCGAAGGGGTCGGACTTGGACACGCGCAGATCGGGTTCAACCGCCCGCGCCTCGGCCAGCTTTTTGCGCATGCGTTCCTGATGCGCACGCCACAAAGCGGAAGACGCCGCATCCTGAGACCCGATAGCCTGATCATCCAGAACTGCCTGAATGGGCGATCCCGCCATCGTCGCATCCAAACGCAACAGCGCACCCGCTTCGCTTGGCCAGCGAAAGGCCCTGATGCCCCGTTCCAACGACCACAGCGCGACAAAGGCAGCCAAACCAAGAAAACCGGCAGCCAACCAGAACGGCACCAGATCGTGCACGCCCAGCATCAGCAACCCGAGTGTCAGGATCAGCACAGACCACAGCGGCCAGAAACCACGCACGATCCGTTCGCAGACCATGCCCGCACGGGTCAGCAAAAGCGGCACCCGAATGGACGCAAGAATGTCTTTCTGCTCTGACTTCGGATCGGTCATGATCTCTCCCTTATGGGGCGTGACCGACGACGAAAGCCGTTACAGCCACTCGGGAATGGTATCGCGCGAAATTATTTCGTCAAAGGTTGGTCTTTGACGAATGACAGCATGTTGATCGTCTTTCACCAAAACCTCCGGCACAAGGGGGCGTGTGTTGTATTCGCTGGACATCACAGCGCCATATGCACCGGCCGAGCGGAAAGCCACCAAGTCACCTGCCTTAAGTTTGGGCATTTCACGGCCCTTGGCAAAGGTATCCCCCGATTCGCAGACGGGGCCGACGATGTCATAAGTCACACGTTCATGGCCCGGTTCGGGTTCGATCACGGGAATGATGTCGTGATGCGCTTCGTACATGGCGGGGCGGATCAGGTCGTTCATCGCCGCATCAAGGATCAGGAAATTCCGGCCTTCACCCTCTTTCACATAGATCACACGGCTGAGCAGGATGCCCGCATTGCCCGCAATCAGACGACCGGGCTCAATCTCGACCTCGCAGCCCAGATGACCCACGGTTTTCTGGATCAGCGCACCGTAATCGGTGGGCAGCGGGGGTGCCTCGTTCGACTGGGTGTAAGGAATGCCCAGACCGCCCCCCAGATCGAGGCGGCGGATATCATGGCCGTCGGCGCGCAGGGCCTCGGTCAGTTCGGCGACCTTGTTGTAGGCGGCCTCGAACGGGGCCAGTTCGGTCAGCTGAGAGCCGATGTGAACGTCGATGCCCACAACCTCGATCCCCGGCAGAGTGGCAGCGTCAGCATAGGCCTGACGCGCTTTGGCAATCGGGATGCCGAATTTGTTTTCGGACTTGCCAGTGGCGATTTTTGCGTGGGTTTTCGCATCAACATCAGGGTTCACACGGATGGTGACGGGCGCAGTGACGCCCATTGACGCGGCGACCTTGGAAATCGCCTCAAGCTCGGGTTCGCTTTCGACGTTGAACTGACGAATGCCGCCTTCCAGCGCCGCGCGGATCTCTGCGCCCGTCTTGCCGACGCCCGAAAAGACGATCTTGTCCCCAGCCACACCTGCGGCCTTGGCGCGGGCATATTCACCACCTGACACGACATCCATGCCAGCGCCCAATTCAGCCAGCGTTTTCAGGATCGCCTGGTTGGACGCCGCCTTCATCGCGTAGCACACCATGTGCGGGCCCCAAGACAGGGCCTCGTCAAACAGGGTGAAGTGACGCGTCAGGGTCGCCGTGGAATAGACATAGGCCGGAGTGCCGACCGTTGCGGCAATCTCGGTCAGAGGCACGTCTTCGGCAAACAACTGGCCGTCGCGGTAAAGAAAATGATCCATGGCGCATCCTTTGGTGTTGATGCGTGATTAGACCGGATTTTACGCGGAAACCAGACCCGTCTCAGGCCAACGCCTCAGGTAACAGGACGCGAACGCAGGAACAGATAGAGCGGCAGGCCACAGCTGACCCCGATGCAATAGATCGCAGGGATCGCCAAAAGCGCGATCCAGTTCCGGCGCACGGCAACCTCGGCAACGATCCAGATGGTCAGCGTGATCGCGGCAATCGTCAGATCCCAGACAAGGCCAGTCGTTGACGCATTGACGTACCACGCATCAATCAGCGCACCCAATCCACCGCCGTTCGTCATCATGTAGGTGACGAAAAAGTACATCGGATGAATGGCGCCCCAAATGGCCAGCGCCAGCCAGAGATAGCGCAGCGCGTTCATCAGAGCCCGACCCCGACAGTGACGGGCCCTTTGCTGACGGACACGCCGACGTTCGTTTTGACGCCGCCCGTGCCGACAGAAACATTTGCGTTGTAATTAGGCCGGATCGGATCGCCGTCCGCGCCGCAAGACGCGAGCGTCAAAAATGCCAAGAACAACGCAATCGGTTTCATCCCAATACCTCTTTCCAGCGCGCGACTTGCGCCCGAACCTGAACCGGTGCTGTGCCGCCATAGCTGGTGCGGCTGGACACCGAGTTGTGCACGCCCAACACATCGAACACGGCCTGAGTGATGCCTTCGTGGACCGACTGCATATCGGCCAGCGTCAGATCGGGCAGGTCACAATCTTTGCCCTCGGCCATCGCCACAAGTGCGCCTGTTACGTGGTGTGCGTCACGGAATGGTAGATCAAGTTCGCGTACCAGCCAATCGGCAAGGTCGGTCGCAGTCGAAAATCCGCTTGCTGCGGCGGCTTCAAGCGACGGGCGGTTCGCTGTCATGTCACGCACCATGCCTTCCATTGCGGCCAGTGCCAGCATCCAGTTGTCGGCTGCGTCAAAGACCTGCTCTTTGTCTTCCTGCATGTCCTTGGAATAGGCCAGCGGCAGCCCCTTCATCACCATCATCAGGGCGACGTTGGCGCCAAAGATGCGCCCGATCTTGGCGCGGATCAGTTCCGCCGCGTCGGGATTTTTCTTTTGCGGCATGATCGACGAACCGGTCGAGAACCGGTCGGACAGCGTGACAAAACGGAACTGGGCCGAGGACCAGATCACCAGCTCTTCCGCAAAGCGCGACAAGTGCATGGCGCTGATCGACGCGACCGACAGGAATTCCAGCGCAAAGTCACGTGCCGATACCGCATCAAGCGAGTTTGCCATCGGACGATCAAAGCCCAGTGCTTCGGCTGTCATGTGACGGTCGATCGGGAAAGACGTGCCTGCCAGCGCCGCAGCACCCAAAGGCGATTCGTTCATCCGCTTGCGCGCGTCACGCACGCGGCTCAGATCACGACCGAACATTTCGACGTAGGCCATCATGTGGTGGCCCCATGTCACCGGCTGCGCGGTTTGCAGGTGGGTGAACCCGGGCATAACCCAATCCGCACCGGCCTCTGCCTGACCCAAAAGCGCTTTCATCAGTGCCTCAAGGCCCTTTTCGGCAGCGTCCAACTGGTCGCGCACCCACAGGCGGAAATCGGTGGCAACCTGATCGTTCCGGCTGCGGCCCGTGTGCAAACGGCCTGCTGCGGGGCCCACGATTTCTTTCAGGCGCGCTTCGACGTTCATGTGAATGTCTTCCAGCGCAGTGGAAAATTCGAAGGTTCCGCCTTCAATCTCTGACAAGACTGTGAGCAACCCTTCCCGCATCGCTTCTGCATCGCTACTCTTAACGATGCCCGTCGCTGCCAGCATGGCGGCATGGGCCCTTGAACCGGCGATATCTTGTGCCGCCATTCGCTTGTCGAACCCGATCGAGGCATTAATTGCCTCCATGATCGCGTCCGGTCCAGCGGCAAAGCGGCCGCCCCACATCTGGTTCGAGGTCTTGTCCGTCATATCGTGCAGCCCTTTAGGAGGGAAAATGAAACAGGTTCTTATCGCGCTCCTCTATACTGCGGGTGTGTGGCTTGCAAATCCGGCGTTGGCAGATGTGTCCGCAGCATCGGCGTTGCGGGACGGCGATATGAAGAAGCTGAACTTTCATTCAGAGCCGAAACAGGCCGGATCGGCGACATTCACGGACTTTGAAGGCACTGCAGAACTTGCCCTTTCGGATTACGAAGGCAAATGGGTTTTGGTGAATTTCTGGGCCACCTGGTGCGCCCCGTGCCGCAAGGAAATGCCGCATCTGGCCGAATTGCAGTACGAACTTGGCGGCGATGACTTCGAAGTTGTCACCATCGCCACCGGTCGCAACCCGCCCGCTGGCATGAAAAAATTCTTTTCCGAAATCGGCGTCGATAACCTTCCTATGCACCGCGATCCCAAGTCCGCCTTGGCGCGTGAGATGGGCGTGCTGGGCCTGCCGATCACTGTCATCCTGAACCCAGAAGGTCAGGAAATCGCACGCCTGCAGGGCGATGCGGACTGGGCGTCGGACAATGCCAAGGCGATTCTGACCACGCTGATCGGCACGGACGGCGCCTCCTGACGCTACGATATCTTTGACAAGATCGCAGGCAATGCACGACCCTCCCCGTTAGGGAGAGGATCTGATCATGCCTATCACGGTTCTGGCCGCGTTGGTTGTGTTCGGCATTGCGGGGATCGCAGTGCTAACGGTTCTCTTCGGCTTCAACAAACGCCGCAGGTTTGCCGACGCCGAAGACGCAGGCCGCGCTTGGCTGCGTGAATTTCCTGATCTGGAACCGCGCGATATCACCCTGTCCCAAGACGGCTGCCACGCGTTGGTCCAGACAGATCAAGGCGCTGGCATCGTGTGGTCCATGGGCGCGGACAGTGCTGCGCGGCTATTGGCTGGCGCACGTGTGAAACAGTCCGCCAAGGGACTGGACCTGCGCCTGCGGGATTACACCGCCCCGCACATCCGCGCCGCACTTACACCCGATCAACAAACCATCTGGCTTAACCGGATCAAGGACACCCCATGACCGACATGCTGACCTACCCCGACGTTGTCCAACTGGCCGTTCCGTTCTTCATCGCGGCAATCCTGATCGAACTGTTGTGGATCGTGATCAAGAAACGCGGTGGTCGCTATGAAACGCGGGATGCTGTGACATCGCTGATCATGGGCGCGGGCAATGTCGTGTCGGGGATTCTGCTAGGCTTCATCGCGTGGGGCTTTTTCATGGTTCTGTGGGGCATCACGCCCCTTGATCTGGGTACCAGTTGGTGGGTGGTCGCCCTGTGCTTTGTGCTGGATGACCTGCGCTATTATTGGGTGCATCGCTTTGGCCATCGCATCCGTTGGGTCTGGGCCAGCCATGTCAACCACCACTCAAGTCAGCACTACAATCTGACCACGGCACTGCGGCAGACGTGGACGGGCACGTTTACGTTCATGATGATCATCCGTGCGCCCCTAATCCTGCTGGGCTTTCACCCTGCGATGGTACTGTTCTGCGGTGGTCTGAACCTGATCTACCAGTTCTGGATCCATACCGAGGCGATCGGTCGTATGCCCCGCTGGTTCGAGGCTGTGATGAACACGCCATCGCACCACCGCGTCCATCACGGACGCAACCCGCGCTATCTGGATGCGAACTATGCTGGTGTTTTTATCATCTGGGATAAGATGTTCGGCACCTTTGTGCCCGAGGATGACAAGGAAAAGGTCGACTTCGGATTGGTCCACAACCTTGGCACGTTCAATCCGCTGCGCGTGGCCTTTCACGAATGGATTGGGATTTTCAAAGATGTGACCCAGCCCGGGATCAGTTTGAAGGACCGCTTTTCTTATGCTTTTGCCCCACCAGGCTGGAGCCATGATGGATCGCGGCAAACATCCGAGATGATCAAGGAACGCCATAATCGGGCGAATGAACCCGCGTCAGGCAGCTAACAAATAACCGCGATTTTACCTCTATTTCGTCGCACCGTTACAACTTTTGAGATAGTAAAAGCTTGTAACGGGAACGTGAGCTTCCCATATATTTATTGTATACTACTGCATACTTTTGGAGAGCCATGTTCGAATATCTATTGTCTGACCAATATCTGCCGTTCTCGATTGCGCTTGGGATTCTCTTTGGCCTTCTCGCGCTGGAACTGTTTTTCGCCTTGATTGGCGGCACCCTTTTGGGGCTTGGCGCAGATGGCCTGGACGCACCGGATATCGATGGCCCCGATGTTGATCTGCCCGACCTTGCGGAACTGGATATCGACCTGACCCCTGCCGATCTGGCCGAGGCCGATCTGGAACTGACAAGTTTCGACGAACTCGAATCGGTGCCCAACGCACCCTCAGGCAGCATCACGTCTTGGCTGGGGATGGGCAAAACACCTGCCATGATCTGGCTGGCCAGCGTGCTGGTGGGTTTCGGCCTGACCGGTCTGGCTCTGCAATCGCTGATCGAAGCCGTGTTCGGCGGCCCTGCCCCGGCGTTTTTGGTGGGTATTCCCGCTGCCGTTGCTGGCATCGCCTTTGCCCGCAGCTTCGGGTCGCTGTTTGCGCGGTTGCTGCCCAAGACCGAAACCCAATCGCTGTCCGAACGCCATCTTGGCCGCCGAATGGGCACCGTGACCCAAGGCGTCGCAGCCCGTGGTCGCCCAGCCGAGGTGCGCGTGTCGGACCGCTACGGCAATACCCATTACCTACGCGCAGAACCCCTGCGTGACACCGACGAAATAAAGCAAGGAACCGAGGTTCTGGTGCTGCGCCATCGATACGAGGGCGGTTACCGGATCGTCGCGATTTCTGAATAACAATTAACAATTGGAGGAATTTATGGACCCATTAAACTTTATCATCATGATCGCCACGGTCATCGCATTCCTTGTGCTGATCGGCCTTGTCCTCGGGCGTCTTTACCGCCGCTCGACCCGCGAAGTCAGCCTTGTGAAAACCGGTGCTGGTGGCAAACGGATCATCATGGATGGCGGCACAATCGTCATTCCGCTGCTGCACGAAATCAGTCCCGTAAACATGAAAACCCTGCGTCTTGAGGTTCAGCGGAACGGCGAGGCCGCGCTGATCACCAAAGACCGGATGCGCGTCGACGTGGGCGTTGAATTCTACGTCTCGGTCAGCCCGACCGAAGAAGGCATCGCGCGCGCGGCCCAGACGCTGGGTGACCGCACCTTCTATGTGGATCAGCTGCGCGAAATGATCGAAGGTAAACTGATCGACGGTCTGCGTGCTGTTGCGGCCCAGATGTCGATGGACGAGCTGCATGAAAACCGCTCGATCTTTGTTCAGGAAGTGCAGAACGCTGTATCCGAGGACCTGTTGAAAAACGGTCTGTCGCTTGAATCCGTCTCGCTGACCGCGCTAGACCAGACACCCTTCGAGGCTCTGGATGAAAACAACGCCTTTAACGCCGTTGGTATGCGCAAGCTGGCCGAGGTGATCGCCCTGTCCAAAAAGGAACGCGCGACCATCGATGCCGAAGCCGACGTTGCCGTGCGCCGCGCCGCGATGGAGGCCGAGCGCCAGAAGCTGATCATCGAACAGGACGAAGAACAGGCGCGCATCGAACAGTCGCAAAAGGTGGAAACACTGCGCGCCGCGCAAGAGGCCGAAATCGCCGCACGCCGCGAAGATTCCCGTCGCGAAACAGAGCGGTCGCGGATTGCCCGTGAAGAGGCCATTCGCGCCGCGGAAATCGCCAAGGAACGTGAACTGGAAGTCGCCGATCAGGAACGCCAGATCATCATCCAGAAGAAATCCGAGGAAGAAAGCCGCGCCCGCGCATCCGCCGATCTGGCCCGCGCAGAAGCGACCAAAGCCATGGAAGCCGTGCAAACCGCCAGAGAAGTGGCCGAGGCCGAGCGTCAAAAGCAGATTGCCCTGATCGAAGCCCAGCGGGAAGCCGAGCGGGAAGCAACGCGCATTCGTCTGGCCGCGCAGGCCGAAAAGGACGCCGCGCAGGACCGTGCCGATGCCCGCCGCGAAGAGGCACAGGCCGATGCCGACGCGATCACAATCCGCGCGGAAGCCAAGAAGAAGGACATGCTTGCCGAAGCGGAAGGTACCCGCGCGATCACCGAGGCGGAAAACGCACTATCCGCACAGATCGTGGCGATGAAGGTCGATCTGGCCCGTCTGCAGGCCATGCCGGGTATTCTGGCCGAGGTCGTGAAGCCGGTCGAAAAGATCGACACGATCAAAATCCATCAGGTCACCGGCATGGGTGGCGGCAACTTTGGCGCGCCGATGTCCGCTGGCGGCGAAAAGCCTGTCGTCAATCAGGCGCTGGATTCCATCATGGGAATGGCCGTTCAGATGCCCGCACTGAAAAAGCTGGGCGATGAACTGGGCATGAGCATGGAAGACGGTCTGGCCGGCATGGTGAACGGCGCGTTGGGCGGCGACACCCCGAAAAAGCCGGTGGTGGAAGAAGGCCCAGAGCCGACTGCCACTGAATAAACCAGCTAAGGCGCGCCCCTGACCCTCGGGGGCGCGTTACTTACAATAGGATCCGCTGCGGTATTTGGCCGTGTCGAAGTGGAAATGGTCCTGATGAAACCGGTCCGAATTCGGGCCCAACACCGTGCCAAACGGACCGCAGGCCGATTTGTGCATCTTCTTCAGGATCGGCCCCTGATGCTGGGTCCGCCACCCCCCGAGCACCGTGATCAATGACCCGTCGTTCAAACGAAACGCCGAGATATCGATGGCATTACCTTTGCCATGCTCGGAAATCTTGGCGCCGGGCTGGTTGTTGCGCGTCCGGCAGGCGTAGTGAGCCGCAACGCGAATTTCCTTAACACCACCGCCCGCTTTGCCAACCGCAGGCTTCATGCCCTTGTTGACCCATGTTTTCAGCGCCTTTGCCGTGCGACAGTTCATCAGCGCTTGCTGGCTCAGACCGACACCACTGATCGAGCGGACCTTGACGGCATCCTGAATACCGCAGGCCTTGAAGCGTCCTGGCACAAACCCCACGAATTCGCCCTGAATATCGACATCCCCACAAACCGCGCCTTTCTTGCGCGCCTGCTTTTTCGCCATGGCCTTCTTTACCAAGGATTGCGAACGCTGGTTGGGGCGAAGGGCGCGTGCGACGGCCTGTTCGGTGACCTCGGGGGTCATCACTGCAGGTGCGGCCACTACTGTGATCGCAGTCAGGACCGACGTGTTAGACGGGCGCATTTCAGGACGCAGAACGTAGGCTTTTGGGGGGGCTTCACCCAACATGCGTGGAACTGGGCGCAGGGAACGATCCGGAGCAGCGAAAGCCGCGTTTGCTACCAGAAGACCAACAATCACCCCACCCAGAAATTTCATGCCTACTTTTCCAATTTGCTCCGGCCAAAATCGGGGGCGTCTGTATCCTGCCCCGCTTCGATAATGCCACGCCGGATCGATCGTGTCCGGGTGAAATAATCGTGCAACATGTCACCATCGCCGGTCCGGATGGCGCGTTGAAGGGCGAACAGCTCTTCTGTGAAGCGACCAAGGATTTCCAGCGTGGCTTCTTTGTTGTTCAGAAACACATCGCGCCACATCGTCGGGTCCGAGGCTGCGATACGTGTGAAATCTCGGAAACCGGCGGCAGAGTATTTGATGACTTCACTGTCGGTCACGCGGCGCAGATCGTCCGCCACACCCACCATCGTGTAGGCGATCAGGTGTGGTGTGTGGCTGGTGACAGCCAGAACCAGATCATGGTGATCGGCGTCCATTTCTTCGACATTGGCGCCCAGACCTTCCCAATAGGCGCGCAGTTGCGCAACGCTTTCGGGCGTGCTGCTTTCATGCGGCACCAATAGGCACCAGCGGTTGTCGAACAGCGTCGCAAAGCCGGACTCAGGCCCGGAATGTTCGGTCCCTGCAAGCGGGTGCGCCGGAACGAAATGCACGCCTTCGGGCAAATGCGGGGCAACGGCGTCAATCACAGTGCGCTTGACCGAACCCACATCGGTGACGGTCGCGCCGGGCTTCAGATATGGGGCGATTTCAGCCGCAACTGCCCCCATCGCACCAACGGGAACCGCCAGAACGATCAGGTCAGCATCCTTAACCGCGTCGATCAAGTTATCGCACACCTCGTCACACAGACCGATCCGGCGGGCCGTGTCGCGGGTGTCTTGCGACCGCGCATAGCCCGTTACGTGCCCGGCCAAACCAGCGCGTTTGGTCGCCCAGAACATGGACGACGCGATCAGGCCCAAGCCGATCAGGGCAACACGGTTATAAACGACGCTCATCGTTCGCCTGCCTTGAACAGACCAACCGTGTGCGCCACGCGGCGGCATGATGCTTCGTCGCCTACGGTGATCCGCAAGGCTGCCGGCAGGTTATAGCCCGCCACCCGACGCACGATGATGCCGTTCTTTTGCAGAAACAGATCGCATGCCTCGGCCTCTTCCTGATCAGCGAAACGCGCCAGAATGAAGTTCGCGGTGGATGTGTCCGAGGGAACGCCGTGCTCCATCAGCGCCTCGGCCAGCCACGTGCGCATGCGGGTGTTTTCCGCGCGGCACTTTTCGACATAAGCCGCATCTTTCACAGCCGCCTCGGCCGCGGCCAAAGCAACGTTGGACAGGTTGAACGGACCGCGAATGCGGTTCAGGACATCGATGATGTCCTTGGGCGCATAGCCCCAACCCACGCGAACACCACCCAGCCCGTAAAGCTTGGAGAATGTGCGCGTCATCACGACGTTATCGCGCGCTTCAACCAGCTTTGCGCCGCCATCGTAGCCTTCGACGTATTCGGCATAGGCGCCATCGAGAACCAGAATGGCCTGCGGCGGGATACCTTCTGCCAGACGTTCGATTTCGGCCATGCCGATCATCGTGCCGGTGGGATTGTTCGGGTTGGCGATAAACACCAGTTTGGTTTTCTTGGTGCAGCCCGCAAGGATCGCGTCCACATCGGTGACGCGTTCGGTTTCCTTCACCTCGACTGGCGTCGCACCTGCGGCCTTGGCGCTGATTTTGTACATGGCGAACCCGTGTTCGGTGTGCACAACTTCGTCGCCCGGACCGGCATAGGCCTGACACAGGAAGTGAATGATTTCGTCCGAGCCGACGCCACAGATGATATTGTCAGCATTCAGCCCGTGCACCTCGGCAATGGCGGTGCGCAGGGGTGTATGATCAGTCGACGGATAGCGATGCATTTCGTGCACTGCACGACGGACTGCCTCTTGCGCAGCTTCGCTGGGGCCAAACGGGTTCTCGTTCGAACTCAGTTTGACGATATTGGACACGCCATCGACCTTGGACTTGCCGCCTTCATAAAGCGCAATGTCCATAATGCCGGGTTGCGGAACAATCTTGGCCATTCTTCTGTTCTCCTTGCAGGACGGCTATATCCGTCCGAACCGTCATAGAAAAGCGCCAAGACAACGCAGGTCACAAAGACTTTGGGCTTGGTGACGAAATAGCCATCCCCCTAGTCAAAAACGACCAGATCACACCCTTAATCACCAAAGAGTTGTCCCCGAAAAGGCTCAGCGCAGTCTTATTGCTGCCCAAAACCGCCAGCATCTTTGTGGACAGTCATAATGGTACAGATGCGTTTCATCGCGGGGCAGAGACAATGGACAGCGCGTATTCCTTTTTCGAGGCAGTGGTCGGCGGCATGTCGGCCCGTATCTGGCCGTTGTACCTTCCTGGAATGATCCTCTTGGCGTACTGGGCCTATCGCACCCAGAAACAGGGTGGCGGGTTCTGGCGTTGGTTGTTCCCCAAGGAAATTTATCTGCACAAATCGCACTGGGTTGATATCCAACTGTTCATCGTCGGCCGCTTGCTCAGCCTGCTGGGGGCTTTTCAGATTGTCGGCATTGCGACCGTTTTTGCAGCGACGATCATTGGCGTGCTGGGCGGCACAATGGCACAGACCGACAGCATGTCACCGGTGCTGGTAACGTTCCTGCTCGTTCTAGCCAGCGACTTTGCCGTGTACTGGGTTCACCGCGTTCATCACGAACAGCGCGTTCTATGGCCGTTTCATTCGGTGCACCACAGCGCCGAGGTGATGACGCCGGTCACGGTCTATCGCAAACACCCGATCTACGACCTGATTTCCAGCAGCGTCAAAGGCGCACTTCTGGGGATCGCGCAGGGAGTATTGCTGTCGTTCTTCGTCAGCGAAATCAGCCTGACGTTGATCCTTGGTGCGAATGCCTTCTACTTCGTCTTCAATTCGATCACAGCAAACCTGCGTCACAGCCACGTTTGGATCAGCTTTGGGCGTGTGGCCGAGCATATCTTCATCTCGCCCGCGCAACACCAGATCCACCATTCGTCCGAACTGAAGCACTACAACAAGAACTATGGCGAGGTCTTCGCCATCTGGGACTGGATGTTCGGCACGCTCTACATCTCCGAAGAACAGGAAATCCTGCAGTTCGGCATCGGTGACGAACACGGCCACAAGATTGACCAACCGCACCCTTCATTGGTTGCGGCCCTGATCGAGCCGCTGAAGGAATCCTACAACGAACTGCGCGGCATTCGTAAAACCGCTGAACAGGTGACACCGGCAGAATGAAACGCGGATTTTCCATATACCTAGATGCGCTGCGCTTCGGTGCAGCCTTCATCGTTCTCCTATCCCACTGGGCCTATCCGCGCTTCACGGACGGCGTTTACCTGTGGATCAGGGAGTTGAACCTTGGATCAGACGCCGTGGTGGTGTTCTTTGTACTGTCCGGTTTGGTCGTTGCTTATGCCGCCGATCAACGGGACAAGACCGCTGGACGCTTTGCGTTTGCACGCATCACGCGCCTCCTGTCCGTCGCATTCCCTGCGCTGATGCTTTGTTACGGTCTGGACCGGATCGGTGCCACGCTTTGGCCGGATGCTTATGCAGGCTGGTGGTATAACCCCATCGGCCTTGGCCAGACACTTTGGGAAGGGCTGAGCTTTACCAGCCAATGGGGCAATGACCTGACCCGCATCGGCACGAACGGACCTTACTGGTCCCTGTCATATGAGGCCGCGTTCTATGTTCTGTTCGGCATCGTGCTCTGGACCAAAGGCGCGACGCGCATCATGGCGTTGACCGCTGGCGCGCTGTTGATTGGCCCACGCATCCTGATCCTGATGCCCGCGTGGCTGATGGGCGTTGCGGTTTGGCACATGATCAAGTCCGGCAACCTTCCCGCCCGAAACAAGGCCCCCGCCGCCATTATCGTTCCGCTGATCGCCTATGTCGTGTCGCAATACATCGGCGCGCCAGACAAGCTGACGGCCCTGTCCGCATCGCTGTTGGGAATGGAACACACCGGATCACTGGGCTTTTCGGATGAATTCCTGTGGAACGCCGTTGTCGGCGTGTTTATCGCGACCCATCTGGCCGGCGTGGCATCCATTGCGCGCAACGACATCCGCAACCTGCCCTTTATCCGCTGGTTGGCTGGCGGCAGCTTTTCCCTGTATCTGGTCCACTACCCGCTGTTGCAGTTCCTATCCCCCGCCATGGGTGATTTCGCGCATACGCCAGAGGGGTATATTACCCTGCTGCTAATCACGTTCATCGCCTGTTATCTGTTCTCGGAGGTGTTCGAACGCACCCTGAAAATGCAGCGCGCGGGTTTGAAAATGGCCGTCGCTTGGTTCAGGCAGCCGCGCGTGGCGTGATCAGACGATCACCTTTTGCGCGGTCTGCTCGCCAACACCGAACACACTTTTGTAGCGTTCGATCTCGTCCTTGGGGCCCATCGCCTTGTTCGGGTTATCCGACAGCTTGACCGTCGGGGTTCCGTTGGCCGCGACCGCCTTACATACCAGCGAAAACGGCGCGAGCCGGTCGTCGGGCGTCAGCCCACGGAAATCGTTGGTCAGCAGCGTGCCCCAACCGAACGATGTGCGCACGCGCCCGCGGAACTGCGCGCTTAGTTCGATGATCTTGTCCTCGTCCAACCCGTCCGAGAAAATCACCAGTTTCTGACGCGGGTCTTCGCCGCGCGACTTCCACCAGTTGATGGCGGCCTCGGCACCTTCGGCCGGATCACCTGAATCGATGCGGATGCCTGTCCAGCCCGCCAGCCAATCCGGTGCCTTATCCAGAAACCCTTTGCTGCCGTACGTGTCGGGCAAAATGATGCGCAGGTTGCCGTCGTGCTCTTCGTGCCAATCTGCCAGAACATCGTAAGGTGCCTGCGCCAGCGCGGCGTCATCTTCGGCCAGCGCGGAATAGACCATGGGCAATTCATGCGCGTTGGTGCCGATCGCCTCAAGATCGCGGTTCTTGGCAATCAGGCAGTTGGATGTACCGACAAAACCATCACCCAACCCTTCGGTCATCGCCTGCACACACCAATCCTGCCAAAGGAAGGAATGGCGGCGTCGCGTGCCGAAATCCGCGATGCGCAGGCCATCAACCTGACGCAGACGTTCGACCTTTTCCCAAAGCTTTGTCATCGCGCGGGCATACAGCACCTGAAGTTCAAACCGCCCCATTTCGTTCAAGACGGCACGGCCCCGCATTTCCATCAACACAGCCAACGCCGGTATTTCCCACAGCATGACCTCGGGCCAGTTGCCTTCGAACGTCAGTTCATACTGATCGCCAACGCGTTCCAAGTGATACGCGGGCAAACGCAGGTTTTCGAACCAGTCCATGAAATCAGGGCGGAACATCTGGCGCTTGCCGTAGAACGTGTTGCCGCGCATCCACGTGCTTTCACCGCGCGTCAGGCTAAGGGTGCGAATGTGATCCAGTTGTTCCCGCAACTCGCCTTCATCGATCAGCTTGGCCAATGGCACATGCGACGACCTGTTGATCAGGCTGAAAGTAACCTGCGTATCGGGTTTGTTGCGAAACACCGACTGGCACATCAGAAGTTTGTAGAAATCCGTGTCGATCAAGGACCGCACAATCGGGTCGATCTTCCACTTGTGGTTCCAGACGCGGGTGGCGATATCGACCAACTGACTTCTCCTTAAGGCGGGCCTGTCCACTTAGGCGGCGGGGCCGTCCTGAATGGATATACCGGCCTTGGCCCAACTATCCAGAGCGGCCTCTAAAGAACCACCCATATCAATCGCACGACACAGATCACGGCGGACGGTCACATCAAACCCCAGACGCGCCGCATCAAGGGCCGAGAAATTGACGCAGAAATCTGTGGCAAGCCCGACCAGTGTCAGTGCCGTGATGCCACGGGTGTGCAGGTAGCCTTCAAGCCCCGTGGGCGTTGTCTGATCATTTTCGAAAAAGGCCGAGTAGCTGTCGATCCCTTTGCGAAACCCCTTGCGGATGATCAGATCGGCGCGGTCTGCGTTCAGATCGGGATGAAACGTGGCCCCGTCCGATCCCTGCACACAATGATCGGGCCAAAGCACCTGCGTGCCATAAGGCATTTCCGTGGTTTCAAACGGCGCTTTACCGTCGTGTTGGGAGGCAAAAGACGAATGATCCGCAGGATGCCAATCTTGGGTCAGGATCACGGCATCGAACTGCGCCATCAGATCATTCACCGGCGCGACGATCTGATCGCCTTCCGGCACGGCCAGCGCACCGCCGGGGCAGAAATCATTCTGGATGTCGATGACCAGCAATGCGTGCATATCACTTGCTCCTGTAGCGTTGTGAACAGTCATAAACCGTAGATTTCCCGATTGCCACGGGGTGATGCGCGGGATAATCCACGCCCTTTCTGAAAAGGGGTGCCGCGATGACCACGCTGGGATTGGACTTTGGAACTTCAAACACCGCAGCAGGTGCGTTTGACGGCAACCGCCCTGTGTCGATCCCGCTGGAACCAGGCAAAGACACGATCCCGACCGCTGTGTTCGTCGATTTCGCAGATCGCCAGTATATCTACGGATCAGCAGCCGCGACGGCGATGCAGGAAGGTCTGGAAGGTCGCTTCATGCGCGCGTTGAAGTCGATCCTCGGCACGCCCATCGCCCAAGAACCGCGTATGTTCCTGAACGAACGCCTGACCCTAATCGAAATCATCGCCCGCTTTCTGGCCGAAGTGAAATCGCGCTCTGAAAAGGCCACGGGCCAAACGTTTGAAACCGCGCTGTCGGGCCGTCCGGTCAAATTCCATTCCCAATCACCCGAAAAGGATGCGCAGGCGGAACTGGATTTACGGCAGGCCTACGAATTTGCGGGCTTCAAAGACGTATCTTTCCTGCCTGAACCCGAAGCTGCCGCTTTGGCGGTCGAAGGGGACGGCACGATGCTGATCGTCGATATTGGCGGTGGTACGTCGGACTTCACACTCTGCACGCGCAAGGGCGATCAGACGGACGTGATCACCAGCCGTGGTTTGCGTTTGGGCGGAACCGATTTCGACCGCACGCTCAGCCTTGCGCACGCGATGCCTCTGTTCGGCATGGGCGCGGATATCAACGCCGAAATCGGATCGCGTAAACACCCCGCGCCGCGTGCGTTGTTCCATGATCTGGCAAGCTGGGAAAAGATCGCTTTCGTTTACGACCCGGCCTTGCTGCGCGATGTGCAGAAATGGATCCGTCTGGCCGATCATCCGGTTTTGTTCGAACGGCTGGCGACCATCCTTGATCTGCATCTGGGGCATGACGTCGCCTATGCGGTGGAAGCCGGTAAGATTGCGGCCAACGAAACAGGCGAAGCGCAGATTGAATTGGGCGTGGTCGAACGCGGGCTGACCGCAGCACTACGCGACCAGATTCTGACGCAGGAATTTGCGGCTTACGCGGATATGATCGGGGAAGAGGCGCTGTTGACCGTACAGGACGCTGGCCTGACGCCGGACAAAGTGGATCAGGTCGTGTTTGTGGGCGGCAGTAGTTTGCTATCCGTCGTCAAACAGGGTCTGGCCAGACGATTTACCGACAGTCGCCTTGTCTACTCCGAAGTCTTCACAGCGGTGGTTCACGGGCTGGCGATTGCGGCGAAATAGCCCGCCCTCTTGCCCAAAAAGGCCGACAGGCGTATCGGAACGGCATGTTTACAGTCGCAGCCCTATACCACTTCACCCGATTCGCCTCGCCCGCCAGCCTGCAAGAGCCGCTGAAGCAGCTTTGCACCGAGCAGAAAATCACGGGCACCCTTTTGCTTGCGAACGAAGGGATCAATGGCACCATCGCAGGCCCCAAAGCGGGCATTGATGCGGTGCTAGCGCATATCCGCGCGCTACCGGGTTGCGATGATCTTGAGGTCAAATTCTCGACCGCCAGCGAACGGCCTTTCGCGCGCATGAAAGTGCGCCTGAAGAAAGAGATCGTGACCATGGGCCAGCCCGACGTGGACCCCAAGGCACGCGTCGGCAACTATGTCGATCCGCAGGACTGGAACGAACTGATCCTAAGCCCCGACGTGGCAGTGATTGATACGCGCAATGATTATGAGGTCGCCATCGGCACCTTTGAGGGTGCGGTCGATCCCGAAACCGCCAGCTTCCGCGAATTTCCGGCATGGTGGGAAGCGAACAAAGACCGCTTCCACAACAAGAAAATCGCGATGTTCTGCACCGGCGGTATCCGTTGTGAAAAGTCGACGAACTACCTGCTGGGTCAGGGCGTGCCAGAGGTGTATCACCTGAAGGGCGGCATCCTGAAATACCTTGAGGAAGTGCCGGAAGAAAACAGCACGTGGAACGGCGAATGTTTCGTTTTTGACGGGCGTGTCTCCGTGGGTCACGGCCTGAAAGAAGGCCCGCACGAGCTGTGCCATGCGTGCCGCCGCCCAATCCTGCCGGAAGACAAAAACCGCGCTGAATTCGAAGAAGGCGTGTCCTGTCATCAGTGCATTTCCGAGACCTCGGATGAGGACAAGGAACGCTTCCGCGAGCGGCAAAAACAGATCGCTTTGGCAAAGGCCCGTGGCGAACGGCACATGCATGCGGATGTGACCGACGAAAGCTAGGTGGATCCCGCGTCGATACATGAATTTTCGGCGTGATGCATAATTAAATTTGACATTCGAATTAATACCGCCGACTATCCCCCCAATGGGAGGATAGTAAGGATGCAGGTATGGTCCTGTGCCGCGCGTTTGCGCGGCCACTAAAGGTTCCGCCACCAAAGGCGACGCCCCGATAGGCCATCAACCGGCATCACCGAACATCCCCAATCAGAGTCTAATTCAGCGGAAAACGCAGGCTTCAACCTGCGCGCCGCGTCGCAAAGTTAAAGGAACCGCCATGAGCACCGGATTTTTCGAAGGCCTGTCAAAAGTCACCTACAAAGGCGCTGATGGCGACGGTGATCTGAGCTTCCGTCACTACAACCCCGACGAGGTTGTGATGGGCAAACGCATGGAAGATCACCTGCGCTTTGCCGTCGCCTACTGGCACAGCTTTGCATGGGAGGGCGGCGACCCGTTCGGCGGTCAGACCTTTGAACGCCCGTGGCACCCCCAAGACGACATGGGCCGCGCCAAGATGAAGGCCGATGTCGCGTTCGAGATGTTCGAAATCCTCGGCCAGCCTTACTATTGCTGGCACGATGCCGATATCCGCCCCGAACAGGGCAGCTACGCAGAAAACCTGTCGACGCTGAACGAAATCACCGACTACATGGGCGAAAAACAGGAAGCCACGGGCACCAAGCTGCTGTGGGGCACAGCCAACATGTTCAGCCACCGTCGCTGGATGTCTGGCGCATCCACAAACCCCGATCCGGACGTCTTTGCCTATGCGGCAGCCACGGTGAAAGGCTGCATGGATGCGACGCACAAACTGGGCGGGGAAAACTATGTGCTGTGGGGCGGTCGTGAAGGCTATGAAACGCTGTTGAACACCGACCTGAACCAGGAACTGGACCACATGGGCCGCTTCCTGAACATGGTCGTCGAGTACAAGCACAAGATCGGCTTCAAAGGCACCATTCTGGTTGAACCCAAACCGCAGGAACCGTCCAAGCACCAGTATGACTATGACGCTGCAACCTGCATCGGCTTCCTGCGCAAATACGGTCTGGAAAACGAGGTAAAGCTGAACCTTGAACAAGGTCACGCCATTCTGGCCGGTCATTCCTTTGAACACGAACTGGCAGTTGCGGGTGCCGAGGGCATGCTGGGGTCGATCGACATGAACCGGAACGACTATCAGTCCGGTTGGGACACCGACCAATTCCCGAACAATGTGCCCGAAGTGGCGCTGGCCTATTATCAGGTTCTGAAGGCGGGTGGTTTCACCACAGGCGGCACGAACTTTGACGCCAAACTGCGTCGTCAGTCGTTGGATCCCGTCGATCTGATCGCCGGTCACGTTGGTGGCATGGATGTCTGTGCGCGCGGCCTGAAAGCGGCGGCGGCCATGCTGGAAGACGGCGGTATGGAAGATGCGCTGAAGGATCGCTACGCTGGTTGGGAAACACCCGAGGCACAGGCGATGCTCAACAGCGATCTGGAAACCATTTCGAACCGCGTGTTGTCCGACAACCTGAACCCCGAACCGCGTTCGGGCCGTCAGGAGCGTCTGGAAAACTACATCAACAAGTTCGTCTGATGACCAGCGCCGTCCCAGAAATCCGCAGCCACACCCTGTCTGATGGCGATGTGTCCGTAACCATCCTGTCGATGGGCGCAGCCACGCAAGACTGGCGTGTGCCTGACGGCTCGGGGCGGCGCGTTCCCGTTGTTCTGGGCTATTCCGACCCTGCGGCTTATGCCAGCCAAGGCGGATTTCTGGGTGTGATCGTCGGGCGGATAGCCAACCGCATCGCCGGATCGACCTTTACCTTGGACGGCGTCACACACCATGTGACGCCGAACGAAGGGCCGAACCAGCTGCATGGTGGTCCCAAAGGGTGGTGGGCCAAGAACTGGACACTGGAAGCCGACGGCGATCGGGCTGTGCAGTTGACGCTGTCCTCGCCCGACGGTGACATGGGGTTTCCAGGCTCTGTTCAGGCCCAAATCACCATTTCTCTGGATGGACATCGCCTGACTTACGACATGTCTGCCACCTGCGACCGGCCAACACCGATCAATCTGGCGAACCATAACTACTACAACCTGATGGGCAACGGGCCGATCTGGGATCACCAGATGAAAGTGAGCGCAAATCGCTTTACGCCTACGGGCGGCGATCTGCTTCCAACCGGCGACATCGCCCCTGTTGAAGGCACGAAATACGACTACCGGCAGATGCGGCGCATTGCCGATGCCGATCCCGCGCGCGGGGTCAGCGACATCAACTTTGCCCTGAATGGCGAAAGGGACGAAGCAGTCTCTGTTCTTGCCGAAAACGGTCTTCAGTTGCGTATGTGGACCGATCAGCCGGGGCTGCAGTTTTACACCGGTCAAGGCATCACAGCAGGTGCAAAACCGCTAGACGGTCAAACACACGCGCCCTGCCACGGCATCGCACTTGAACCGCAGGGTTTTCCGGACGCTGTCAACCAACCCAATTTTCCATCAGTGATTTGCACGCCAGAAAAACCGTATAAACACGTCACCACAGTCGAGATCGCACCGAGGATGGAATGACACGTTGGACCGCTGCCCTGTTCGCATTGGCAACACCGCTTGCCGCTGGCCCTTTGCCAACGGCTGATGCAGTTTTTCCGGAACAGGACCAGCGATTGGTCAAACTTGGTTGGCACCTGTTTTACGACCCCATCCTAAGCGGCAACAAAGAGGTTGCCTGCGCGACCTGCCATCATCCGAAGCACGGCACGAGTGATGGCTTGTCTTTGGGTTTGGGCGATGGCGGACGCGGTTTGGGCCCCGACCGTGTAGCCAGCGTTAAAAACCCGCCCGAACAGCGCATTCCCCGCAATGCCCCGGCCCTGTTCAACCTTGGCGCGGAAGAATTCGGCGTGATGTTCCATGACGGGCGGTTGGAACGAAACCCTGACCACCCCGACGGCATCCGCACACCGCTGGGCGCTGAAATGGTGCACGGGTTCAGCGGCGTTCTGTCCGCGCAATCCATGTTTCCTGTGTTGTCGGGCCACGAGATGGCCGGGCACTATTCGGAAAGCGACGTGTCACAGGCTGTAAGGCAGGGTTTCCTGACCGGTGAAGGCGGGGCATGGCAGATTATTTCGGACCGTGTGGCCGCGATCCCCGCTTACCGCGACGGGTTTGCCGAGGTTTTGGGAAAAGACCAGCGGATCGGCTTTACCCACATCTCTGACGCGCTGGCCGCATTTATGGCTTGGGAATGGCGTGCGGATAACAGCCCGTTTGATCAGTATCTGAAAGGCGGAGCTGCGCTTGGTGACGATGCCATGCGGGGCATGGAACTGTTCTATGGCGATGCTGGTTGCGGCACATGCCATTCGGGCCAGTTCCAGACTGATCACGATTTCCACGCAATCGCCATGCCCCAGATCGGGCCGGGCAAGGCCGCGCCTTACGAACGCCATGCGCGTGATGAGGGCCGGATGCGCGTCACAGGCCGCGTGGACGATGCCTATGCCTTCCGCACGCCGTCGCTGCGCAACATCACAGAAACCGGGCCATATGGCCACACAGGGGCCTATTCATCGCTAGAAGCCACTGTGCGCCACCACCTGAACCCTGTCGGATCGTTGATGTCCTACGACAGAACACAGGCCGTTCTGCCGACACTAGAGCGCGCAAGTGACTGGCGTGTCATGGATGACACGGACGAGGTTCTGGCCATTGCCGAGGCAAACGAACTGCCCTCGCTGACGCTGTCTGATGAACAAGTCGCAGATATTCTGGCCTTTCTGGAGACTTTGACCGACGAGGCCTCAATGGCGGGCAAACTGGGCGTTCCGGACAGCGTTCCAAGCGGCCTTGCGGTACCGAACTAGGCTCTATTCCGGCCTAATTCGAAGCAGCTTGCCGTTCCGCACGACTTTGATGTTCTGATTGGTCGCAGCGTAGGCCCAATCGCTGGCAACGCCGTCCGGCCAGATCACGCGCAGCTTCACGCCCTGCGATTTACCCAGCCCGAAATGCTCGGGCACAAGGCTGCCGCCTGCATGGCCACCACCTACGGTGATTTCCCGCGCGATCACACGGGTGCCTGTATCAAGCTCGATCCACGCACCAACCGCGTCGCGGTTGGTGCCAGACTGTTGCAGATCGACAGTCAGGTAAGCCCCCGTTCCAGCGGTCACGTTTTGCCAAACCTCAACCGGCGCGCGGCGATTTACGACGGCCAGATCCAGCAGACCGTCCTTGTTCAGATCAACCAGTGCAGCACCGCGTCCGCGATGCGTCGACGCAATACCAGCAGTGTCGCCGGCTTCTGTCCAATTGCGCTGGCCTTCAGCGATCAGCAGAGAATTCGGATCCAACATCGCGTTTCCGGGCATCTGTTCGACGTTGCCCTTGGAAATAAAGATGTCATCCAGCCCGTCGTTTTGGACGTCACCAAACGCCGTGTGCCAACCGGTCGAGGGACGGCCATCTTCGCCGGTGTAGGGCCGCTGCGCCGTTGTGCCCCAACCATAGGGCGCATCAACCCAAGACGGCGATCCAGCGCGTTCCATCACCTGAAGCCGCTGGTCACCCATTGACGACAACATGACATCCGGCAGACCATCGCCCGTCACATCGCGGCTCGCAATGCCCATGCCCCACAGCTCGTATTCGTGCCAGCCATCCTCTTCGGTCAGCAGGCGGGGTGTGTCATCCAGACGCCAAAGCTGTTCTGATCCACCACGGACATAGTAGTGCCGATCATTGCTGACACGCAGGTCGGCTTTCCCCGAGCGTGACCAATCCGAAAACAATATCGACAGCGCGCAGAAGCCCGGAGAAAGTGTCTCTGATTCAGCGTAAATTGCGCCTTTGGGTCGATAGAGGGTGTTGTCATCACAGGCCTCGAACGGCCCGTTTGGATCGTTACGATCCACATAGTTTCCAAAGGCCAAAGTCGGCAGTGTCTGGGCGTTTTCCCATGTGGCTGAAAACGCCGTGGTCCAGCGGTCGTCTGATATAAACCCGAGGTCTACAAAGTCGGAAAACGCGCAGTCGGGACCACCCTTCATCAAGCGGTTCTTTCCCGTGCCGATCAGCACAAGGTCGGTGACACCGTCGCTATCCACATCGACGGGATACGCCCCGCTAAGACCCGTCAGCGCGATGGCTGCGGGCGTATCCAGTTCGAAAGAGACAACTTCGCTGCTTGAGGTATTCCTGAACAAACCTGCCGGTGCCTCACCCCCTGCTGCGAACAGCTCGGGCAGGCCGTCGCCGCTGCAATCGAACACAGCCAGACCGCCGCCTACAAAATGATCCCATCCGCCGACGTACTGATGTTCGGGAATAGCGACAGGTTCGAATTTTGGTCCGGCAATCGCAGGTGATGCGGCCAGCAGAAGAACGCAAAGCTTAGCCTGCATTTTCGCCGATCTCGCGCAGGGACCGTTCGGCAACCTGATCAATTGCATAGGCAGCGGCCCCTTTGGCCCACATCAAATCGCCCCACTTATGGGTGACGATTTCCGGCGGTGGCAAGTCGACGTGAACGACCTGACGGCGCACATCTTCGAAAACGGACTCTTCGAACAGATGGTCGAACTGCATCCGTTCGCCCGCAAGAATGATCAATTGCGGATCAAACACATTCACAAGGTTTGCCAGCCCCATGGCAAACATGCGGCCTGCACGGTTCACGATCTTCAGTGCGGCTTCGTCGCCATCTTTGGCCGCCTGCAAAACCGTTGCGACGCGCCTGTCATTTTCTTCAATATGGGGCGCTGAAATTGCCGCCTCACGCTCGATCGCGTAGTCGGCGACATAAGCCTCGAGGCAACCGCGCTGACCGCAGCGGCACATCGCGCCATCCAGCTGTACCTTTGTATGACCGAATTCGGCGCCGCACCCGCGGTCGCCACGGTATAGCTGACCGTTAAGAACGATGCCCATACCAACACCGGATTCGATGGTCACAACGATGAAATCGGTATGCTCTGTTCCGCGCCCGAAATACTGCTCGGCCACGGCGACAAGGTTGGCATCATTGTCAATAAAAACAGGGACTTCGATCTTTTCCGAGATGATGTCCTGAAGCGGGATATTGCGTTCGGTCAACGACGGTGACCAATGCACAAAACCACGCGATGCGTCGATAAAACCGGCAAGCCCGATCCCGACCCCGGATAGCCGCGAATAGGGCATCGCGTATTTGTCCAACGCCGCCTCTAGGGCGATGCGCAATTCCCCCGCCATATCAGCCGAAGACAGCACTGACGCGCTAAGTGGCGTTTCATATTCGCCGATCAATTCGCCTGCAAAATCCATGAGCGCAATCGACAGCGTGTCGTGGGCAACTTTGACCCCTGCAACCAGATGCGCCTGACCTCGAATCGCCAGATCGACCCTTGGCCGACCCCGCTTGGTTCCACGGTCGGATGCAGGGGCTGCGATCTCTTCGATCAGACCGTCGCGCAGCATTTCGGCGGTGACGGTTGTAACCGTCGCCTGAGAGATTCCTGTAGCCTGAGCCACGTCGATACGTGCGATTCGTCCGGCTGAACGAATCGCGTCTAATATGGCTTTTCTGCTTAGGCCACGCTGGTCCTGGATCATTTTTTGTCTCTCTCCCGACGAGAAGACGTAATTTATTTTTTCCACTAAATCAATTTTCATGACGCCAGCGGAATCGAGCGATTTTGGCCTGCCGAAAGATTTAATTTGATTTTCAAATTTAAACACGGCATCATTCGGGAACACGCACCTCAAACCGCAAAAAGGAATCGGGGTGTTGTTACTGTTGGGAGGAAATTATGAAAAAGTTTATCGCCGCTGCAGCGGCTACGTTCACTATGGCGGCATCCACAATGGCGATGGCAGAAAGCCACGGCGTCACTGTTGGTGTGAGCTGGTCGAACTTCCAGGAAGAACGCTGGAAAACCGACGAAGCCGCAATCAAAGCAGCTCTGGAAGCCGCTGGCGCATCCTACATTTCGGCTGACGCGCAGGCATCTGCTGCCAAACAGCTGACAGACATCGAAGCCCTGATCACACAAGGCGCAGACGCGCTGATCATCCTTGCGATGGACAAAGACGCGATCGGCCCGGCAATTGACCAGGCAGACGCAGAAGGCATTCCGGTTGTTGGTTATGACCGTCTGATCGAAGACGACCGCACCTTCTACCTGACCTTCGACAACAAAGGCGTTGGCCGCATCATCGCGGAAACAGTTACAGCGGCTCAGCCCGAAGGTAACTTCGCGATCATCAAAGGCGACAAGGGTGACCCGAACGCGCTGTTCCTGCTGGAAGGCATGATGGAAGTCATCGGTGACGACGTTGAGTCCGGCAAAATCAAGATCGTTGGCGAAGCATTCACCGACGGTTGGAAGCCTGACAACGCTCAGAAAAACATGGAACAGATCCTGACAGCCAATAACAACAACGTTGACGCCGTACTGGCCGAAAACGACGGTATGGCTGGTGGCGTTATCGCCGCTCTGGAAGCACAGGGCCTGAATGTTCCGGTTGGCGGTCAGGACGGCGACCATGCTGCTCTGAACCGTGTTGCACGTGGCACCCAGACAGTATCCGTCTGGAAAGACTCGCGTCAGCTGGGCGCGGCGGCTGCTGATATCGCCGTTGCTCTGGCAGGCGGCACAGCGATGGCTGACATCGACGGTGCTGTGAAATGGTCCGGTGGCGAAAAGGGCGTTGAAATGAACGCGATCTTCCTTGCTCCGACACCGGTCACCAAAGACAACATCAATGCGGTCATCGATGCTGGCCACATTGCAAAAGACAAGGTCTGCGCAGGCGCCATGGACGGCGTAGCTGGCTGCTGATCTGATATCGTGACCCGGCGGATGCATCTGCCGGGTCACCCCCTAATCCTTCTCCCGAAAATCACTGCTCCCTCCACGTGCCTTGTGCGCGTATGATCAGGGTATGAAAGAGGACGTGATGAGCGATTCCACAACCACACCGACATCCACCGATACGAGGCAACCGGCCAAAAGCGCTGTGTCCCGTTTCCTTCAAGCAACTGAACTGGACACACGCCTGATCGGTATGATCGGTGCCTTGGCCCTGATCTGGATCGGCTTCCACCTGTACGGCCAACTTGTGAATGGCTTCGGCGCCTTCCTGACGCCGCGCAACCTGTGGAACCTGTCGGTTCAGACCGCATCTGTAGGCATCATGGCCTGCGGTATGGTTTTGGTCATCATCACGCGCCATATCGACCTGTCGGTCGGTTCGCTGTTGGGTTTCTGTGCGGTGACAATGGGCGTCACGCAGGTTTGGATTCTTCCCGGCCTGCTTGGCATCGGTCATCCGCTGATCTGGATTATCGCGGTCATCGTTGGCCTGATCACCGGCACGCTGGTTGGCGCGCTGCACGGCTGGCTCGTGGCCTACCGCAATATCCCCGCGTTCATCGTGACACTGGGCGGTCTTCTGGTCTGGCGCGGTGCTGCCTTCCTGATCGCCCGCGGTGAAACAATTTCCCCTGTTGATGAGACATTCAAGCTGCTGGGCGGTGGCCCCTTCGGTGCGATTGGCGCGACTGGCAGCTGGATTGTTGGTCTGATTGGCTGTGCCGCGGCAATTGCGATGGTTTTCTTCGGTCGTCGTCAACGCCTGCGCTTTGGCTTTGCCCTGCGCCCTGTCTGGGCCGACGTGTTCATTGCCGGCCTCAGCTGCTCGGCCATCATTGGTGCGGTCCTGCTGGTAAACTCTTACCCTTGGCCCAAAGGCATCGTGAAGCGCTACGCTGCCGAAAACAACATCATCATCCCTGAAGGTGGTCTGTTCATCAGCCACGGCTTTGCCATCCCCGTTCTGATCCTGGTTGCTGTGGCCATCATCATGACCATCGTCATGAGCCGCACGCGCTTTGGCCGCTATGTCTATGCCATCGGTGGCAACCCCGAGGCCGCCGCTCTGGCCGGTATCAACACCAAGCTGATGACCGTGAAAATCTTTGCCTTGATGGGTTTCTTGGCTGGTCTGTCTGCTGCCGTGGCATCCGCCCGACTGGGATCGGCCACCAACGCTCTGGGTACGCTGGACGAACTCTATGTCATCGCGGCGGCTGTTATTGGCGGCACGTCACTGGCCGGGGGTGTCGGCACGATCTATGGCGCTGTTCTGGGGGCCTTGGTCATGCAGTCGCTGCAGACCGGCATGGTTCTGATCGGCTTTGATGCGGCCATTCAGCAAATCGTTGTGGGTTCGGTGCTCGTTCTCGCTGTGTACCTTGATAACCTGTACCGCCGCGCGGCCAAGTGAGGAGCCAGACAATGACAAACTCTCAGACACCCTTGGTCGACATGCGCAACATCCGGATCTCGTTCGGCGGGGTTCATGCGGTCGATGACGTCAGCGTTGATCTGTATCCGGGCGAAGTTGTGGGCCTGTTGGGCCACAACGGTGCCGGTAAATCCACGCTGATCAAAATCCTGTCCGGCGCGTACCAGATGGACTCGGGCGAAATTTACGTGGACGGCAAGCAGGCGGTTATCCGTAACCCCCGCGATGCCCGCGCCCACAACATCGAGACGATCTATCAGACGCTTGCGCTGGCAGATAACCTTGATGCGGCGTCCAACCTGTTCTTGGGTCGCGAACTTACCACGCCGCTGGGCATGGTGGATGACGACGCGATGGAGGCCGAGACCCGTAAGATCATGGCACGCCTGAACCCGAACTTTAAAAAGTTCAAGGATCCGGTATCGGCCCTGTCCGGTGGTCAGCGCCAGTCCGTCGCGATTGCCCGCGCGGTCTATTTCAACGCGCGCATCCTGATCATGGACGAACCGACTGCTGCTCTTGGACCCCACGAAACGCAGATGGTGTCGGAACTGATCCAGCAGCTGAAAGCCGAAGGCATCGGCATCTTCCTGATCAGCCACGACATCCACGACGTCATGGAACTGTGTGATCGTGCATCGGTCATGAAGAACGGCAAACTTGTCGGCACGGTCGATGTCAAAGATGTCACCGACGACGACCTGCTGAGCATGATCATTCTGGGCAAACGGCCCGGAGAGGACACTCCGGCAGTCTGACAAAAGAAAACGGGCCCAAGCGGGCCCGTTTTTCATTTGGTGTGCAGATCGACGATGTAATCGACTTCGCTTTTGGACCCAAGGATCGTTGCGACGCGTTGGTGGGGCTCGCTCGGCAACAAATCAAGGATACGCTCTGTACCCGTACTGCCAGCGCCGCCAGCAGCCTCGATCACCATGGCCATGGGCGCCACTTCATAAAGCAACCGCAAACGTCCGCCTTTGGCGCGGTTCGCATCATCCAGCGGATACAGAAACACACCACCGCGCATGAGGATGCGGTGCACCTCAGCCACCATCGACGCCACCCAACGCATGTTGAAGTCCTTGCCGCGGGGGCCGTCTTTGCCCTGCAGACATTCATCAACATACTGCTGGACAGGCGCATCCCAGAACCGCTGGCGCGATGCGTTGATCGCAAATTCCGGCGTGTCCTGTTTGATCGTCAGGGACGGGTGCGTGAGGCGGAAAATGCCACTGCCCTGATGCAGGGTAAAGGACTGCACCCCGTGCCCATGCGCCAGAACCAGCATCGTCGCCGGACCATATAGCGCATATCCCGCCACGATTTGATCACGACCTTTTTTCAGCACATTCCGATCGCCGTCCTTGGTCACGCGCATGATCGAAAAGATCGTGCCAACAGACAGGTTGGTATCAAGATTCGACGACCCGTCCAGCGGATCAAAGAACAGCAGGTAGTCGCCTTCTTCCGGCTCTTTCAGCCAGACGACTTCCTCAATCTCTTCGGACACCAGTGCAGCCAGACGGGGCGAGTTCGCGCAGGTTTCAACAAAGATATCGTTAGCGATGATATCCAGCGGTTTCTGATCTTCGCCCTGAACATTGGTCGAATCCGCCAGCCCGAGGTTGCCTTTCAGCGGGCCATTCCGGACTTCATACGCGGTGGACCGGCAGGCGCTGGCGATATCTTCCAGCAGGAAAATCAGATCGGGGTCGTGCCCTTTATCCGTCAAATGTCTGCGGAGTGTGATGTTCGTCATGCGCGCCCTCGTACCGGTTTTACGTGTCGTGGCGGGGCAATAGGCCAAGCCACACCGCTAGAAGTAACTGCGCACCAGACTGCCAGCAAGCAAAGACCACCCATCGGCCACCACGAAGAACGCCAGCTTAAACGGAAGTGACACAATCGCGGGCGGCACCATCATCATGCCCATCGACATCAAAATCGCCGCGACGACAAGGTCGATGATCAGAAATGGCAGGAAAACCAGAAAGCCCACCTGAAAGGCGCGGGCGATTTCCGACAGCATGAAACTGGGAACAAGAACAGAATATGCCGCGTCATCGCCCACCGTCGCGCCCACTGTGTCTGGCCGCAGATCGGCGATCGCGGCGAAAGTGTCAGGGTCGACACGGCCGGCCATGAATATACGAAACGGCTGCAAGCCTGCCTCAATCGCCTCGGACGTAGCCAGCGTATTGTTCATAAGTGGCTCTATTCCTGCGGAATATGCCTCTTGAAAGACCGGCTCCATCACGAAGTACGTCAGGAAAAGCGCCAGACTGACGATCAACATGTTGGGTGGCGATTGTTGCAGGCCGAGCCCCTGTCGCAAGATCGCCAGAACGGTCACGATGAACGGAAAGCACGTCACCATGATCGCCAGCCCGGGCGCCAGACTGAGCAAGGTGATAACCAGAATAAGCTGAAGGCTGGTGGCCGTCAGCGATCCTTCTTCCCCAAGGTTCAGCGATAGTTCCTGAGCGCTGGCGACATGCGGAAGCAACACGAGCATGATCGTGAGCCAAACATACCGCAACGCCAAACCGGCTTTGCCCATATCAGGTGGCATCCTTGAGTTCGGCGATATCCACCAACCTTACCGAAAGCTGAGCACGGCCATCCTCTTCGCTGACTTCCAGCACGCCCTGCCCGATCAACCGGTCGCCGACGTAGAGATCGACAGGATCATCCACCTGCTTGTCCAACATCAGCACCGATCCGACACCGAACTGGGTCAGATCCCGCACGGTCGGTCGGGCGCGGCCGACTGAAACCGTGATTTCAATCGGTACGCTCGACAAGGATTGCAGTTCGGGGCGGAACATTCCGTTTTGTGTCGTCTTATCCATTCATTACAGCCCGTCGGTTTTCTCGTGAAAAGCTGACGATCGCCGCGCGGATGCCATCAACAATCTCGGAAAGATCGATGTGCTCCTCGACAGCGCCCAGCCGGATATCTGCCTGTCCCTCTTTCAGCGACCCGTCTTCAGCCACCGTCACCGGGAATCCGAAATCATGCGCCACAAGCGGTTCGACCACAGCAAGCTGTGACGGCGACACCGCGATTTCGGCGCTCATCGGCGCAATGCGGCGTCCCTGTCGCATCAAAACATCCGAGACCTGCATACCAAGGCTTTCGTGCAGAATGACCGGCAGAAGGGTTTTTGAAATCTGCTCGAAAAGAGGTTCAAGCGACCTCAGCACGTGCGTGTATGCCTCGTGGTAAGTGAAGGACAAATCCTTCAGGTTCTGGGCAAACTCGGCCGAGATCGCATCGATGCTATTGTTTTGCGACTGAAGCGCATCCTCCCACCCTGCCTTATAGCCCTGTTCGTAGGCAGACAGCTCAAAGGCCTGAATATCCGCGCCCTTCAACTGGCTGGGCATCTGCCCTTTGGCTCCGTTGCCGTCAGCGAATTCCTCAAGAAAATCCACGAGCTTCATCGTCTTTGCTCCTCTGGCTCATCCAGCCACGATCTGAGTATTTCGACCGCTTCTTCGCGCCGCTCATCCACCAAGCCGCGCAAACGCTGCGCAGGGTCCAAAGGGGGCGCGACGGTCGCAATAGCGCTGTCCGTCCCGTTGAACGCGCGGACTGAATCAATCTCGCCATCCAATGCGGGCTGCATCGGACGAAGGGGTGATTGAGTAGGTTCAAGCGCAATCCGATCCGGCAACGCGGGTGCCGTGTTGGTCAGAATCGGACGCAAAACAAAGGCCCCAACCGCAACGATGATCAGGCCCAGAACACCAATCCGCGCGATCTTCATAATCTCTGGCGAAAACCGTTCAAAGAACCCCGGAACAGCCGCGACAGAACCCAGGCCTTCGGTCTGCTTGAAGGGCATAGAATGCACAGTGATCACATCGCCGCGCGCTTCGTCAAAACCCACGGCGGAAGAGACGAGCTCACGAAGCGCGGCCTGATCTTCTGCTGGCATAGGAACAAAGGCCTGCTGTCCATCGGCGTTCTGTTCGAACGTGCCATTGACCAGAACCGCAACGGTCACCCGCCTGACAGCATCCGGCGTTCTGGTGACCTCGCGCGTGGTTTCGGACACCTCATAGTTCACACGCTCGCGCGTTTCGCTTTCCTGATTGGAAGAGCCCGCCCCGCTGCCGCCCGCGCCATCCGGCAGGTTCGAGGCAACTGTAACACCCGCCCCGCCTTCATCCTGACTTTGACCTGTCCGCTCTTCGGTCTCGGAACTGATGACGAACCGACTGTCCGGATCAAAGCGCCGCTCGAACACGGATTCGCTTTCGTGAACTGCATTTACACTGACCTCGACAACAGCGTTGCCTGCCCCAACGCGGGCCTCTACCAGCCGCAAAACCCTTTCGCGCAGCGATTTGACCATGGTTTCATGCACGTTCGCCGCGCTGGATGTACCGTCGCCGATCAAACCGCCTTCTGCATCGACGACCGACACATCATCAGGAAGCAATCCCTGAACCGCAGAAGCCACCAGATGGCGGACTGCTCGGGCTTCCTTTCCCGAGATCGGCCCATTGGTTCCGGTCACCGAAACAGATGCCGACGGCTTTGATTCGCGTTGAAACGGCTTGGACGACCCGACCGCGATGTGTACGCGGGCCTTGGAAATATGTGCCCCAGCGACCAGCGTTCTGGCCAGTTCGCCCTCTTTTGCGCGCCAGTAAGCCGCGTCAAACATTTGTGATGTCGTGCCAAATCCCGTCAGGGAATCAAGCAGTTCATAGCCACTGTCCCCGACGCTGGGCAGGCCTTCGCTGGCCAATGACAGCCTTAGGCTGTCACGTTCCGCCATCGGCACATAGATCGACGTTCCTTCGACTTCATAGATGATGTTCCGACTTTCCAGCGCCGAAATAACGTCGCCAGCCGAACGTTCATCCAGACCAGAGTACAAAAGCGAAAGCGACGGTGCAGTCGCAACGCGGGTCATGCCCAGTACAGCGACAAACATCGCCACGGTTGCGCCCACCACAACCAAGCGCCGTCCCGCGCTGAGCGATTTCCAGATTGCCAGTAGTTGCTGCAACCCTGTCTCCTTCGCCAAGTCAATTTCTTCGACAAAGGTGAAAATGGTCCACGCGACTTAACAATCGGTTAGCCCATTCCGCCTAATTTGAATTTCAGGGCAGAAAGGAATGAAAAATGACTGACACCTCCGAACCTAATAAAGCCGCCGGAAAAAAGCGTGGCGGGATGGCCGGTCTGATTGTGGGCATCGTGCTGGCGATTGTTGGCGGCGCGGGCGGGTTTTTTGCGGTCAGCAAGGGCATGCTGCCCTTCGGCGCGGCCACGACCGAACACGTCGAACGCGAACCTGATCCGGTCGGCGAAGACCGCGCCTTTTATGAAAAGCAGCCACGTCCGCCCGGGCCCGATGAGGTCGAATTTGTGCGATTGCCACCAATCGCCGTCTCGATCAGCGGCGGCAATAACAGGCTTCTGCGGTTCTCGGCCGCGATCGAGGTTTATAAGCCCCACGTGCAGCACGTTGTCGATCTGGAACCAAGGGTTCTGGACGCCTTTAATTCGTATCTGCGCGCGTTGGAGCCTTCGGACATCGATAGTCCGGGATCGCTTCACAACATCCGCACCCATTTGGCGCACCGGCTATATCTGGTGTTGGGGCCCGATGTGGTTCGCGACCTGATGATCATGGAATTTGTACTGACCTGAGGTGGATTTGATGGCACTGATTTCCGACATTTTGTTGATTCTGGCGGCGGCGACCGCTGGTATCTATTGCTTTGTTTTGTCCCGCCGCCTGTCGCGGTTCAGCGACTTGGACAAAGGCGTTGGCGGCGCGATTGCGGTGCTCTCTGCACAGGTCGATGACATGACGCGCAACCTGCAGGCCGCACAGAATTCTGCGGGCGATTCCTCAAAGAAGTTGCTTGAGGTGACTGAAAGGGCCGAAGATGCGTCCCGCCGGTTAGAGCTGATGGTTGCGTCGCTGCACGACATTCCCCAACAGCAGGCTCCGGCCCAATCGCCTGCGCCAGCACCACAGACGCCAACGCCCCCCGTCAGCGCACCTGTCGCGGCACCGGCAGCACCCGCAGCGCCCCAAGTGGCGGCTGTCACCCCCGCACCTGTGCCAGAGGCGGCCGTTGCGGAGGTGGTCGAACCGGAAGAGCAAGCACCCGAACCCCCGTCTGATCCGGTGTTCACCCCAAGAATTCGATTCGGGGCCGCGTGATGAAAAACCTGTTCAAAGGGAAAGGGCGAAGATCGAAACGCAAAGCGCCCAAAAGCACGTTGGCGGTGATTGCGTCCCTGTTTTTCATGTCGATCATCGTGCGCCTGACGGATGGCGCGGAGGGTTGGATTGCGGCGGCGCAAGCCTCTGCATCCGCCTCCGAGGCGACAAGCTCTGATGAATCCTCGGGCTATGATCGCGAGGCGATCAAACACGTTCTGGATGCGCTTCGCGAGCGCGAGAAAAACATCGCAGCACAAGAGCAGGACATCGAGGAACGACTGGCGTTTCTTCACGATACCGAAGCCCGCATCGATGAAAAGGTTGTCCAGTTGAGGGAAGCCGAGGCGATGCTGCGGTCCAGAATGGCGCAGTCGAACACCGCCGCAGAAGAAGATCTGACCCAACTGACGACCGTCTACGCCAAGATGAAGCCTAAAGACGCGGCGCTGCTGTTCGAACAGATGGAACCGAAGTTCGCAGCCGGTTTCCTTGGCCGCATGAAACCCGACGCGGCAGCCTCGATCATGGCCGGGCTAAGCCCGCAGGCCGCCTATACGATCAGCGTGGTTCTGGCCGGACGCAACGCAAACGCCATCACTCAGGAGAAGAACTAGAAAAGCGCTACTTCAGAAGCTGGCTGAGCTTCATCGCAACGGTCATATCGCCTGCCACTTTCAGCTTTCCCGTGGCGAAAGCCATCATCGGGTTCAGCTTGCCCTTGATCAGCTTTTCAAGATTCGGCAGCGAAAGGCTGATTGTGCAATCGGCGGGAATGTCCTGAAGCGTGGCCTGATCGCCAGAAAGAACCAGCTGACCATCTGAACCGCAGTCAAATTTGATGCTGTCGGACAGTGGCTTGGCCTCAAGCCCCTTGCGCAGCATCCCAGCGATTTCTTCCAACCCCATAACGTTCCTCCACAAACGATGCGGGGTCCGGCTATCTGGCCGAACCCCTGCAAACAAGTGAAACGTAACGGAAAGCTTTAGCCTTTCAGGCGACGCTCCCGCGCGCCCAACAGCTTCAGGCGCAGCGCGTTCAGCTGGATGAAGCCAGCCGCGTCTTTCTGATCGTAGGCACCTGCGTCGTCTTCGAAGGTCACGTGCGCCTCGGAGTAGAGCGAGTGATCCGACCAGCGGCCCACTGTACGTGCCAGACCTTTATACAGCTTCAAGCGAACAGTACCGGTGACGTGTTCCTGCGACTTGTCGATCAGCGCCTGCAGCATCTCGCGCTCGGGCGAATACCAGAAGCCGTTGTAGATCAGCTCGGCATATTTCGGCATCAGCTCATCCTTCAGGTGTGCTGCGCCACGGTCCAGAGTGATCTGTTCGATACCGCGGTGTGCCTCAAGCAGGATGGTGCCGCCTGGCGTTTCGTAGATCCCGCGGGACTTCATGCCAACAAAACGGCCTTCGACCAGATCAAGACGGCCGATGCCGTGCTTGCGGCCATATTCGTTCAGCTCGGTCAGGATGGTCGCGGGCGACATTGCCTGACCATTGATCGCAACCGCGTCACCTTTTTCAAAGGTGACTTCGATGAATTCCGGTGTGTCCGGCGCATCCTCGGGGTTCACGGTACGCTGGTAGACGTAATCCGGTGCATTTTCGGCCGGATCTTCCAGAACCTTACCTTCGGACGATGTGTGCAACAGGTTCGCATCAACCGAGAACGGCGCTTCGCCGCGCTTATCCTTGGCGATCGGGATCTGGTTTTCTTCGGCAAAGGCCAGCAGTTTGGTCCGCGAAGACAGGTCCCACTCACGCCATGGCGCGATCACCTTGATTTCGGGGTTCAGCGCATAGGCTGCCAGTTCGAAACGCACCTGATCGTTGCCCTTACCGGTCGCACCGTGCGCCACCGCATCGGCTCCGGTTTCTTCGGCGATCTCGACCAGACGCTTGGAAATAAGCGGGCGTGCGATGGATGTGCCCAGCAGATACAGGCCTTCATAAACCGCGTTCGCGCGGAACATCGGGAAGACGAAATCACGAACGAATTCTTCGCGCACGTCTTCAATGTAGATGTTTTCCGGCTTGATCCCCAGCATTTCGGCTTTGGCGCGTGCCGGTTCAAGTTCTTCCCCTTGGCCAAGATCGGCGGTGAAGGTCACAACCTCGCAACCGTATTCCGTCTGGAGCCACTTCAGAATGATCGACGTATCAAGACCACCGGAATAGGCGAGAACAACTTTTTTAGGCGCGGACATCATCAAATCCTCTGTCTGGGTTGGCGGCGCGATTATAGGGTTTTGGCGTCAGGGGCAAGGTTTGCAGCTATCAGAACCGCCGAACCAGTGATAAGCCTTATGAAAGTTTGACCAACTGGGGGAAAATGATGAAGGCTTGGCAGCTTTTTGTGCATTCGGTGCGCCTGATCGTGAACAATTTCGAATCTGCCCTGCGGATATCGGGCGTGCTCTATCTGGTCCAAGCCATCACCCAGATTTACCTGTTCCAGAACATGGACACCGAAGTTCTGCCAGATGGGATTGAGATGCCTGTTATGGCTCTGGAAGACAGCTTTGCCTTCCTGCTGCTGAGCATCTTTTCCGTTGTCGCCAGCCTGTGGATCGCCGTGGCCTGGCACCGGTTTGTGCTGAATGAGGAATACCCGTCGGGCTGGATGCCGAAATGGCATGGTGCGAACATGTTGGGGTATCTCGGGCGCTCGATTTTGATCGGTCTGCTGATCACGGTCGGATGTTTGGTGATTTCGCTGCCCTTGGGCCTGATGGCCGCGCTGCTTCCCTTCCTTCTGCCCGCCATGCCGGTTGTGATCATCCTGTTCGGGGTCTGGGTGTTTTTCCGTCTGTCCCCCGTTCTGCCCGCAGCGGCGCTTGGGCAGACTGTGTCACTAAGGGCGGCTTGGTCCGAAACCGCCCCGTTTGCGAAGGTGATCCTGCAGCTGTCGGCGATTGTGGTTGCCGCGTTTCTTCTGATCATGACGCCTTCCCTGCTTGCGGCAGGGACAGAGTCCATCATTGGGCTAGTGTATGATCTGGCCATCGGCTGGCTTGTCACGATGGTCGGTATTTCCACGCTGACCACGGTATACGGGCACGTGGTCGAAGGTCGCGGTGTCGAGTGACGGCTTGCCAGAACGGCGCTCTTGCGCCACTCAGATGCCATGAGTGATTTCAAAGACCTTGCCAAAGCCGCCACACGCGAAATGCGTCAGGTGTTTCCTGAAACGCCCCTTCTGCGCAATGCGCATCTGTCCGACATGTATGGCGCAGATATCTGGTTGAAGCGCGAAGACCTGTCGCCTGTACGGTCTTACAAACTGCGCGGCGCGTTCAATGCCATGCGCAAGCGCCCGGATGCGGAACTGTTCGTCTGCGCAAGTGCCGGCAATCACGCGCAGGGCGTGGCCTATATGTGCCGCCACTTTGGCAAGTCGGGCGTCATCTTTATGCCCGTGACGACACCTGCCCAGAAAATCCAGAAAACGCGGATGTTCGGCGGCGATGCAATCGAAATCCGTCTGGTCGGCGACTACTTCGACGACACGCTGCGGTCTGCGCAAGCCTACTGCAAAGAGGCTGGTGGCCATTTCCTGTCGCCTTTCGACGATACCGATGTCATCGAAGGTCAAGCCTCTGTCGCGGTCGAGATCGAACAGACGCTGGGCAAGGCACCCGAGCATATCGTCGTTCCTGTTGGTGGTGGCGGCCTGTCTTCAGGCATGCTCAGCTACTTCGGTACGGACAGCCAGTGGACCTTTGTAGAACCACTTGGCGGCGCCTGCCTGAACGCGGCACTGCGTGCGGGCAAGCCTGTTCCCTTGGAAAAGGTAAACACCTTCGCGGATGGCGCGGCGGTCGCCCAGATCGGCCAGAACACTTTCAACGTTCTGAAAGATGTCGGGCTGGCATCGTCCCTGACGATCCCCGAGGATCGTTTGTGCACCACCATTCTGGACATGCTGAACGTCGAAGGCATCGTTCTGGAGCCTGCCGGCGCATTGTCTATCGACGCGCTCAAGGATCTGGGGCAGGCCATTCGCGGCAAAACCGTTGTGTGTATCGCATCCGGCGGCAACTTTGATTTCGAACGCCTGCCCGAAGTCAAAGAACGCGCCCAGCGCTATTCCGGCATCAAGAAATACTTCATCCTGCGCCTTCCCCAACGTCCCGGCGCGTTGAAGGACTTTTTGGGCATTCTCGGCCCCGACGACGACATCGCGCGGTTCGAGTACCTCAAAAAATCCGCGCGCAACTTTGGTTCGGTCCTCATCGGTATCGAAACATCGCACGCCTCGAATTTTGACATCCTCTTTGCCCGCCTGAACGAAAACGGATTCACGTTTCAGGATATCACCGAGGATGAAACACTGGCCCAGTTCCTGATCTGATGCAGGTCGCGGGGCGCATTTGCATCGTCACAGGCGCCGGAAGCGGCATCGGACGGGCGATCGCCCATGCCCTTCGGGATCAAGGCGCCGAGGTCGTCGTTTCGGACATCAACGAAACAGCATCCAATCAGGTCGCAGCAGAGGTCGACGGCCTTTCTGTTCCCTGTGATGTCACCGATCCAAAGGCGATTACGGGACTTTTCGAAAAGGCCCGCGACTGGAAAGGTCGCGTTGATCTGGTCTGCTCGAACGCGGGTTTCGCAAAGGGTGAACCCGAAGGCCCGACATCGGCCAGCGACGACCACTGGCAGCAAAGCTTTGATGTCCACGTGATGGCGCATCTGCGGCTGTCCCGTTTGGCGCTGCCCGAGATGCTGGAACGCGGCGAAGGTTGCCTTGTGAATGTCGCCTCTGCCGCCGGTTTGCTAAGCCAGATCGGCGATGCCGCTTATTCAGCGACGAAATATGCGGCCGTCAGTCTGGCGCAATCCTTGGCCATCGAACACGGATCGCAAGGGATTCACGTGTCTGTCGTCTGCCCGCAATATGTGGCGACGGCCCTGCTGGGCTACGATGACGCCGCTGACGGCGATCAGAGCGGGCGCATCCTTAGCCCCCGAAATGTTGCAGATTGCCTGATCGAAGGCCTGCAGTACGACCGTTTTCTGATCCTTCCACATCCGGAAGTCCACGATTACGCCCTGAAACGTGCGACCGACATGGAACGCTGGATTAAGGGCATGCAAAAGCTGAAGGCAAAGGTGGACGCCAGCGGCAGCAGCGACCTGAAAGACTTCCACAAACTTCTTTGAAAGCAGCATTCAGGCACCGGCCAGCAACTGGGCCCGAGATTGCTCAAAAACGTTTCTTACCGATTGCGCCATACCATCAAACCCGCCGCCGTCCTCGATTGATGCAGCCAGCTCTGCCAGATCGCGGAACCCTACGTTCGAGGCGCATCCCTTTAAGAAATGCATCTGGTTTTTCACCGTATCATCGGTTCCGGAGACATCCTGCAAACCGGTGATGGCGCCTTCCACCTCTTCCAGAAAAACACCCACCAATTCGTCGAAATCTTCTTCGCCGAAGTCTTCTTTCAATGCTGCTACGCGGTCCCAATCAATCATATCGCATCCTCTCTCGTGCACCATGAAAGCCGACGGTGAACAAAAACTGAAAGATACAAGTTTAGTTATGAAAATTTGAAGGTTCAGGTGCTGTTAAGGTTGCCATCCGCATAAGCTGAGGCATGCTTATGGATCAGGCCACCCACGTTTCGCAGGTCACGCCACCTGACATCGCAATGGACCCGTCGCGGGCATTGCGCCACGTATTGGTTGTGGATGACAGCCGTGCCCAGGTTATGATGCTGTCACGCTTGTTGGGTCGCTGGGGCCTGAACGTATCCGTGGCAACATCCGCAAAGGACGCGCTGGATATCGCGAAAGAAAATCCGCCGGACCTGATCCTGTCCGACTGGGTGATGCCCGAAATGGACGGGCTGGAATTTTGCCGTGCCTTTCGGGAAAACAGCACATCGCAGTTCGGCTATTTCATCCTTCTTTCCTCAAAAAGCGACAAGGGCGAAATCGCCGAAGGGCTGGATGCGGGGGCGGATGATTTTCTGACGAAACCTGTCCATGCCAATGAATTGCGCGCGCGCATCAATGCCGCCTCGCGGATCGTCTATATGCAGCGCGAACTGACCCGCAAAAACGGTATGGTCAGCGACACGCTCGCTGAACTTCGCAAAGCATATGATGCAATCGACCGCGACCTGAAACAGGCACGCAGAATTCAGGATTCGCTTGTCCCCGAACGCACAAGGCGGGTGGGCAATGTTCAGGTCAGCATGCTGCTGCATCCATGCGGCCATGTCGGGGGCGATCTGGTCGGCATGTTCGATACAGGCGCGGGTGTCGGGCTGTACGGTATTGATGTTTCGGGTCACGGGATTTGCTCGGCCATGGTTGCCGCCCGTGTTGCGGGGTACCTGAGCGATCAGTTCAAAGAGCAAAACATCGCGGTAAACCGGCATGGCGCCTCCTTCACGCTGAAGGAACCCGCCGAGGTGGCAGAGGCGCTAAATTCCCGTTTGGTGTCAGATGCAGGCGTCGAAGAATATCTGACGATGGCGTTTTGCACAGTAGATCCC
Source organism: Thalassococcus halodurans (assembly GCA_950096585.1). GTDB lineage: Bacteria > Pseudomonadota > Alphaproteobacteria > Rhodobacterales > Rhodobacteraceae > Thalassococcus > Thalassococcus halodurans_A. Next base: position 143,794 of record CATNDK010000001.1, on the reverse strand, counting down.
GAGGGGCGCTATCTTAAAATGGTTCAGGCCGGCCATCCGCCTCCTTTACTATTGCGCAAAGGGCAGGCGCCTGAATTCATCGGCAAGGGCGGGCTGCCCATCGGGTTGATCAACGACGCGAGCCAGCATCAGTTGGAATGTTCCCTGAACGCGGGCGATCGGCTTTTGATTTATTCCGACGGATTTGTTGAGGCCGAAATGCCCGACGGGTCGCTGTTGGACGATCGCGGGTTGCTCGGCCTGATCGCGGAAACCCACGGATCTGGTCCTGCGTATCTCGATGCCCTGTACGACAACTTGCTTAAAATCGTGGGGGACGTGCGCGATGACGACATCTCGGCCGTTTTGCTAGAGGTGCTTTAACGCCGACGAAGCAGGTTGACCAACATCGCCCGGTCCCCGGGATTGCCCAAGGACTGCACCGCATCATAGGGATCGACCCAATGCGCGGTGTGTCCGGGTTCGGTCGGGGGGCCGACCTGCAGTGTCGGACGGGCAAGGTACACGACACACATCTTTTCCGCCCACAAATCGTACTCTGGCATGTAGGTAAACCGCCGGAACGCGCCGAGCCGTATCGGATCAGCCATCTTCCAACCCGTTTCCTCAATCACCTCGCGGTGAAGAGCCACGATCGGTGGCTCTCCCGGATCGATTCCACCCCCCGGTAACTGGAATTCAGGCTCTGGATCGATCTGATGCGTGATCAAAAGCTGGCCATTCCGTTCAAGAATCGCGTACACGCCGCGCCTGAATGTATAGCGCTGACCGTTTCTAGGAACTTCCCCGTAGCGACGCGTCACGTGACCCCCTTTGGTTCTTTGCTTCAACCGGTGCTTGGACCCGGCGAACTGATACCTATATGATGGCGAGATGCCAGCGAATGGCAAACAAGGAAACCTCATGACGTCTGCTACAAAACTCGACTGGGACGATACAGTCCTGCCCTTCCAACTTGACGGCGCCGACATCCGCGGCCGCGTTGCGCGTCTGGACGGCGTATTGGACGCAGTGCTGAAACAGCACAACTACCCGCCAGCGGTCGAGGCGTTGGTGGCCGAAATGGCTTTGCTGACCGCTCTGATCGGCCAGACAATCAAGCTGCGTTGGAAACTGTCTCTGCAAATCCAGACCAAAGGTCCGGTCCGCATGATTGCAACGGACTTCTACGCGCCTGAAAAAGAGGGCCAACCCGCCCGCATTCGCGCATACGCAAGCTTTGACGCAGATCGTATCACCGATGAAGACCCGATGAAGCAGGTCGGCGAAGGCTATTTTGCAATCCTGATGGATCAGGGCAAAGGCACGACGCCGTATCAGGGGATCACACCGCTGGTCACAACATCGCTTGCCGCTGCGGCCGAGGCGTATTTTGCACAGTCCGAACAGTTGCCAACACGGTTTAGCCTGCGCTTTGGCCGGTCGACCGAAGCGGGCGGTGCCGAACACTGGCGCGCTGGCGGCATCATGCTGCAACACATGCCCAAGGCATCGCCTTTCTCGCAGTTTGCGGGTTCGGAAGAAGGCGGCAGTGGCGAAGGCGGTCTTTTGTCGGCAAACGATCTGGTGTCGGATGACGATGAAGAAAACTGGAACCGCGTGAACATCCATCTGGACACGGTCGAAGAGCTTGAGCTGATCGGCCCGTCTGTTCCGCCGACCAACCTGTTGCTGCGCCTGTTCCACGAAGAAACGCCGCGTATCTTTGATCCGCTTCCGGTGGCGTTTGGCTGTACCTGTTCGGAAGACCGCGTGCGCCAGTCGCTGTCGATCTATTCGGCCAAAGACATCGAAAAGATGACAACGCCGGAAAACACCGTCACCGCAGACTGTCAGTTCTGTGGCGCGCACTATGTGTTGGACCCAAAGACAGTCGGATTTGAGGCGGAGGCGAATGACGCCGACTAATCAAACCTCCGGCGACATTCTGGATCGTGTGCGACATGCCCTGTCGAAACCGGCGGGCATGTCGACCGACTATGATCTGAACCCTGACGTTGTCCTGCCCGCAAACCGCGTTTTGCGACCTGCGGGCGTGTTGGTGCCGTTGATTGAACATCAAGGCGAAATGCGGCTTGTCCTGACCAAGCGCAGCTCGCGCCTGAAACATCATCCCGGCCAGATCGCCTTTCCCGGCGGCAAGGTTGACGAAGGGGACGCCGACGTTGTGGCAACCGCGCTGCGCGAAGCACGGGAAGAGATCGGGCTGCCGTCTGATCAAGTCGACATCATCGGCCGACTGCCGTCGCATGAAACCGTAACCAGCTTTGAAATGACGCCTGTGATCGGCCTGATCAAGGAACCTTTCGATCCGATCCCGGAACCGGGCGAGGTAGACGAGGTGTTCACAGTTCCTTTTGAACACGTTCTGTCTGCAACCAGATTTGCAGTGCAGTACCGCCGCTGGCGCGGACAACGGCGATATTACTACACGGTCCCCTACGGTCCCTATTACATCTGGGGCGCAACTGCGCGTATCTTACGCTCACTTGCAGACCGGATGAGCCCATGAACACCATCACCGCCGATTGGCTGACAGACCCCGCCGCCCAGCGCGTTTTTGCGATGTTCGATGCGGCCGGTCATCAGGCCTTTGCGGTGGGCGGCTGTGTGCGCAACAGCCTGTTGGGCGTAGCGGTTGACGACGTCGACATCTCGACCGACGCGACGCCGGATCAAACCATCGCTTTGGCGGAAGCGGCCGGTATTAAGGCGGTTCCGACAGGCATTGATCATGGGACAGTGACATTGGTGGTGGATCGCGCCACGTTTGAGGTCACGACGTTCCGCGCTGATGTTGAAACCGACGGGCGCCATGCGATCGTTCGGTTTTCCAAGAATGTTGCCGACGATGCGGTGCGTCGTGATTTCACAGTGAACGCGCTTTATTGCGATGCGCAGGGCAATGTCATTGATCCGCTCGGCGGCCTTCCTGACCTGAAGGCACGCCGTATCCGGTTTATCCAAGACCCGGACAAACGCATCCGCGAAGACTACCTGCGCATCCTGCGGTTCTTTCGGTTCTCGGCCTTTTACGCTGATCCCGACGCAGGCTTCGAGGCAGACACACTTGCCGCTATTGCCGCAAATCTTGACGGGTTAGAGACGCTTTCCCGTGAACGGGTCGGCACCGAAATGAAAAAGCTTCTGTGTGCAGCGGACCCATCCCAAGCTGTCGCTGTGATGGAGCAAACCGGCGTTCTGATGCGGGTGTGCCCGGGTTCCAGCGCCAAGGCTCTGCCGCCGCTGGTTCATCTGGAACGGGGGTTGGTCATTGCGCCTGACGCTATCCGGCGCTTGGTGTCTTTGGGCATTTCCGATGCGGCAGATCTGCGCCTGTCCAAAGCGGAACAACGGCGCATTGCCACGCTTCAGGAAATCGTCGCGCGGCCCGACAGCGCAGGGGACCTCGGCTATTGGTATGGTGAGGACATGGCGGTGAACGGCTGCCTGCTGCGCGCCGCGATGCTGGAACAGCCGCTATCGCCCGATGTGATTGTGGAAATCCGAACAGGGGCGGAACAAAAATTCCCGATTTCAGCAAAAGACTTGCAACCTGACTATTCCGGCCCAAGTTTAGGACAACGCCTTAGGTCGCTTGAACGAACTTGGGTCAAATCCAAATTCCAGCTGACCCGCCAAGAATTATTGGACCATCCCGAGATTGAGTAGCGTCGCGTAGAAATCCGGCTTGGCCGAGTAGGAAGCACGACTGATGTTTTTATCCGATTGGATTCCCCACAACGCGCCCGCCGACGGGTCGCCGCCGAACAAACTGTTCAAGTTCATTCTGTGGGCGGTCAAAGGCGCATGGCCCGCGCTTTGGGCGGCCGGGATCCTGTCTGTTGTTGCGGGCGTGGCCGAAGTTTTTGCGGCCATCTTGCTTGGCATGGTGATCGACAAGGCGCTTGCTCTGGAACCCAGCCAGATTTTTTCAGACGGTATGGGATTGCTGTTGGGTGCGTTTGTTTTCTTCGCCCTGTTCCGCCCCATCCTGTTCGGCATGACGGCCTATTCCCAGACGATCATTGTCCAACCCAATGTGCTGAACCTGATCCTGTCTCGCCTGCACCGTTACACTCTGGGGCAGGCGGTTACGTTTTTTGACAACGATTTCGCCGGTCGCATCGCGCAGAAAGAAATGCAGACGGCCCGTGCGCTGAATGATGTCGTGACCGAGATCATCCATACCGTCCTGTTTGCGCTGGCGTCGGTCGTTGGTGCGGTTTTGATGCTGGGCACCGTCGATATTCGCATTGCAGGCGGTCTGGTTGTCTGGATGGTCGCCTATGTGTTCTTGCTGCGGTTTTTCATGCCGCGCATTCGGACGCGGTCACAGGCGCGGGCCTCGGCGCGGGCGATGGTGACGGGCCAGATCGTGGACACGGTCACCAATATCAAAACGGTCAAGCTGTTCGCCCATGACGACCACGAAGACCGCGCGGCGCTGGATGCGATGGGGTCATATCGAAGCAAGTTCATCGCCTTTGGCCGCGTTTCGGCCAGTTTCCGCTTTACGCTGATGGCGCTGGCGGGGTTCCTGCCTGTGCTGCTGATTGGCGGCGCGCTTTGGTACTGGTCGCGTGGCCTTATTTCCGCGGGCGACATTGCTGCGACAGGTGCTGTTTCCTTGCGATTGGCGCAGATGACAGGATGGGTCAGTTTCACGCTGATGGGTCTTTATGCCAATCTGGGCGAAGTCGAAGACGGCATGCGTACACTTACGCCGCAACACACGCTGATGGATCCGGAAAATCCCAAAGAACTGGTCGTTCCACACGGGCAGATCGACATCACCGACCTGTCCTTTGCTTACGGACAAAAAACAGGCGGGATCGAAAAGATTTCCCTGTCGATCAAGCCGGGAGAAAAGCTGGGTATCGTCGGGGCATCCGGCGCGGGAAAGTCGACGCTCGTCGCTTTGCTGCTGCGGCTTTATGATCCCGAGAGCGGTAAGATCGAAATCGACGGCACGGATATTTCCGAGGTGTCGCAAAACAGTCTGCGCAGCAAGATCGGCATGGTCACGCAGGAAACCGCGATGTTCAATCGCTCGGCCTTTGAAAATATCCGCTACGGCAAGCCGGACGCAACGCTGGACGAGGTGATTGCCGCTGCCGAAAAGGCAGAAGCGCATGACTTCATCACCGCGATGCAGGATCACAAGGGACGCACTGGATACGACGCGCACCTGGGGGAACGCGGGGTCAAGCTGTCGGGTGGCCAACGCCAGCGGATCGCCCTTGCCCGCGCCATCCTGAAAGATGCGCCGATCTTCATTCTGGACGAAGCGACATCGGCGCTGGATTCCGAGGTCGAGGCATCGATCCAGTCTGCTTTGGAACGCGTGATGGAGGGAAAAACCGTTCTGGCAATCGCCCACCGACTGTCGACTATTTCGCACATGGATCGCATTTTGGTGCTGGATCAGGGTCGCTTGGCCGAAGAGGGCACGCATGACGAACTGCTGGCCAAAGGCGGGCTATATGCGCGCTATTGGGATCGGCAGTCTGGCGGCTTTGTCGCAACGCAGGATGCCGCCGAATAGGCGCTAACCAAATGCCCACTCGACGTGCGAGGCGATTTCGCGCAATAGGCAGGCATGGAACAGTACAAGATCGACCGCTTGGGCCACCAAGGCGATGGCATCGCCGAAGGCCCCGTTTATGTGCCCGGCGCGCTGCCCGGTGAAATCGTTCAGGGCACGCTGGACGGAAGCGTTTTGCGTGACGCGAAAATCATCGAGCCGTCATCAGATCGTGTTCGACCGCCGTGTTCCCATGCCAAATCCTGCGGTGGTTGCCAGTTGCAACACGCCAGTGACGACTTTGTCGCAAAGTGGAAAATGGAAGTGGTCGAACGCGCTTTGGCCGCGCATGGCATCACAACCCAAATGCGCCCGATCCTGACATCGCCCGCCCAATCGCGCCGACGTGCTGCCTTTTCCGCCAAGCGCACCAAGAAGGCGGCGATTGCGGGCTTTCACAAGAAGCAATCCGACATCGTCATCGCAATTCCAAACTGCCAGTTGGTGCACCCCGATGTCATGGCCGCCCTGCCCTTGGTCGAGGAACTGGCCGTCGTGGGTGGCAGCCGAAAAGGCGAAATCAGTGTGTTGGTCACGCTGACGGACAGCGGGCTTGATCTGTCCGTATCGGGCGGCAAGCCGATCGATGACGCGTTGCGCATCACGCTGTCCGACCTGACCCGAAAATATAACATCGCGCGCATTTCGTGGGATGACGAAATCGCACTTCAGCGGGAAAAGCCGATCCTACGGCTGGGCAATGCGCCCGTGTCCCCGCCACCCGGTGCCTTTCTTCAGGCGACAAAGGATGGCGAGGCCGCGCTGGTTGCCGCGGTGCAGGAAATTGTAGGCTCTGGCAAACGCGTGGCTGATCTTTTCGCGGGCTGCGGCACCTTTGCCCTGCCCCTTGCCGAAAAGGCCGAAGTTTTGGCCGTCGAGGGCGACAAGGCGATGACCCACGCGTTGGAAGAAGGCTGGCGTCAGGGCAAGAACCTGAAAAAGCTGACACCCCTTGCGCGCGACCTGTTCCGCAATCCGTTGCTGCCCGACGAGCTGGCCAAAATGGATGCCCTTGTCATCGACCCGCCCCGCGCCGGTGCAGAAGCCCAAGTGGCGCAGATTGCCAAAAGCAACGTGCCTGTGATTGCCCACGTGTCCTGTAACCCGACCACCTTCGCCCGCGACTGCGGCACACTAATTGCAGCCGGTTATCAGCTTGATTGGGTGCAGACGGTCGACCAGTTCCGGTGGTCCACGCATGTGGAAGTTGTCGGGTGTCTTACGAAACGAAAGTGATCCGTTCACTGGTTTGTGAATCCAGCACAGTCGTTCTGTTCCGGATCGGGCAAATCGTGTAAGAACAGAAAAAACATATTGAGCAGCAGCATGCCCGTTTTCAGAATTTTCATGGTCATCGCACTTGCCCTGACGCTGTCAGGCTGCGCGAGCAAATTCAAAACGTACAATGGCCCCGAAGTCACTCAGGTTCTGGTGAAAAAGGGCGAACGCAGAATGTACCTTTTGCACGGAAGCGAAGTGTTGAAGTCCTACCGGATCGACCTTGGCTTTGAACCGCAGGGGCACAAGGCCATCGAAGGCGACGGAAAGACACCCGAAGGGCTGTATTTCATCAACCGCCGCAACGCGAATTCAAGGTTCCATTTGTCGCTGGGCATCTCGTACCCCAATCCACAGGACCGCGCTTTGGCGGCTGAATTGGGCAAAAGCGCGGGCGGCGACATCTTTATCCACGGCGGTCCGCCGAAAGGCAGCGGCTACAAGCGTTTCACTGATTGGACATGGGGCTGCATTGCGGTCAGCGACGCGCAAATCGAAGACATCTATGCGATGGTGAAGAACGGCACACCGATCCTGATCCGCCCGTAAATCGGGCGGCCGGATCGGACAAACTGCTTAGAACGCTGTCGAGAATGTATCAGAGACGTCGATCTGGACAGGTGCCGCTGTCGACGTACCCGTGACCATTGTCCACCAGATCTTGCCGTTTTCTTCCTGATACCACGCAAAGCCCATCTCGGTCGCTTCCGGATCGATGATCACTTCTTTGGTGCCCGGATCTTCCATCCATGCACCCAGAGTCTCAAGCTCGGTCTCGTAGGTTTCCGAAATGTTTTCACCCAGAACACGGCCCGAATAGCCGACACGCTGCGCGCGGATGATCGGAGAAGACCCGTCCGAACCAAAGTGCCACGGGCGGTTTTGAACGGCCATGTCGCGGGCGTGTGTGGCAGCGGCGGCTTTCAGCTGGGCGTTCAGTGTCAGCGGGGCAACGCCCGCCGCCTGCCGCAGCGAATTGACGGAATCAAACATACGGAATTCGATCCGCGACTCGTCAGCTGCGCGAATTCTGTAAAGCTTCGGCAAAGGTTTGCCATCAGGGCCAAGCGGCTGCTCGACCGGCTGTGTAACTGTGGGCGCACATCCAGCAACGGCAACAGCGACTGAAAGTGCAAGAACGGCGAATAGTTTCATGGTCAATTTCCCACAGTGAGAGAATTCTGCTATTGGAACGCAATAGCGTGACATGCGTTGCTATTCAAACCCACTTGATCGTGAGCATGCCTGATGACAGGGGTTTGAATTGCGACTGAGGCTTTCGGGCCATATGTAAGACACTAGTAAAGTTCATTTGACGGAGTTTTTGCAATGACACAGTCAGCAAAATCACGACTCAGCCGCCGCGCGTTCATGGCAGGCACCGCATCGGTTATTGCCGCGCCAGCGCTGGCACAGGACGTAAACAGCACTGCGACAACAGAAATCGAACGCGACATTGGCAACATCGTGCGCCGTAACGCGTCCAGCTTCCGGTCTTTGGATTGGCAGCCGTTTTTCTCGAACACGAAGAACGGGGCGATTCTGGTCGATATCCGCAGCCGCGCCCTGCACTTCTGGTCGGAAGATCAGACAATCTACAAACTGTACCCGACATCGGTCCCGCTGACTGAAGATCTGACCCGTGTTGGCCGCACAACGATCACGCTGAAAGATCCGTCGCCCGATTGGCGCCCGACACCGTCGATGAAGAAGCGTAATCCTGAATGGCCTGATTACGTGGGTCCAGGTCCCGATAACCCCCTGGGCACGCGCTCTATGCACCTGAGCTGGCAGTATTACCGTATTCACGGCACCCACGACACACGCAAAATCGGTCGTCGTTCGTCCAACGGCTGCATTGGCCTGTACAACGAACACATTGAAGAGCTGTACGAATTGGCGAAAGTCGGCACTCAGGTGTTGCTAATTTGACGACATATCGGCAGCGCTCTATCCGAAGGGATAAAGTTGGGTTTGCAATCACCTCGGATTGCTGCTTAGTACAAAGTACGAGGTAAGTCTTGGGGCTTGCTTATTCCGCAAAATTGTTTGGAATGGCAGGCAATTATCTGGAGGATAAAATGAAGAAACTCGCTCTCGCAGTCGCACTGACAGCAGCTGGCACATCCGCAATGGCCGGTTCCTACGCAAAAGACGACGTGGTTATGGAACCCGTTGTTGTTGTTGAAGAAACAGCTCAGGCATCGTCCTCTGCTGGCATCCTGGTCCCGCTGATCCTGCTGGCTCTGGTTGCTGCTGCGATCTCCGCTGACTAATCAGCGCGATCAAAGACAAAGAAAGGCGGTGCGTATGCGCCGCCTTTTTTCTTTTCCGGATGCGGAAATGAAACGCGGCGCCTAAAAATTAAGCGCCAGCGACTCTCATTTTGGATTTAGTCCAGCCAACCCTTCAGGTTTTCTTCGATCACGGCAGACAGCGCTTTGATATGCGCGGCATCGTCATTCAGGCAGGGAATATAGGTGAAATGTTCACCGCCAGCCTCTTCGAAGCTTTCCTTGATCTCTTCGTTGATCTCTTCCAGCGTTTCGATGCAATCGGCCGAGAAGGCAGGCGCACAAACGGCGATATTCTTCTTACCGTCTTCTTCAGCCAGACGCGCGACTTCTTCGACGGTGTAGGGCTTCAGCCATTCTTCAGGACCGAACTTTGACTGGAAGGTCGTGGTGATCTGCGTGTCATCCCAGCCCAGACGCTCTTTCAGCAGACGAGTCGTTTTCTGGCACTGGCAGTGATAGGGGTCACCCTCCATCAGATAGCGTTTCGGCACGCCGTGGTAGGAGCAGACCAGAATATCGGGCTTTTTCTCAAGCTTGGCATAGGCCGTCTCGATCGACTGGGCCAACGCCTCGATATACAGCGGATGTTCGAAATACGGATCAACGGTACGCACCGTCGGCTGCCATTTTTCTTCCATCAAGGCGCGGAAAAATTCGTCATTCGCCGTGGCTGACGTCGCGCCCGCGTAGTGGGGATACAGCGGGAAGAACAGGATGTGGCGGCAGCCCGCATCGATCATCTCGCGCACTTTGGATTTCGTGGACGGATTGCCGTAACGCATGCAGAAATCGACCATGACCTGATCGCCGTAACGGGCCTGCATCGACTCGGCGATCTTGGATGTCTGATCTTTGGTGATCGTCATCAACGGGCTTTCGCCCTGCTCTTCGTTCCAGATCGATTTGTAAGCCTCGCCCGATGAAAACGGGCGTTTGGTCAGGATGATCAGCTGCAACAGCGGCTGCCAGAGCCACGGGCTGTAGTCGATGACGCGACGGTCAGACAGGAATTCGTTCAGATAGCGACGCATCGACCAGTAGTCATAATTGTCGGGCGTCCCGAGGTTCGCCAGCAGAATGCCGACTTTACCTGGCATAATCTTGGGGTGGTCGGTGGGTGCGTGTACCGGGCAAACGGCTTTGTTCGATGCATCCAGCATGGGCGGCATGTTCCTTCCTGTCCTTTAACGCCTAAGTATACTGCCTGACGTGTGGGTCAATCTTTCAACGGAATTTCCAAGGTTCCAAGGCTATCAGCGAGCCGTTGTGATGCAGAACCAGGCCGAAGTGGCTTTGGCTGGCTTTCATCAGGGGCCCATCCAGACAGCATAACGATTTCGAAGCTTGCAGGAATCCGGCCATCTTCAGTGCTATAGGAATTTGCGTAAATCTCGGATGCTTTCAGCAGGACGGCCCGCTGCGTCACCGTTTTCAGGCGGGCGTTCAGGGCATTCGTTTCGCCCATCGCCCGAAGATCACGCATCAGATGCAGGGCGCTGTCGTAGTGAACTGTCATCGTCGCGGAATCGGCCACAGGCATGGCAAAGCCAGCACGTTGCAGCAAAGCACCCAGATCACGGATATCGCCCATCGGGGCCACACGCGGGCTAAGGCCGCCTGTCACCTCGATTTCCGCCTGCCCAAGCGAAGCCCGCAATTCCGTCAGCGTGTTGCCCCCGAAACAGGGGACAAGGCACAGGCCATCAGGTTGAAGCGAACGACGGCATTGGATCAGTTGACCGACCGGATCATTCGCCCAATGCAGCGCCATGGCGTGGATCACCAGATCATGTGCGCCGGGCTCTAGCGTCAGCACGTCATCGTCGGCCACACATACCGCATCCGGAAACACCGCGCGCCACACATCGGCAAAAGGCGTGACCACAGCGACCTTGGTAAAGGTTCTATTAATCATGCTCAGGCGATCCTGAACATCCTCGGCTGCGGCCTGATGCAGGAACAAAGCGGACGGGTCCGTGACACGGGCGCGGTGCATCAGCAAAGCGGCGCGATCAGTGATGTGATTCTGGTCTGACATGGCGAAGGACATAGGATGCAAAGCCCTTGGGTGCAAAGGACACTTGCGATCATCTACCCGCCCCGCTGTCTTGGCTGCGGTGGTTTGGTGGAAAATACCATGGGTCTATGCGGCGACTGCTGGCGCGATACGTCGTTTATCGCGGGGCTGACCTGCGGGAAGTGTGGAACGCCGCTGCCTGGGGAAAGCGACACGGGCGAAACCTGTGATGACTGCCTGCGGATATCCCGCCCTTGGGATGCCGGCCGCAGCGTTTTTCAGTACCGCGGCACTGGTCGCAAACTGGTTCTGGCGCTGAAACATGGTGATCGGCACGACATTGTCGGCCCCGCTGCAATCTGGATGGCCCGTGCGGTCCGCGAATTGCTGGAAAACGACACCCTGATCGTACCCGTACCTCTGCATCCATGGCGGCTGTTGAAACGGCGCTACAACCAGTCGGGACTTCTGGCAAACGCACTGGCCAAACATTCCGGCCATCAATTCTGTGGCGATGCATTGATGCGTGTTCGGCACACCGAAAGCCTTGATGGCAAAAACCGCGATGCACGCTTTGCGACATTGACCAATGCGATCACAGCAAACCCCAAAAGGGCCGCAATGATTGAAGCCCGAAACATCCTGATTGTGGATGACGTGATGACATCCGGCGCGACCCTGGCCGCCGCAACCGAAGCCTGTTTCACAGCAAAAGCAGCCGAAGTGCGCGTTGTCGCACTAGCGCGCGTGGGAAAAGATACCTAAATCAGGGGGAACCGTGACGGAGAACCCAATGCAGCCTGTTGAAATCTACACCTCGCCTCTTTGTGGCTTTTGCCACGCCGCCAAAAAACTTTTGACGGATAAGGGCGTAACATTCACCGAAATCGACGTCTTCGCAAACCCAGATCGCAAACCTGAAATGCTTCAGCGTGCCAACGGCAGCCGCACTGTTCCGCAGATCTTTATCGGCGAAACGCATGTTGGCGGATGTGACGACCTTTATGCGCTGGATCGCGCGGGCAAGCTCGATCCGCTTTTGGCCGCGTGAGCAAGGTCGCCCTTCTACAAATCACGTCTTCGGACGATCCCGTCGCGAACCTGACCATGGTTCGCGACATGATGGCAGACGCCAAAGCCCAAGGTGCCGAGTGGGTGTTGACCCCCGAGGTCACAAACTGCCTATCCGGTTCGCGCACCCACCAGAACGAAGTGCTAAAGCCGCAAGCAGATTGCCCTGTTTTAGCGGGCCTTCGCGATGCGGCCAGTGAAATGGGCCTGTGGGTTTTGGCGGGGTCGCTTGCCATCAAATCCAACCCACCAGAGACGCGCTTTGCCAACAGGTCTTTCCTGATCGACGACAAAGGCCAGATCGCGGCGCACTACGACAAGATGCACATGTTCGATGTGCAAGTCTCGGAAACCGAGACCTACCGCGAATCTTCGGGCTATGCGCCGGGGGACCGCGCGGTTGTCGCGGACACGCCGTTTGGCAAAGTCGGCATGTCGATCTGCTATGATCTGCGCTTTGCCTATCTGTATCGCGCGCTGGCCAAAGCGGGCGCGGACATCCTGACAGTACCATCTGCCTTCTCGACCGCGACAGGCCCGTCGCACTGGGAACCGCTGCTGCGCGCCCGTGCGATAGAAACCGGATGTTTCGTAATCGCCCCAGCCCAAACAGGCACGCATAGCAGTGGCCGCGGCCCGACCCGCAAAACTTATGGGCATTCCTTGGTGGTTTCGCCTTGGGGCGACGTTTTGTTGGACGCCGGAACCGACACCGGGGTCTTCGTGGTTGATCTGGACGTCAGCGACGTGCAGAAAGCCCGGAGTAAGATACCCGCCTTGACCCACGACAGGACGTTTTCAGGACCTGATGAGTGAACAGAACGCCCTTGCGATTTCGCTGATCAGTGAAATCCTGACTGCCGATCAGCTGTTGCGAAACAGGCTGACGAGGGTTTTGCCGAACAAAATGGAAATCTCGCACTTTTCGGTACTTAACCACTTGGCGGGCATCGGGGATGAACGCACGCCCGCCCAATTGGCCAAAAGCTTTCACGTCACCCGTGGCGCGATGACCAACACGCTGTCCAAGCTGGAAATTGCGGGCTACGTGCACATCCGCCCCGATTGGGATGATGCGCGGCGCAAGTTGGTTGCGATCAGCCCAGCGGGCGCACAGGCGCGGGATGCGGCGTTGGCGGCAATCACGCCGTTGATCAACGAAACTGTGGCTGATCTGGGCGATGACAAGGTGCGGGCCGCGCTGCCGGTGCTGCGCGACCTGCGGGTCAAACTTGAAACAACGACCTAGGGTTTGACCGAGGCCGTCACGTAGTTGACGCTAAGATCGCGGTCGGAAAGCGACCATGACCACGTGATCGGGTTGAACACCATCCCTTTGCGATCCACGGGCGTGACACCCGACTTCGAAAGAAGATCGAACAGTTCGTCCGGCGTGATGAATTTGGACCATTCATGTGTGCCCTTGGGCAGCCAGCGCATCACATGTTCGGCACCGACAATTGCCATCATAAAGCTTTTGGGATTGCGGTTCAGGGTCGAACAGATGTGCAGCCCGCCAGATTTCAAAAGCTGTGCACAGGCTGTCAGATAGGCCAGCGGATCGGCCACATGTTCGACGACCTCCATGTTCAGAACGATGTCGAACTGTTCACCCGCTGCGGCCAGCGCCTCGGCCGTGTTGTGACGATAGTCGATGTCCAGACCGGACTGCGCAGCATGGGCCTGCGCCACGGGAATATTCCGTTCGGCAGCGTCCACACCCACGACAGTGGCACCAAGACGCGCCATGGGTTCGGAAAGCAAGCCGCCACCACAGCCGATATCCAGCAACCGAAGACCGGCAAAGGGCGATTCCGCCGATAGATCACGATCAAATTCAGCCGCGATCTGCGATGTGATATAATCCAACCGGCAGGGGTTGAGCATATGAAGCGGCTTGAACTTGCCCTTCGGGTCCCACCATTCGGCAGCCATTGCCTCGAATTTAGCAACTTCTGCCGGGTCAACTGTGGTTTGAGTGTCGGTCATGTCGAGAATCCCATGGTCATCTGCCCTGCTTGTCTCATATAGCTAGGCTATGGACAAAGACTTGGGCCAAAAACGCGCAGTTCAGTATCTTTATTCGCCGATCGATCCGTTCGATCAGCGGATGATGTCCGTTTCTGATGGACACACCATCTATGTCGAACAGTGCGGAAATCCAGAGGGCATCCCCGTGATCGTTCTGCATGGCGGACCGGGCGGGGGCTGTAGCCCTGCGATGCGTCGCTATTTCGATCCTTCTGTCTACCGCGTGATCCTGTTTGACCAGCGCGGCTGCGGGCGGTCGCGCCCCCATGCCAGCGTCACGGCGAACACCACATGGGATCTGGTTGCCGATATCGAACACATCCGTGAAGAGCTGGGGATCGAAAAGTTCATCGTCTTTGGCGGGTCATGGGGTGCGACTTTGGCGCTGATTTACGCCATCAGTCATCCCGAGTCGGTTCGTGCGCTTGTTCTGCGCGGTGTCTTCCTGATGACACAGGCCGAGCTTGATTGGTTCTACGGCGGCGGTGCCGGACAGTTCTGGCCGGAAACTTGGGCGCGCTTTGCCCGCCTGATCCCGCCTGAAGAGCGCGACGATATGATCGGGGCTTATCATCGCCGCCTGTTCAGTGGCGATTTGCGGATCGAAACGCATTTCGCGCGCGCATGGTCGTCGTGGGAAAATGCCTTGGCTTCAGTTGCGTCAAACGGCAATGGCGGCGATGCGCCCGGTGAATATGCCCGCGCCTTTGCGCGGCTGGAAAACCACTACTTCATCAACCGCGGCTTCCTTGAAGAAGACGGTTGGATTCTGAACAACATCGACCGGATCCAGCACATTCCCGGCGTCATTGTGCAGGGCCGGTACGACATGATCTGCCCGCCGCAGCGCGCGTGGGAACTTTCAGAAAGCTGGAAAGCGTCCGAGCTGCGCATGGTGCGCAACGCGGGCCATGCCCTGTCTGAGCCGGGTATCAGCGCCGAACTTGTCCGCGCTATGGATGAATTTGCGCAGACTCTCACCTCTTAGTCTAAAAGCGACATTAAAAGTCGCTTTTCGTCGTCTTTGCGTTGACGTACCATCCCTGCCGTGTTTCGCTGCGGGTTCACCAGAACCCAATTGGCAAGACCAACGAAGAACACGTGAATTCGGTACCGAAAATCATCGCCCAAAGGTTACTGTTGGGCCTGCTGACGCTGTTCGTCGTGTCGATCATCATCTTCACCGCTGTGAACATGCTGCCAGGGGATTTTGCGCAAGCGATCCTTGGCCAAAGCGCTACGCCCGAGGCTGTCGCCGCCATCCGCCGCGATCTCGGTTTAGATCAACCACCGATCACACGATACTTCACGTGGCTTGCGGGCGTCTTGCAGGGGGATTTGGGCACGTCGTTCGCCCAAGCGAACTTTGCCAGCTTTGTAGGCGAGGATTCAGGCACACGCACCACTGTTGCAGACCAAATCGCCCCGCGCATCAAAAACACCCTGTTCTTGGCTGGCGTCACCGCCGTCATCGCCGTGCCCTTTGCCATCGGGCTTGGCATCTTGGCCGCGCTTTATCGTAACTCGGCCTTTGACAAGGTCAGCAACGTTTTCACGCTGACCTCGATCTCAAGCCCCGAGTTCTTCGTCGCCTACATCCTGATCCTGTTTCTGGCAGTTCTGAACCCGTGGCTACCGTCGCTGTCCAACATTTATGACGGCATGGCGTTCAGCGACCGGTTGGAAAAAACCATGTTGCCGGCTTTGGCGCTGACCCTTGTCGTCACAGCACACATGATGCGGATGACGCGTGCGGCGATCATCAACCTGCTGGCCAGCCCCTACATCGAAATGGCGCGACTGAAGGGCATGAAGCCGATGCGCGTGATCGTGCATCACGCCCTGCCCAACGCGCTGGCGCCGATCATCAATGTGGTCGCGCTGAACCTTGCTTATCTTGTCACGGGTGTTGTCGTGGTCGAGGTGGTGTTCGTCTATCCGGGCGTGGGCCAATTGTTCGTCGATAGCGTCAAGATCAGGGACATTCCCGTGGTGCAGGCCTGCTGCCTGATCTTTGCAGCGGTCTACATCCTGTTGAACCTGCTGGCGGACATCCTGTCGATCCTGTCGAACCCGCGCCTGAGGCATCCGAAATGATCACGTTGCTTTGGATCATAGGTGGGCTTTTGGCCCTTTTGGCGATCAGCTGGGTGTTGCGAAAGCTGGCGCAGGTGGTGACCGGAAACAAGCCGCGGTTCCGCGATATGCCATTGGCAGTTGCGCTTGGATATGTGCTGGGCGTTGTTGTTCTGGCGTTTGGCGTCTGGCTCTGGTTCCAGCCCAACGCAGTGTTCTTCCGCTGGTTTGTGCAAGGCTTGGCCATTTCTGTGGTCGCGGCATTTATTTTCCGCTGGCTGGGTCGGACCGTCGGCACCAAGACGACTAAGAAAGCTTTCCGCCAGATGCCTCTGACCGCCAGCTTTGGCTTTTTGGTGATCCTGATTTACGCAATCTGCGCCATCTTTGCGGGCGTACTCGCGCCCTACGGTCAGGCCGAGGTGTTCCAGAACGTCAACGTCCTACCCGGCGGCAACCCCGCAACGGGCGGTGACCCTGCGCATCTACTGGGAACCGACCAGATCGGTCGCGACCTGCTGACGCGCCTGATCTATGGCGCGCAGAACACCGTCGGTATCGCCTTTGCGACGGTCTGCCTAGCCTTCCTTGTCGGCGGCAGCCTCGGGTTTTTAGCGGCTGTTTTTGGCGGGTGGTTGGACAATATCCTGTCGCGCATCGTCGATGTTCTGATGGCAATCCCGTCTTTGATCTTCGCCCTGCTGCTGATGACCATCGCCAGTGCATGGGCTGGTTCGCAGCAATGGTTGCTGACCGTTTACATGGTTCTGATCATCGCATTGATCGATTCCACCCGCGTGTTCCGCCTTGCCCGCGCGGTCGGGCAGTCGATTGTTGTGATGGATTACGTCGAGGCCGCCAAACTACGTGGTGAAGGTCTGGGTTATCTGATTTTCCGTGAAATTCTACCCAATGCCACGGCCCCTTTGCTGGCGGAGTTGGGCCTACGGTTCTGCTTTGTCTTCCTGACGATTTCCGCGCTGTCGTTTCTAGGCATCGGAATCCAGCCGCCCTTGGCCGATTGGGGTACGATGGTGCGTGATCTGGCGCAGTTCATCAACTTTGCCGCCTTCTCTCCGCTTGCTGCTGCGCTGCCGCTGATGGCCGCTGGCGCGATTGCATTGTTGACCGTTGCGGTGAACTTTGTGGTGGACTGGATGCTGCACAAATCATCTGGGCTGAAGGAGTAAGCGATGTCTGACACCCTTCTGCGCATATCCAATCTGAAGATCGAAGGCCGGTCGGATGAAACATGGATGCCGATCATCAAAGGCATCGACCTTGAACTGAAAAAGGGCGAGGTGCTGGGCCTAATCGGGGAATCCGGTGCGGGCAAATCCACCGTGGGACTTGCCGCGATGGGATATACCCGTGACGGCGTACGCATCACCGATGGTGAGGTTCTGTTCGACGGTGTCGATCTGGTCAAAGCATCGCTACCAGACAAACGCGCGCTTTTGGGCAAACGGATCGCCTATGTCGCGCAGTCCGCGGCCGCGAGCTTTAACCCCGCGCACAAGCTGATCAACCAGCATGTCGAAGGCCCTGTGCGCCATGGCGTTATGAGCCGTGCCGAAAGCGAAGAAGACGCCATTCGTTTGTACGAACGCCTGCGCCTGCCGAACCCGCAGGAAATCGGCTTTCGCTATCCGCATCAGGTATCGGGCGGGCAATTGCAAAGGGCGATGACCGCAATGGCGATGTCTTGTCGTCCTGACCTGATCATCTTTGACGAACCCACCACGGCGCTGGACGTGACCACACAGATCGAGGTGCTGGCAGCAATCCGCGATATCGTGGATCAGTTCGGAACCGCTGCGATCTATATCACCCACGATCTGGCGGTTGTGGCGCAGATGGCCGACCGGATCAAAGTACTGCTGCGCGGGGAAGAGGTGGAAGAGGCCAGCACAGAAGAAATGCTGTCCCATCCCAAAGAAGAATACACCAAAAGCCTGTGGTCGGTCCGCAGCTTTAAGCGCCCCGCCAAGCCGGCCATTCAGACAGACACCACACCGGTGATCCGCCTGAAAGACGTAAATGCTTCGTATGGCCAGACGCCCGTTCTGCATGACGTAAGCTTTGACATCCACGAAGGCCGGACTGTTGCCGTGGTTGGTGAATCCGGATCGGGCAAGTCCACGGCCGCGCGCTGCATCACGGGGCTGTTGCCGCCCACGAACGGTACAGTCGAACTGGATGGCAGCGCATTACCCGCCGATTTCCGGAAACGGTCCAAAGACCAGTTACGGCAAATCCAGATGATCTATCAGATGGCGGACACGGCACTGAACCCGCGCAAATCCGTGGGTGAAATCATCGCCCGACCGGTGGAATTCTACATGGGGCTGAAAGGCCGTGAAAAGCGCAAGCGCGTTGATCAGTTGATGGACCAGATCGAACTTCCGGCCTCTGAATTTTATGATCGCCTGCCAAGCGAATTGTCCGGCGGACAGAAGCAGCGCGTGGGCATTGCGCGTGCTTTGGCGGCCGAACCCAAGTTCATTATTTGCGACGAAGTGACCTCGGCGCTTGATCAACTTGTCGCCGAAGGCATCCTTAAATTGTTGGCACAGCTACAAGATGAGCTAAAACTGTCCTATATGTTTATCACGCACGACCTAGCCACAGTGCGCGCAATCGCGGATGATGTTGTCGTGATGAAGGATGGACGCGTGATCGAACAGGGCCCCAAAGCAGACATGTTCACGCCGCCGCACCATCCGTACACTGACCTGCTGCTGAGTTCGGTTCCCGAAATGGATCCGGACTGGCTTAGCAACCTGCTAGAAGAGCGCGGTCGTGACAACGTAGGAGATATGGCCACCGATAAGATGGCCTGAAAGACGCTTCCCAAGAAGTGCACCAAAATTGCGGGAGACCCCCGCCGAGGAAAAACAGGGAGACGATAAATGACACGAATTAGTAGACGCGGATTGCTTAAGTCCGGTGCCGCAGCCGGTGTTCTGGCAGCAACCGGTTTTCCGGTACGCGCCCAAACCGCAAAGCGTGGTGGTCGTCTGGTTGCCGGTCTGTCCGGTGCCAACACATCCGACAGCTGGGACGGTCGTACGCATTCCGACCTGTTCATGAACGCCTCGGCACAGGGTGCGGTGTTCGATAGCCTGACCGAAGTCGCCGCCGACGGCAGCCTGATTGGCGAACTAGCGACAGATTGGGAAGCAACGCCTGACGCAAAAGTCTGGACGTTCAACCTGCGCAAGGGCGTGACCTTCCATAATGGCAAGTCCTTTGGCGCAGACGATGTGATCGAAAGCCTTCAGATGCACGTCGCAGAAGGCGCGAAATCCGGTGCGCAGCCGCTGGTCGCCCCGATCACGGAAATGAAAAAGATCACCGAGCATCAGGTGCAATTCACGCTGGAAGCAGGCAATGCCGACTTCCCCTACCTGATGTCGGATTATCACCTGCTGATCTATCCTGCGGGTCAAATCGAAGAGGCGATTGCCCAAGGCATCGGCACAGGTATCTACCGCGTGAAATCCTTTGACCCCGGTGTGCGGTTTGTCGGTGAACGGGTGGAAAACCACTACAAAGACGGGCGCGCCGGTTGGTTCGACGAAATCGAATACATCGCGATTAATGACAATACAGCACGGATGAATGCCCTGCTGACCGGGCAGGTGGATGCGATCAACCGGATCGATTTCAAAACCGAAGCGCTGCTGAAAGCGAACCCGAACGTCCGCATTCAGGAAGTGACCGGCAACCAGCACTTTACCTTCCCGATGCTGACCGACCTTGCCCCGTTCAATGATGTGAACGTACGCAAGGCGCTGAAATACGGCATCAACCGTCAGGAAATGCTGGATAAGATCCTGATGGGTCACGGCCGCGTCGCGGCAGACAGCCCGATCGGCCCTGCAAACCAGTATATGGCCGAACTGGACCCGATCCCCTACGATCCTGATCAGGCCAAGTTCTATCTGAAGCAGGCCGGTCTGGATTCCATCAACGTCGATCTTTCCGCATCCTCGGCTGCCTTTGAAGGCGCGGTTGATGCGGCCCAACTGTATCAGGCATCGGCTGCGCGGGCTGGCGTCAACATCAACGTGGTTCAGGAACCGGCAGATGGCTACTGGTCGAACGTTTGGCTGAAAAAGCCGTGGTGCGCCTGCTACTGGTCCGGTCGGGCGACCGAGGACTGGATGTTCACATCCGCCTATGCCGCCGGCGCACCGTGGAATGACAGCCACTGGGATCACCCGCGTTTCCAGGAACTGTTGATCACCGCTCGTGCCGAACTCGACAGTGGCAAACGCCGCGATCAATACACCGAAATGCAGATGATCCTGCGTGACGAAGGTGGCGTGATTATCCCGATGTTTGCCAACTGGGTTCAGGCCGTATCGAACAAGATCGCGACACCCGAGAACGTCGGCAACCTTTGGCAGATGGACAACTCGCGTCTGGCAGAACGCTGGTGGAATGCCTGATTTCGCGACCTGATTGCTGAAATGATAGGACGCTCTGCCACACTGGCAGGGCGTTTTTCTTTGTTAGGTCTCGCGCTTGGGCGGATGGGCTGTTAGATTTTGCCTACTTGTATGGAATAGACCTATGACAGAACCCGAAAAAACCTTTAGCCGCATTCAGTTGCGCAACCGCAAACGTATTCTGGATGCCGCGCTTGAGGTTTTTTCCCAGAACGGGTTTCGCGGTTCTACGCTTGATCAAATCGCTTCTGAGGCGGGCCTGTCCAAGCCGAACCTGATCTACTATTTCTCAAGCAAAGAAGACATCCACCGCACCCTTCTGGTGGACTTGCTGGATATCTGGCTACAACCGCTTCGCGACATCGATGCGAACGGCGAGCCGCGCGAAGAATTGCTGCAATACGTTCAACGCAAACTGCAGATGAGCAAAGAGATGCCGCGCGAAAGCCGCCTGTTTGCAAACGAAACTCTGCAAGGTGCGCCGCGCCTGACTGAAATCATGGAAGGCGGGCTGAAAGACTTGGTCGACGAAAAGGCCGCAATTATCGAAGGCTGGATCGCAGAGGGCAAAATCGCCAAGGTCGATCCCGTGCACCTGATCTTTTCCATCTGGGCGCTGACACAGCACTATGCGGATTTCGAAGTGCAGATCAGGGCAATCCTGGGCAAGAAAGACCCGTTCAAAGGGGCAGAAATTTTCCTGGATATGGTGTTCCGCAAACTTCTTGATCCGAACACCTGAAACGCAAAACGCCCCGAACAATCGGGGCGTTTTTGTTTTTCTTGGTCGCTGATTATTCCAGAGCAGCGTCTGTGATATCCAGCGTGTAAGCGCCGGTCGGCTCTGCCGTGATAACCGGATCGGAACCACCCGCCAGAAGCGTCTGAACAGTGCGCTCATAGTCCGCCGGATCAAGCGCGCCGTTCGAGCCTGCTGTCAGCTTGGCCACTTCGCCCATCATGCGGATCTGATGTTCTTCGGTCTGTGCGCCGGCCTCGTCATAATCCAGAACGATCATGGCAGCGTCTTCGGGGTTTTCTTCGGCCCACTTCCAGCCCTTCATCGAGGCCTTCACGAAACGCACCATTTTGTCTTTGAAGGCCGGATCGGCAAGGTTTTCTTCCAGCACGTAAAGGCCGTCTTCGAGTGTAGCGACGCCCTGATCTTCGTACTTGAAGGTCACCAGTTCATCCGGCGACACGCCCGAGTCGATGACCTGCCAGTATTCGTTATACGTCATGGTGGAAATGCAGTCCGCCTGACGCTGAAGCAGCGGATCGACGTTGAAGCCCTGCTTCAGAACCTCGACACCGTTTTCGTCTTTGCCATCGGTTTCGATACCAAGCTGTGCCATCCAGCTAAGGAACGGGAATTCGTTGCCGAAGAACCAGACGCCCAGCGTGCGGTTTGCAAGCGACTCGGGTCCTTCGATGCCAACATCGCCCCAGCAGGTCAGCATCATGCCAGAGGATTTGAACGGCTGGGCGATGTTCACCAGCGGCAGGCCCTTTTCACGGGCGGCCAGCGCGGCGGGCATCCATTCAACGGTTACATCGGCACCACCACCGGCGATGACTTGGGTGGGTGCGATATCAGGGCCACCGGGCAGGACGGTGACGTTCAGACCCTCTTCTTCGTAGAAGCCCTGTTCAAGCGCCACATAGTAGCCCGCGAACTGGGCCTGCGTGACCCATTTCAGCTGAAGCGTGACGTCTTCGAGATGACTTGCAGCCATAGCGGGGCTTGCCAACCCCAGTGCAGCCGCTGCCGCGTAGATGTAATTTTTCATGTCGACCTCCTAGTCGGATATGCGTTTTAGCATCGCAGCCTGAACTTATTGTTTTGCCCTCTGACTGGGGTGCCAGAATGTCACCCGTTGTTCGAGGAAAGTCACCGCGCCATAGAAAAGGCTGCCTGCTATCGCAGCGGCGACAATTTCGGCCCAGACCATGTCCAGCGCCAGTTGACCGACCGAAGTCGAGATACGGAACCCCATGCCTCGTGTCGGTGATCCAAAGAACTCGGCCACGATCGCACCGATCAGGGCCAAGGTAGTTGTAATTTTCAGACCGTTGAAAATGAACGGCATCGCAGCGGGCAGGCGCAGTTTGAACAGCGTCTGGAAATAGCCCGCGCCATAGGTGCGCATCAGATCGCGCTGCATGGCCGTCGTGTCCCGTAGGCCCGCAACGGTGTTCACCAGCATCGGGAAGAACACCATGATGACAACAACTGCCGCCTTGGACTGCCAGTCGAAACCGAACCACATCACAAGGATGGGCGCCGTACCAACGATGGGAAGTGCGGCCATGAAGTTGCCAACAGGCAGCAGACCTTTGCGAAGGAACTGGTAGCGGTCCACGAGGATCGCCAGAAGGAATCCCGCGCCGCAACCGATCAAATAGCCGGACAGCGCACCCTTGATGAAGGTCTGAACGAAATCGCCCCAGATCACGTCCAGATTGGCAACCAGA
Source organism: Thalassococcus halodurans (assembly GCA_950096585.1). GTDB lineage: Bacteria > Pseudomonadota > Alphaproteobacteria > Rhodobacterales > Rhodobacteraceae > Thalassococcus > Thalassococcus halodurans_A. The sequence continues at coordinate 120,505 of CATNDK010000001.1, read as the reverse complement.
GTGCTGGCAATCTGGGTAGGCGGCGGCAGGATCACAGCCGGAACCCCGGCACCACGCACGATCAGTTCCCAGCACACGAGTATGGTAATGCCAAAAATCGCGGGCACAGCAATCGACACCCAAGGCTGTTTCGCGAAGGGTCCGTTGGCCAGATAGCCGTTCAGGCCCCATGCGGCGATCCAGAAGACGAAGGCAAGAACAACAAGGATCATGTCAGCATCCCCATTCTTGTCAGCGTCCGCTTTTCAAGCCAGCCGATCAGCCATACCAGCAGCGCGGCCATACCCGCAGCCACAAACAGTGCTGCCCAGATTTGTTCTGTTTGACCATAGTAAGACCCGCCCAACATGCGTGCGCCAAGGCCGCCGCGCTGAACCGGCAGTTCGCCCACGATGGCACCCACCAACGATGCCGCGATGCCGATTTTCAGCGAAGTGAACAGATAAGGCACCGAGGATGGCAGGCGCAATTTCCAGAAGGTCTGGGACTTTGTGGCGTTGTAGGTTTTCAGAAGATCAAGCTGCATGTGATCCGGAGCGCGTAGGCCTTTGACCATACCGACGACGACAGGGAAAAAGCTGAGGTACGCACTGATAATGGCTTTGGGGATCAGTCCGTTGATGCCAACAGAATACAGCACGACAATAATCATGGGCGCGAGCGCGACGATGGGAATGGTCTGGCTGATGATAGCCCATGGCATCACGCTCATGTCCATGACGCGGGAATGCACGATGCCGACGGCCAGCAATACGCCCAGACCAGCACCGATCAGAAAACCCACAAACGTAGCGCTTAGCGTGATCCAGCCGTGATAGATCAAGGACCGATTTGACAGGCTGCCCGAGCGGACGATGCCGCGACGGCCGTTGACCTCTTCCTCCCACGTGCTTTTCCAAAGCTCGGCGGTGATCTGGTGCGGCGATGGCAGGCGTGCGCGGTCCTGTGACCAGCTTCCGCCTAAGGCATCGGTGTTGCGCAGAACCAGCGCCAGATGGCCCATATCGCGCCGTTCAGCCGCGCTGGGTGGGTCGATGGGAACACCTGCGCGTTCGGCGGTTGTCAGCACCTCTTTCACGTTCATCGGGATACAGGCAATGTACCACACCGCCAGAAGCGCGATCACCACGGTCAGGACTGGCAAAAGGTGCTTCATCCTAGACCTCTGATCCTGCCTTCAGGCCTTCGCGGACACGGTGAGCGATTTCGATGAATTCCTTTGAATCGCGAATTTCCAAGGGGCGTTCACGGGGCAGCGTGCTTTCAATCACATCGGTGATCCGACCCGGACGCGGCGACATCACGACGATCTTGGTCGACAGGAACACCGCCTCGGGGATCGAGTGGGTGACAAAGCCCACGGTTTTACCTGTGCGATCCCACAGCTTAAGCAGTTCTGCGTTCAGGTGGTCGCGCACAATTTCATCCAGTGCGCCAAAGGGTTCGTCCATCAGCAGGATATCGGCATCAAAAGCGAGTGCGCGCGCGATTGACGCGCGTTGCTGCATGCCGCCTGACAACTGCCATGGGAACTTCTTTTCAAAACCCGCAAGGTCGACCAACTCCAGCGTGCGCTGAACCTGCTCGGCCTGCTTCTGTTTGGAATAGCCCATGATTTCCAGCGGCAAGCGGATGTTGCCGCCAATGGTGCGCCACGGGTACAGGCCCGCCGCCTGAAACACATATCCGTAAGCGCGTGCCTTACGTGCGTCATCGGGCGACATGCCATTAACGGTCAGTGACCCGCCGGTGGGCGTTTCCAAGCCAGCGATACAGCGTAGAAACGTGGTCTTGCCGCAACCAGACGGCCCGATGAAGGAAACGAAATCGCCCTGCTGGATATCAAGGTTCACGCCTTTCAGCGCATGGACAGGTCCGTCATTCGTTTCAAACGTGAGGTTCAGGTCCTTGGCCTGAATCACAGGGGTCTTCATAGGGTCTTCCTTGCTTGGGTGTCTGGCTGGGTATGGGTTTACAGATCAAACACCGGTTGCGGGTATTCCTGTTCGCTCGACCGGACGGGGCGAGGTCAGTTCTTTCCAAGTGCTGAGGGCGCGATTCACAGGCGTGTTGGGTTCACGTTTGACGAACTCGCCATGGCCTTCTTGGGTTTTGATTTCACCATCCATCACGGCGACCTGCCCACGGGTCAGCGTGTAGCGCGGCAGGCCTTTGACCTTTTTGCCCTCGAACACGTTGTAATCGATTGCAGACTGCTGTGTGCTGCTTGTGATCGTTTTTTCCTTCTCGGGATCCCAGACAACAAGGTCCGCATCCGCGCCGACCAGAACCGCACCCTTTTTCGGATAACAATTCAGGATTTTCGCAATGTTGGTCGACGTAACGGCGACGAATTCGTTCGGGGTCAGTCGACCCGTGCCTACGCCGTATGTCCAGAGCATTGGCATACGGTCCTCGAGCCCGCCGGTTCCGTTCGGGATCTTTGTAAAGTCGCCAACGCCATAGCGTTTCTGCTCGGTCGTGAATGCACAGTGGTCGGTTGCCACGACGGAAAGAGAGCCGGACTGAAGCCCCGCCCACAGGCTATCCTGATGCTGTTTGTTGCGGAACGGGGGCGACATGACGCGGCGCGCGGCATGGTCCCAATCAGTGTTGAAGTATTCGCTGTCGTCCAAGGTCAGGTGCTGGATCAGCGGTTCACCCCAAACGCGCTTGCCCTGCTGGCGGGCGCGGCGGATGGCCTCGTGGGATTCTTCGCAAGACGTGTGGACAACATAGAGCGGAACACCCGCCATGTCGGCGATCATGATCGCGCGGTTGGTTGCTTCGCCTTCGACCTGCGGGGGGCGGGAATAGGCGTGTGCTTCGGGGCCTGTGTTGCCCTCTGCCAGAAGCTTGGCGGACAATTCTGCAACCACATCGCCGTTTTCGGCGTGCACCATGGCGATGCCGCCCAGATCGGCGAGACGGTTGAACGATGCGTAAAGTTCATCATCGTTGACCATCAACGCGCCTTTGTAGGCCATGAAGTGTTTGAACGTGTTGATCCCGCGATCCTTGATCACGGTTTCCATTTCATCAAAGACCTGTTCGCTCCACCATGTGACGGCCATGTGGAAGGAATAGTCACAATTCGCGCGGGTCGATTTGTTGTCCCACATCTGGATCGCGTCCAGCAGGCCCTGACCCGGCGACGGCAGCGCGAAGTCGACAACCATCGTGGTGCCACCGGACAGCGCCGCGCGTGTGCCGCTTTCGAAATCATCGCTCGAGTATGTGCCCATGAACGGCATCTCAAGGTGGGTGTGCGGATCGATACCACCCGGCATTACGTAGCAACCCGTGGCGTCCAACACTTCGTTGCCCGACAATCCCTGCCCGATTTCAATGATCTGGCCGTTCTCAATCAGAACATCTGCATTGTAGGTCAGGTCATGGGTGACGACCGTTCCGTTCTTGATCACAGTGGTCATGGAAATACTCCTCGGATCATTGAATTCGTATAGCTTATCGGTTTGTGCCGTTCTGTCACGATACGATCTCGGCCGTTTCGACCACGGCGTGCAGAAGAACGTCAGCGCCTGCTGTCGCCCATTCTTTCGAAATCTCTTCGGCTTCGTTGTGGCTTAGGCCATCGACACAAGGGCACATCACCATTGCGGTCGGGGCCACCTGATTGATCCAGCAGGCATCGTGCCCAGCGCCCGAAATGATATTCATGTGGGAATAACCCAGACGTTCCGCCGCGCCGCGAATGGCGCTGACACAGCCATCGTCAAAGGCGACGGGGTCAAAACCGCCAACCTTTTCAAATTCAATCGTCAGGCCCATGTCAGCGGCGATCTTTTCGCCCTCTTCATACAGGCGCTTTTCCATGTCCTGAATGACGGCCAGATCGGGTGAACGGAAATCGACAGTAAAGACAACCTTACCGGGGATCACATTGCGCGAGTTCGGGTAGACATCGATGTGCCCCGCGGCGCCCACGGCGTGGGGTTTGTGGGACCATGCGATTTCATCGACCTTTTCCAGAATGCGCGCCATTCCAAGGCCCGCGTTCTTGCGCATCGGCATGGGGGTAGAGCCTGTGTGCGCATCTTTGCCGGTGATCGTCACCTGAATCCACGCCAGACCCTGACCATGTGTCACGACACCGATGTCTTTGCCTTCCGCTTCTAGGATCGGGCCCTGTTCGATGTGCAGTTCGAAAAACGCGTGCATCTTGCGGGCGCCGACGGGTTCATCCCCGCGCCAGCCGATCCGGTCCAGTTCATCGCCAAACCGTTTTCCCTGAGCATCCGTACGGTCTTCGGCCCAGTCTTGAGTGTGAACACCGGCAAACACACCCGAGGCCAGCATGGCGGGGGCAAAGCGCGTGCCTTCTTCGTTGGTCCAATTGGTCACAACAATCGGGTGTTTGGTTTTGATGCCCATGTCATTGAGCGACCGGATCACCTCTAGCCCGCCTAGAACGCCCAGAACACCGTCGTATTTGCCGCCGGTGGGTTGCGTATCAAGGTGAGAGCCGACGTAAACAGGCAGCGCGTCCGGATCGGTGCCTTCGCGGCGGGCGAACATGTTGCCCATGGAATCGACACCCATCGTACAGCCCGCGTCATCGCACCATTGCTTAAATAGCGCGCGGCCTTCGCCGTCGGCGTCGGTCAGAGTCTGGCGGTTGTTACCGCCCGCAACACCGGGGCCGATTTTGGCCATATCCATCAGACTGTCCCAAAGACGGTCGCCATTGATCCGCAGGTTTTCACCGGGTGCGGGCATAAGCATGTCTCCCTGTTGTCGTGCCCTACGCCTTTTGGCTTGGTCGGGCTTGGATCACTGGATCGCCACTAGGCGAACAGAAACTGACCAGCCGGTCAAGATTTATTCTGTGCGCTTCTGGCCTGAGAATGGTTTGAGCGGGGCGCTGCACAAATCTGCATCAAAGCCATGCAGCGCCCCGATTTTTATTCCGCCGCCTGCGAGGACGGGTTGTTCGGGTGCATCGTCCAGTTGGCGTATTCTTCCTGAACGGTCTGGCCTGTACGCGGGTCTGTTGCGCCTGCTGGCATCCGTTCCATCGTGATGCAGCCTTCGATCGGGCAAACATCGACGCAAAGGTTGCATGCCACGCATTCGGCATCGTTGACCTCGAACACGCGGCCTTCCTTCATCCAGATCGCCTGATGGCTGGTATCTTCGCACGCGATATAGCAGCGACCGCATTTGATGCAGGCGTCCTGATCGATCTTGGCCTTGGCGATGTAGTTCAGGTTCAGGTACTGCCAGTCGGTCACGTTGGGCACGGCCTGACCGATGAAGTCAGATGTCGATGTGTAGCCCTTTTTGTCCATCCATTCAGATAGACCAGTGATCATTTCCTGCACGATCTTGAAGCCATAGGTCATCGCTGCCGTGCAAACCTGGACGTTGCCAGCGCCTAGCGACATGAATTCAGCCGCGTCGCGCCATGTGGTGACCCCACCAATGCCGCTGATGGGCAGACCATGCGTTTCCGGATCACGGGCAATTTCGGCAACCATGTTCATCGCGATAGGCTTCACCGCCGGGCCACAATAGCCACCGTGGCTGCCTTTGCCGTCAATCGACGGTTCAGGGCTGAAGTTATCGAGGTTAACGGACGTGATGGACGAGATCGTGTTGATCAGGCTGACCGCATCCGCACCACCGTTCTTTGCGGCTCGCGCAGGATAACGAACGTCAGTGATGTTCGGCGTCAGCTTCACGATGACAGGGCGGTCGTAGTATTTTTTGCACCAGCGCGTGACCATCTCGATGTACTCGGGCACCTGACCGACGGCAGCACCCATGCCCCGCTCGCTCATCCCGTGGGGACATCCGAAGTTCAGCTCAATCCCGTCGGCGTTGGTTTCGGCCACGCGGGGCAGGATCGCTTTCCACGCTTCCTCCTCACACGGGACCATGATGGACGCGATCAGCGCGCGGTCCGGGTAATCGGCTTTGACGCGGGCCATTTCCTCAAGGTTAGTTTCCAAGGGACGGTCTGTGATCAGTTCAATGTTGTTCAGGCCCAGAAGGCGGCGATCAGCACCATAGATCGCGCCATAGCGGGGGCCGTTCACGTTGACGATTGGGGGGCCTTCCGATCCCAGCGTTTTCCAGACAACACCGCCCCAGCCGGCCTCGAATGCGCGACGGACGTTGTATTCTTTGTCCGTGGGAGGGGCAGAGGCCAGCCAGAACGGGTTCGGCGAAGTGATGCCCAAGAAATTGGTCGTAAGATCAGCCATGGTTTACGCCTTTCCCATCAGAGTTTGATGAATGTCTTCTGCAGCATCGCGGCCTTCTGCGACGGCGGTCACTGTCAGGTCTTCGCCGCCCAGCGCGCAATCGCCACCGGCCCAGACGTCGTCCACACTGGTACGACCAGCGCCGGTGACAGCGATCTTGCCGCGTTCGATTTTCAGCTGTTCCGAAGTTTCGAGCGTTTGGCCGATGGCCTTGAACACCTGGTCTGCCGGAATACGCATGGTTTCGCCGGTGCCCTGCAATCCGTTTGGCGTGTCGGCGGTGTATTCAAATTCAACCTCGACCACCGATCCGTTTCCGTGGAAGGCAACGGGCTGCAGGTTATAGAGAATTCGAACGCCCTTCGTGGTCGCAAGGTCCTGTTCAAACTCGCTCGCTGCCATCCGATCTCGGCCACGGCGGTAGGCGATGGTAACGTTTTCAGCGCCAAGAAGTTTGGACTGAACAGCCGCATCAACAGCCGTCATGCCACCGCCGATCACAACGACGTTTCGACCGATTGGCAGTGTTTTCAAATCATCTGTCTGGCGTAGCAGGCTGATGAAATCGACTGCATCGGTTACGCCGATTTTTTCGGCGCCGCTTGCTGCCAGATCATTCACACCACCCAAGCCGATGGAAAGGAAGACCGCGTCAAATTCCGAGGTCAGGTCAGACAGGTTCAGGCCCTGACCAAGTGCCTTTCCAGTTTCGATGGTGATACCACCGATTTTAAGAAGCCAGTCGACCTCTTTCGCGGCGAAATCATCGGTGGATTTGTAAGCGGCGATGCCAAATTCGTTCAGGCCACCGGCCTTTGTACTGGCCTCGTAGATGACCACATCATGGCCGCGCATCGCCAAACGGTGCGCACAGGCAAGACCGGACGGGCCGGCCCCGACAACAGCCACGCGCTTACCCGTACTGTCTTCGCGAGCAAACGGATGAATGCCCTGCGCCATCAGCGTGTCGGTTGCAAAGCGCTGAAGCTGGCCGATGATGACCGGTTTGCCCTCGGCCTCTTCCCGCACACATGCCTGTTCGCACAGCGTTTCAGTCGGGCACACACGGGCGCACATGCCACCAAGGATGTTCTGCGACAGGATCGTTTTTGCCGCGCCTTCGGGCTGGCCTGTGGCGATCTGTCGGATGAACAGCGGGATGTCGATGTCGGTGGGACAAGCCGTGACGCAAGGGGCGTCGTGGCAGAAATAGCATCGGTCTGCGGCAACTGATGCTTCGTGTGGATCAAGGGGGGCATGCAGGTCGGAAAAATTGTCAGCAAGCTGCTGTTCACTTAACCGTCCCGCAACAATTCCGGATGTTGTCGGACTGTTCATTGGCTTTCCCTGCTAATTTTATTTTGGGTGTTTTAGCTGCACTCAGCTTGCTTCAATTCATTTTTTTATCAAACGGTAAATTTTTGAAATCGGGAAAAAACTTCAAAGATGCTCAAAAGATTGGCAAAAATTGCCGTTCCTTGCCCATGAAAGCAACAGAATTCAGCGAATCAAGCAAGATTCGAGCGTAATACGTCAAGCCCGAGTGCCAAAGTCGCGTTTGCTGCGTCCTCGTCCTGCGCTTCGACGTAAAGGCGCAATTCGGGGGCATTTCCCGATGGTCTAACGTGCACGACCCGACCATCTGTCAGATACATACGCACGCCATCGGTCAGATCGGTTTTCCGTTCGGTCGAACCTAGCGCCGTCAGAAAACGCGCGCGCGCCTCCGGATCTTGCGCCAGTTTGCCAACAAAAGCAGAAGAGCGGACCTGCGCAACATCCTGAAGCCGGTCAGCGACCGTGATAACGCGCGGTTCATGGGCGACACGCTGGGAAACAGGGCCATCACCCGCCGCGACCAATGTCATGATCAAAGGCAAAACGCAGTCACGCGTGATAAGCGGCGACAAGGTTCCGATAAGGGCCGTGGCCTCGAACCCCAAAAGGAAACCGCCGTTCGCCTCGTAGCCGATAACCTTGCCGCCAGCCGCTTCCATACCAGCAATCACAAACGGCGATCCGATACGGGTTAAATGCACGTTCGCAAAGCCTTTGGCAGAAACACCGCTGTTCGAGGAAATGGGCGTGACGACAGTGTCGGCATCCAATGCCTCGGCGGTGATCTGGCCCATGACGTCGCCGGGAACGATCTTTCCGTTTTCATCAGCAAGCAGCGGCCTGTCGGAATCGCCATCCATCGACATCACCGCATCGAAACCGTTCAACTGAACCCATGTACGGATGCTGTCACGCGTTGCGCTATCAACCGCTTCGGTATCAACAGGAATGAAGGTTTCAGAGCGTCCGAGTTCAGTCACCTCGGCACCGAGTAGCCGCAGGATACTGGCCAGCACGTCGCGACCAACGGCAGAATGTGAGTAAAGTCCGATCCTTTTTCCGGCCAACGCCGCACTTCCAAAAGCCGTCACGTATCGCAACACATAGCGAGAGTTCACTTCCGGATCGTTGACACGCTGACCTGGGGCAACAGCCTGCACCGGCTTCTCCAAAGCCGCACAGATCGCTGTTTCATCCTTTTTGGCGATTTCGCCCGCGCGGGAATAGAATTTCAGCCCATTGCGATCCGCAGGTATGTGGCTGCCGGTGATCATGATTGCGCTGGCGTCCTGCTGTTGGGCCGTGAGCGCCAATGCAGGCGTCGGCACTTCGCCCGCGTCGATTGCGGTCATTCCCATGTTTTGGGCCGCAGTCATGACAATGTCGGCTAGGTTCGGAGAAGACGGCCGCAAATCACGGCCGACAAAGAGCTTACTTCCGACATCGCAGGATCGCAGGAAGGCCTGAACGTAGGATGTCACCAATTCCGGCGTCAGTTCCGTTACCAATCCACGAAGCCCGCTGGTTCCAAACTTTGGTGACATAAAAACCCCACGATTTACTGCATTCAGATCTTATCTAAACTGATGCAAGCCTGACCGGCAAAGGGAAGTCGCAAACGTTTTCGTCAATTCCAATGTTTTTCAGCGCTTTGACAATGCCCGCGTGAAACCGGGCCTCGGTGAATTTACCAGCTTGGGTGGTGAACACTGCCGAGTCCGCCGACGCCAAACCGGATTTTTGGAACCTGTCTATTGCGCCGACCAGACTGTCGACGGTGGGATCATCAAAGAAAATTCCTGTATGTCCGTCGACAACCGTATCAAGGACACCACCGCGACCATAGGCAATTACGGGACGACCCGCGGCCATAGCCTCGACAGGCACGATGCCGAAGTCTTCCTCGCCGGGAAAAATCAGCGCCCGACAGCGGCTGAGATAATCGCGCAAAGTTTGAGCATCGACGTGACCCAGAAATTTCGTGCGTTGCCCTGCCAAAGAGGACAATTGGCGTATCTGCGCCTTAGATCCGCCGATGATGTTCAATGGCAAATTCATCTGTTTAAAGGCCTGAAGCATCAGGTCAGGCCGTTTGTACGAGGCAAGATCGCCAACCCATAGATAGCTATCACTGATTTCTTCTTTCGGGGCGGGCTGGAACGAGGAAACGTTTACCGGTGGCGAGACGACGGTAGCCTCTCGGCGCCAGTATTTACGGATGCGTTTGGACACATGAGTCGAGTTCGCAACAAAACCATCGACGCGCGCGGACGAAGAGACGTCCCACTGACGCAAGCCATGAGCGAACAGGGGCATCACGGCCCGTTGCAACGGGCTGGCCTGTTCGCGGTACACATGGAACTGATCCCAGATGTAGCGCATCGGTGAGTGACAGTAGCACAGGTGCGGCGCATCAGGCGGGGGCAGCACACCCTTGGCAGGACCCGATTCAGACGAAATCACCAAGTCGTATCCCCTGAGATCCAGCGCCTCGAGAGCGCGAGGCATTAAGGGGAGGTAGTTCTGATAGTGGCGCCTCGAGAACGGATATTGGGAAATGTTAGTCTCTATTATTCTATGGCGGCGCAGTGTCGGACTAAGCTTTTCAGGAATAGCAACATGCGTGAAAATATCCGCTTGTGGGAACATCTGGCACAGCGATTCCAGAACCTTTTCGCCACCACGCATCCCCACCAGCCAGTAGTGGATCAACGCGACCCGAGGTGCTTTTCTGGACCTGATGTACATCGGTTATCCGTCGAAAAAGCTTGGGTCGTTAAGGCTGATAATCACCGTATCACCGGGCATCAGAGACAGGTTGGTATCCGCAACCTCCAGCAATTCGCGCCCTGAGCGCGAGCTTTGAACACTGACGGTTTGGGTCGCATCTTCTGACAGTAGGGCTGCGGCGAATTCCCCGCCGCTGAGCAATGCCAGTTGTTTAACCAAACGGCGGTAGTTCAGCGTTTCTTGATCCAGCTTGGCCTGTGTCTGCATCAACTCAGTCATCGCTTTTTGACGGCGGTCTTCGACAAAAGAAGACTTCGCCTTCAACACGTCCGACCATGCGCGGTCTGCCAGCAATATTGCCTGTTCGAGTTCCAGCTTTTTCGCCCGCGCATCTGCGTAGCGCTGTTGCGTAATCGCCTGCTGGGTCGAGGTCTGTAGACCCTTTGCCAGCAGCTCTTTCGAACGCGCCATTCCCTGTTCAGCCGCATCCAGAATTTCGTTCTGTACGGCCAGCTTCTGATCGAACAGTTCCTTTTGGCGCAACAGGTCGCCGATCTCTTTTTCCATGAAGGCAAGGGTTTCAGCGTAGTAGGAGCGCTCTTGCGTAAAAAGTGCTGTGGCCTGATCCAATCTGGTATTGAAATTGACCGCAGTCGGTTGAGGGATACGGGAAATAACAGGCTCTAATTTAGCCAAATCCTGCAATTTTGCGCTCAGCTGAGCTTCTTGCAGAACGAGCGTCGCCAATTCGTAGTTGGACGCCTTTCGCTGGCTTTCCAGATCGATCTGCGCCCGCTCGAGTTCGATTTTGCTGACGCCCCATTCCTGATGGCCCCCAGACATGGCCAAAGCGGTGGCAACGGTCATTCCCGGCGTGAAATCATAGCGGCCCGGACGCGCGACATCGCCGACGACCGTCACATGCGCATAGTTTGCAATGTCGATAGTGATGTCAGGGTTTGAGTATAGACCACGGTCCGCGAGAGCCGTTTCGATTGTCTGTTCCGCTTGATCCAGACTGAACCCTGAAACGGCGACCCCGCCCAAACCGGGCAACCGGATTTCGCCATCCAGATCGACCTTCATAACAGACGGCTCGGTATCGCCGGGCAAAAGCAACTGCACCTCGTCACCGACGATCAACTGATAGTCGCCAGCCACCACCATACTTGGCAGTGCAAGGGTGAGAGCCGTTAAGAGTGCTGGTTTCAGAGTGACCATAAAAGAACCGGAGGCAGGTTAAGAGCTGGCCTCATTAATTCTTGAGCAAGGTTAACAGCCCCTTAAGCAGCGCAGACAATCCGTTGCTTCCGATGCGGTAGCGCACGGCGGCCTAAAGGCTTTTTAGCCAAACGCCACAAAATTCGCGGTCAGCTTTTTCATAAGGGGTGCGATATGACCGAGAACGTGATGGTGCAATTCGGAAACGAAGTCGCACGTAAGGATGTCCGATTTTTCACCGGCGAAGCGCTGGCGTTTCACTTTGGCAGCGTTCCGACGGGTGCAAGCGTGGCCATCACGATCGCCGAGCATTCCCACCAATCGCCGCTTCTTCAACACGTGACGCAAGACAGCCAAGCGGTGCTTGTTACAGACGATCTTGGTGCACTGCCCGAAGGTCAAAGCTGTGTCTACAACATCTGGCTGCTTGCAAACGGAGAGCAGGAGCTAGTCCAGTACGGAAGCTTGACGTCCCGTTCGACCATTCTTCCGGAAAACCTTTTGGGCGTGACGACGGAAATCTTCTCAGCGGACACGCCGCCTACGCTTTTGATCGATGGCGACAGCGTCATAGCGCATACCGGATTTCGCGATCTTCTGGTGTCGGCTACGGGGGATGTCGCGCTGGTTCCGCCGGAATACAATCAGGCGGTCGGCGGTCATACGATCATCGATATGCTGGATAGTGCGGGCAGCGTGATTGAGCGGATTATCCCCGACAATACGATTGTTGTGGTAGGACCGATTGGTGCAAATCGTGAACTGAACGCGACTGTTGAAGATCATCGAACGCAGATTCAGGAGCTGTTTGACCGCTATGTCGCGGCTGGCGCGACGGTCGTTGCCGTGCCGACCTTACCGGATGGCCGGAACAGTGCCGAAGACGTCGACCCATATGGCAATGACGCATATTACGCCGAACTGGCTCAAATCATTCGCGATATCGCAGCGCTCAATCCGTCAGTGATTGCTGTCGATGTCTCTGGCTTTGATCCCGTGACCATGAAGGATGACCGGACACACCCCAATGTGTCCCATGGCGCCGCTTATCTAGCGGGGCAAACTGCCAGCACCATCCGCAGCCTTGTGTCGGGCAACCGGATTGACAATGCGGCGAACCGTTTGGGTGCGCTTGCCACTTTGGACGGGGATACACCTGCCGCTGCAACGGGTGTCTCGGGCATCGTTCCGACAGGTTGGCAGGCTACACGCGCAGTGGGTACTGGCAGTTGGACGATTTCACGCGGCGTCAACAACGATCTCATCGTATCGATCACCGATGCGCCGGACAAAGGTCAGCTACAACTTAGAGCCGACGTCACAATGGAGGCCGCGACAGGCGAAATATTCGACAGCATTTTTGAGGTGTCTGTCGATGCGGCCAGCACCGGTTTCAATGGCATCCAGACGCTGACAGTCGACGGCTCGATCCTGGGTGGGTATTTCGACGTCGCAGTCACAAATCCACCTACTGAGACTTTGTATCCGCATGCAAAACTGGTCGCCTTGACTGCAGATAGAACCACCGTACCTGCAATTCTTAGACTATCCGTCGCAGCAGGGGGTTCGGTCACATATCGGGTGACTAAAGCGGGGCTTTTCAAAGTTGTTTATGACCTTGGAACAACGCCTGTCATCTTGGTGCCCCCGACAAACACGAGCCTGCCAGAAATCGACAGCCTGACACCGGTAGTAGGTGATATTTTGACGGCCTCGAACGGAACGTGGAGCGGGTCACCCACCGCATATGCGTACCAATGGCTGGCCGATGGTGTGGCGATATCCGGCGCAACCGAGAACATTTTGACGGTTGGGGCAGAACTGGAAGGGACTGCAGTATCAGTCTCTGTTATTGCAACAAACGCCGATGGCCAAAGTGCGCCTGCGGTTTCTGCCGCAACTTCGGCGGTGACCGCGCCGGTGGCGAGCGCAATCGTCGCTTGGGACAGCCAGATCAACAGCCCTGCGCCCGAGCAGCTGGCTTACAGCGATAGCGACAGGACAGTGTCGGCTACTGCCGCGATCAATGGTATGCGCCATACGCGGGGTGCGACCGCGATTAGCGGAACGGTCTACTTTGAGGTTGGCGCAACTTTCGGCGTAAACGGGTTGGGTATTTCCGGCGATACAATCGACTACGCAACCGGCGGCCAAAACGGTGTGTCCCGTTGCTATTGGTCGGGTGCATATGTTTTTCACACCGGCGGAGCGTCCTTTATGGGCAGCGGGAATACCATCGCGGACGGCGACATCATCCAGATCGCCGTCGACACGACGACAAGCCAGTTCTGGCTGCGAAAGTCCGGAGACATTGTCTGGAACAACAACGCCGCGGCAGATCCCGCAACATCGACAAGTGGTTTCAGTTGCTCGGGCATGACCGGAGCGATCTATCCCTACGTGAACCTTAAAAATGACGCCGCTGCGCGGGTGGAATTGCACGGGTCCTCTGACAGGATTGCGGGAACTGCACCTGCTGGATACGGGCCTATCGGCTAATCCCGCTGGCTTCGGACAGATGGTGCCGGATCAGGTCTGCTGATCTGGCCCATGTGTATTTGGCCGCGTGTTCAGTTCCCATGGCTGACAGTTCATCCCAAAGCTGGCTGGAGCCATTCAGCCTTCGGATGCACGTGGTCCATTCATTGGCATCCGAGGGGTTTGCGAACATAGCCGCTTGGCCGCACGTGTCCGGCAATGCCCCGCCGGTCGATGAAATAACAGGCGTGCCCAGCGCCATCGCCTCAAGCGGGGGCAGCCCGAAACCTTCGGTGAGTGACGGAAACAAAAGGGCTTGAGCGAACGCATAAAGTGCCCTCAGCTCGCCTTCTGAAACGCGCCCGATTGAGACCAGATTTCCCTTGTCCGCGCGCTGTGCGCCGCCTGCGAGAACTATAGGACGGTCTGTCGGCAGGGTTTCCAGCAGGTCGATGTTCTTATGTTTATGATTGCTGGCAATCGCCAGAAAATAGCCCCTATTGGTCAACCCGTGCCGCGCCAAAACGGTGGTGTCAGGTTGGACACGCAGAATATGATCCGCGCCGTTCGCAATGACATTTGCCTTTCCCCGAGGGACGACGCCGAAGTGTTCCAACGTCTTGCGGGAATAATCCGATACCGTGAAAACCACATCGGCGCGGCGGGCGAGTATTGGCAACAACAGCCGGTACCAATTCCGGAAGGACGCGCTGTAGCTTTCGGGTGAGGACCAGACTTGTGCGTCATGGATCATCACCGCCTGATGCCTGCGCAGCATAGGCCCCGTATTGCAAAAATTGAGAAGCATCTGATCTTTGGGAAGGGCCGCAAGACTGCTCTGTTCCCAAAACGCGCCACCCCCGCGCCGGACCTTTCCAAGCGCCTGAACGGGCATCGCGTCGGGAAACGGAATGATCGTTTGGGCATCCGTTGGCACCACGATCTTGGGCGGCTGCACGCCATTTTGCGCAGACATATCCGCCAACGCGCAGGTCATTTCATAAGCCGTCCGATCAACACCTGTGGGCGTCCGCGTCAGGAAGCGGCCGTTGATTGCCAGATTGTCCAAGGCGTTCCGCACAACGCACCCACTCTGATCTAGATCCGGATGCTGTACTCAGGGTTTAGAGAGGTTTCCAAATCGTTAAATTTTTGATGCGCATTCGCAACGCCTTGGAAGAGAACTGGTTTTTGACCCGTATTTCCTTAATGTGGCCTCTGTTCTCAGAAATGTTCACCACTTGGTAACCATTACAGTCAAAGGCTTGCGCATCATGCAGAGCATCACACCTGTCATTCTTGCCGGCGGATCGGGCACACGGCTTTGGCCTTTGTCCCGCAAAAGCTATCCGAAGCAGTTTTCGCCCCTGATTGGCGACACTTCGCTGTTTCAGGCAACGGCCCGCCGTTTGCACGGCACTGCAGGTAAGATCAGGTTCGAAAAGCCTGTCGTGGTCGCCAATTCGGACTTCCGCTTCATCGTGACCGAGCAACTGACCGAAGTCGGGATTGATCCGGGCACAGTGATGATCGAACCCTCGGGCCGGAACACGGCGCCTGCGGTTCTGGCTGCCGCGCTACATTTGATGGATCGCAATCCCGAAGCCGTCATGCTGGTTGCCCCATCCGACCACCTCATTCAGGACAACGCCGCCTTTCACCAGGCCATTGCCAAAGGCATGAAGGCTGTAAACGATGGGCGCATTGTGTTGTTCGGCATTCAACCGGACCGCCCCGAAACGGGCTACGGCTATCTGGAGCTGGACACAGGTGGCGACGATTGTCTACCGCTGAAAGCATTTGTCGAGAAGCCCGATTTGACCACAGCCGAAGCGATGCTTTCAAAGGGGAACTACCTTTGGAATGCGGGTATCTTCCTGTTCCGCGCATCAGACGTTGTCGACGCGTTCCAGAAACACGCGCCCGAAATTGTTCCGCCCGTACAGGCCTCTGTCAGCAATGCGCAACCTGATCTGGGTTTCTTGCGCCTCGCACCTGCCGACTGGGACCGTGCGCCCAATATCTCGATCGATTACGCGGTTATGGAAAAGGCCAGCGGCCTGGCCGTCGTGCACTATAACTCGGACTGGTCCGATTTGGGTGGGTGGGATGCCGTCTGGCGTGCGTCTGATCAGGATAATTCCGGGGTTGCCGCTATTGGCAATGTGACGGCGATTGAATGCAAAGACAGTATCCTGCGGTCTGAATCCGAACGACTGGAACTGGTCGGGATCGGGGTAGAAAACCTGATCGCTGTTGCGATGAACGACGCCGTCCTGATTGCGTCGAAGGATCGCGCGCAAGATGTGAAGCTGGCTGTTGACCGGCTAAAAGCAAAATCCGCGACACAGGCCGAAGACTTCCCAAAGGAACATCGTCCTTGGGGTTGGTTCGAAAGCCTTGTCATCGGCGGCCGCTTTCAGGTGAAACGTATTCTGGTACACCCCGGCGCGGCGCTATCCCTGCAAAGCCATTACCATAGGTCCGAACACTGGATCGTCGTCGAGGGCACCGCGCGTGTCACTGTCGACGACAAGGTCACTCTGGTGTCGGAAAATGAATCAATCTACGTGCCGCTGGGCGCAAAGCACCGGATGGAAAACCCCGGCAAGGTGCCCATGGTTCTGATCGAGGTTCAGACCGGAAGCTACGTAGGCGAAGACGACATCATTCGCTACGAGGACGTATATGCACGGGGACAAGGCGCAAAGGGCTGAGTTTCTTCCGAACCTGCGCGCGGCGCCCCTGACACGGGTCAAAAATCGCGACGTGGGTTTGGACATTGCGCGCGGCTTTGCGATGGTCCTTGTGGTCTTTGGCCATGCGCTGGTTGGTGCGCTTGGCGCTGGCCTGATCTCAGACAACACCGAACGGGTTTTGACCGCGATATATGCGGTGCATATGCCGCTCTTCTTCATGATCTCGGGCTATCTGGCACCCAGGCTGATCACCCTTTCAACAGATGTTTTTGCAGCAAGGTTCTGGTCCCGATTGGTCTGGCCCTACCTGTTGTGGAGCTTGGTTTTGATGTCGGCCCACTTTCTAATGCGGGCCTATACCAATACCGCGATGACCGGCTTTCATCCTTTGACCATTCTGTGGAAACCGCCCGCAGTGATGTGGTTTCTCTACTATTTGAGCATCGCAATTTTAATTACCCGCGCGGTGAAAGGGGCGCCAAATACGGTCCGTGCAGCACTGGGCATGGCCGTTATCAGCGCGCAATACATCCTACCCGCGTTACCCGACCAGACCCGTTTTATCGGCTTCTTTATCCTCGGAACGATGATCCCCAACGCGCAGATTTCCGGACCCTTCCCGAAATCATCGACAACGGTGGCCGCTATTATCACGGTCCTTAGTTTGCTAATGCTTTGGACCCTGCCAATCGACAATAAAGATGCGTATCCCGCGTCACAAATCTGGCTATTGCCAGCGGCATTTGCAGGGCCGTTTTTACTCTACCGAGCAAGCCAGTATGTGGCTCTGAATATGCCGGATACGCCAGTCATGCAGGTGCTCCGACTTATCGGACAGAACACGATGCCGATTTTCGTGTTGCACATCCTGATAACCGCAGGCACCCGCATCGGATTGCTGAAAATCGGCATTACAGACTGGGCCGTGATCATCTGCGCAGCGACCCTTCTCGGGCTAATTATTCCCTTGTTGGCAGGCCAAATCGCCAATCGCGCGGGTATTGGGAAATGGCTGGGTTGGCGGTGAAGGCACGGTCAATCGTAATCAACGGGCGCTTTCTGAAGGACACAAACAGCGCCGTGAACGCGGTGGCTTTGAACCTGACCAAAGCATTGATCACCTCGGCGGATGAGCGCGGATGGAAAGTACAACTTGCCGTGCCGAAACCGCTGGAAAACCGCGCGATGCAACTATCCCGGTCTGTCATCGCCACCGGCCAATCCACAGGTGCGGTGTGGGATCAGGTTTATATGCCCAAACTCCGCGAGGTCGGCGTGCCAGTGGGCCTGTTCAATTCAGTCCCGCTTCAAGGCAGCGGCTACGTCACGATGCTGCACGATGCTCACGTCTTTCGCACGCCGCAGTCTTACGGGTTCCCTGCACGGAAATGGCGGCAGCTGACCTCTCGGCGGGCTGGCGCGAACGGCAATAGGATTTTAACGGTGTCCGAGCATTCAAAGCGGGCGATACTTGCGCTCGGGATCGGACATACGGACACCATAGGGGTGGTCCCAAACGGCCCCAGCGCCGTCGTATCCACCAAACCTGACACCGCAGTTCTGAAGCGTTTGGAATTAGCGGCCGGTGCACCCTTCTGCCTCGGTTTCAGTTCGCTTCTACCGCATAAAAACGTGGCTTTCCTGATTGATGTATTCAGGGATCAACGGTTGGGCGACATCCCCTTGGTTCTGGTTGGCAACGCAACTTCAAAAGATTTTGAGCGTGCCGGCGTGACCGTTCCTTCGAATGTCATCTTTGCGGGCCGATGCCCCGACGCAGAACTGGCCGCGCTCTATCAAGCCGCACAAACCGTTCTGATCCCGTCGCTGGAAGAGGGCTTTGGCCTGCCAGCGCTGGAAGCCATGTATTTTGGAAAGCACCCCATCGTGTCGCCCTATGGGGCCCTGCCCGAAGTTGTCGGAAAAGCGGGCTATGTCGTGCACGACGTGCAGCCATCTGATTGGGCACAGCACATTGCCAAGATTTGCACAGGTCACGTGACCGCGCTGGATTGCCCACAGCAGCAGGCATCTCGATTTACATGGGACGCTGCCGCACAACGCGTTTGGGAACATCTGGAAGGCTGGGGTTTTTGAAAGATGTACCACGGGGCAATCCGAAACCCGGCAAAGCCCCGATCAATGCCGCGAAAAGAGTAGTGAACAGCGCTAGGCAAACCGCAACAATAAGTTGACCGAAAAAGCCCAAGTCAACGCCGTCCAGAATGCCACCCAAGGCAAACGCAAACCCACTAAGTGCAACGACGATTTTGAACAGCGGAACCAGCAAGGGCCGTATCTTCAGATCAGTGTGCCTTAAGATCAAACCGACAGCGGCCACCGTCGAAACAAGCCCTCCAACCGAAAGGGCGACCACCATTGACCCGACACCGTATGGCGCGCTAAGCGTGATCGCTGTCAGCGTTAAAAATGTACTGATTACGCTATAATAGAGACTGATTTTTGTCTTCTTGAGTGTAGCAAAGACCGGTTCGGTCAGGTCCCCGATCGCCATCAAAATGGACCGGCAGGCCAGATACCCGACAAGTGCGGCGGCGGGCAGATACTCTGGTCGAAACAAGTCCGCGACGGCGCTTTCCGCAAGTAGAGTCACGGTTGCTACCGCCCCGCCACCGAAGAAGGCGAGGTAGGTAACAAACACCTCAAACATTCCCTGCAATCCGGCACCCTCACGCGCGGCCTGACCGAAGCGTGACTGAGCAAGCGTTTTGATCGGCAGCGCGACGACATCGACAGAGGCCGACGCCAGACGGTTTGCAAACCTGTAAAGGCCGGACTCTGCCGTCGTAAACATGGCCGCTAGCACAAGGTCTGCGCCGAAATTGCCGAAATACCCAAGAAATCGCGCGGCGTATAAGCTGCGCGCGAAAGCAAAGGCCCGTCTGGCCAAGGATCGGTTGAAACCAAGCGTGGGTTTAACGGGGACGGCCCACAAGAACACTGCCAACCCAATGCAGATACGCACAACACGGTAGGCAAGCAGCGCGAATACAGACGGCCACACCAGTAAACCGAGAACGCCGATAAAAACCGATGCGGCGTTGCTGAATAAAAGACCGGTAAAATAGGTGGTCGTCGCGCCCTTTCGCAACAACACAGCCGAACACCAGCCGACCACCGCGGCAGCGGGCTGCAAAACGGAAAGCACCTGCAACAACAACGACAGCTCGGGGCTTTCGAACCAGACGGCAAGGAACGGGGCCAAACAGAACAAGACAAGGCCGAAAGCCGCGCTGATCCCCACCATCAAGCATAAACAGGTTGGCAAAAGGACGTACTCGTCATCGTCTTCAACTGTAATGAAGTGATGAAAGCCGGTGTAGATCAGCAGGATGCCAGCCTCGACAAACACTATGGCCAAGGCATAGGTCCCGAAATCAGAAACGCTTAAAACCGCAGCGGCGGCCAGAGCAATCACCAGTGATGCGATCTGCTGCGATGCCGGCCCCAGCACGGTTAAACCCAGCGATAAGGCCCCCAAGGCCCGTCTCTTTGCAGTTGCAATAAAAATGGACATCAAGACGCCGTAAGCCGTGCATTTGGTGGTGAAACCAACCGTCGCATGCCGAGCTTTAAGCATTCGTTAATCCCGTTTTTAGAAAAGTAAAAACGTGATCCGGAAAGGATTAGGACGGAATACTTAACTCGTTGGGCCCATGGAAAACACGCATCATACCGACATCGGGCAAAGCCCCTACGCTGACCAGCGGAGCACTGACGACCATGGTGAGTTCTTGCGCTTGATTGTCGGTGTTTGGCGTCGGCGGAATCTGGTTCTGGCAATCACACTTGCCGCGACTGTTGCGATGTTTGTCCTGACCGCAATGAAGCCGTCACAGTACACCGCCAGCGCCACGTTGTTGCTGGACCCCAGACAACAACAGCTGGCCGCCTCGTCAGATCAGGTCGTGTCTGATCTGGATATTTCCGATCCGGTTATGGCCAACGAAATAGCAATGTTGCGCTCTTCAACTTTGTTGGAACGGGTTGTCCAGCGTATCGGTATTGATGAATTCACCCCCATTGATCCCGGCCTCGCATCGCAGGGACTTAGCACGCGATTGGCCCAGTACATCCGCCGCGCCCTTGGCATCAGTTCTTACGACCAACAGGATTTCGAACTGATTTCGCTTGAAGAACGACGGCTGAATCGCATCGTTCAGTCGCTGCGAAACGGGTTGCGGATCAAACGAGTTGATGAGTCTTATGTGATTGAGGTTTCGGTCACCACAGGGCTTGCCCAGTTGTCGGCAGAAGTCGCCAATACGCTTGCCCAGATCTACCTCGAAACCCAGCTTCGCGAACGGCAAAAAGTCATCGAAAAAGCGACGGATTGGCTATCAGATCAGGTCGCACTGCGTGAAGGCGAACTGACCCAAGCAGAACAGCGGGTCGAGCAAGCGAAAAAGGACAATCTGGACTACGCGGGCGCCTCGCCTCAGGTGTTGGAGCAACAGGCCTTATCGCTGAACCAAGCGCTGTCTTCTGTGCGTGCCGATAAAACACGGATCAAGGAAGAGCTGGAAATATTAGAGTCTATTCCTGCGGAAAACTTGCTTGAGGTCAATCTTCAGCCCAACGCCTATCCAGCCATCGCGGCGCTTCAATCAACGCGCCGCAGCCTTGTTCAGGAAGAGGCACGCCTGTCAATTTTGTACGGACCAAACCACCCGAAACGCAGGCTCTTGGATGCTGAAATCAGCCGTGTTGAATCTGAGTTTGCGCGGGAAGTTACCAAACAAAAACGCAACTTGTCGGAAAACATCACGGCCCTCGCTGCGCGCGAGACAAGCCTGTCAGCCGATATTCTGGAAATCGAGCGGGGCATTTCCAATATTTCAGAGCGCTCACTGACCCTGCGCCAGCTTGAAACCGAAGCAAATGCCATCCGGGATGGCTACGAGACGGCGCTGACGCGGCTTGCCGACACCCGTGCACAGCTTCAAATTCAACGGGCAGAGGCCAAAGTCGTCAACGCGGCGGCAATCCCTGCGGGGCCCTCTGCACCGCGGATCAAACTGATGACAGGATTTGGCGCATCTCTGGGCCTTAGCCTTGGTCTGGTCCTCGCGCTTTTGATGGAGATCCTCGAAAAGGGTTTCCGCCGCGATCCGGACATTGAAAGGGCAACAGGTGTCCGCGTTCTGACACGCCTGCCCATCAAACGTAGTGCCGCATCAGAATGCCTTTACCTTGAACGCATCCGACAGCTTTGGACGGTTCTATCCAAACGCATGAATGACGAAGCCTCGGTCATTATGATGACGTCATCGATGCCCGGAGAAGGCAAAACCACGACTGCGATGAACCTTGCCAATGCGGCTGCCAGCATGGGGCGGTCTGTGGTGCTGCTCGATCTGGACACACGCCAGAAAAGCCTGTCACGTCAGGTCGGTTTGTTCTCGGGGCCCGACCTACATGCGCACCTAACGCAAGGCTGTGATCTGGATGAAGTTATTCATTCAGCCGATGATCTTAGCTTTGATTTTGCAGGGATCGGGCCGGAAACCGTCGGCGCGCCGATCTACTCGGGTCGCGTTCTGCGCGCATTGTTCGCCAACCTGAAAAATCGCTACGATATCGTCATCGTCGACGCACCTCCCTTGCTTCCTGTGTCTGACAGCCTGAGCATCGCGCCGTTGGTCGATCAGGTTTTGTTCGTCGTTCAATATGGCGCTACGGCACGCGGATCAGTTGCGGATGGATTGGCCACTTTGCGCAATATCGGCGTCGTTCCCGAAGGTATCGTGATGTCATGGACAGACCCGCGCACCGAACCGCGCGGCTACCCGCAACAAGGTGCGATAAAACCTGCATTATCTTCGGGTTTTTAACCCGATAGTAACCACAAGAAACGTCTCCTGAGCGCGCAAACTAGAATTGGAACGCGCGACATCAGGGAACGTCTATGACCGATCTCACTCCCATCCACAGCACCATTGCTTTCCCCGAAAGCCAGACCAGAAACCAGTTTTACAAACGGCACGGCAAACGGGGCCTTGATGTCTGTCTGGCGCTGCTGATGGCGGCGCCAGTGGCATCCGTCGTGGCCCTTTTGTGGGTACTGGCGCGCCTTGATGGCGGCACCGGATTCTACGGTCACAAACGGGTTGGCCGAAACGGCAGGATGTTTACGTGCTGGAAGATCAGAACAATGCGCCCAGATGCCGAGGCTCAGCTGCAAGACCTATTGAACCGAAACCCAGCTGCCCGTGCCGAATGGACAAAGGGACGGAAGATTACCGACGATCCGCGGGTGACGATGCTTGGACGCCTGCTCAGGAAAACCAGCCTGGATGAGCTGCCCCAGCTTTGGAATGTCTTGATCGGCGACATGAGCCTTGTCGGCCCCCGCCCTGTGCCACTGAACGAACTTCGACTGTATGGAAGCCACAGCAATTTCTACCTCAAACTGCGCCCTGGGATCACCGGCCTTTGGCAGGTTTCGGGCCGCAATGCAGTCGACTACGATACGCGGATCAACATGGATGTTCGCTATGCATCGGGCGTCTCGGTCAGCAAAGATCTGGTCATTCTGTTCCGCACGATTGGATGTGTTTTGAAACGGTCCGGTCTGTAAGCCGTGCGCGTTTCCGTTGTCATTTGCACCTGTGGCCGGGCAAGCATTCTGCCTGACACACTTGATACTTTGACCGTACAGACGCAGCCGGCACATGAGATCATCATCGTCGCGACGCAGCCCGGCGACATACCCGACCTGACACGATACACGGCCAAACTGCCCCTGCGCGTTGAGTTTGCAGAAAAAGGCCTGCCAAAGCAGCGCAACCATGCTCTGAGCATTCTTTCAAACCATTGCGACATCGTCTTTTTCATCGATGATGACTACATGCCCAGCGCCGATGCCTTGGAACAGCTTTCACGCGCATTCGCCGCCCTGCCCTATGCCGCTGGAATGAACGGCACGCTTTTGGCCGATGGTATCCATTCCCGCGGAATAGATGCTTCAGACTCCCGCAGCATGCTCCGGAATCGTCCGGCAGTGGGGCCGGTGCCAATCGCGATCAAGCGCAATCTTGTGGGTCTGTACGGCTGCAACATGGCCTACCGAACAGCAGCCATTGGCGACACGCGGTTTGATGAGGCACTGCCGCTTTACGGCTGGCAGGAAGACGTTGATTTTGCCAGTCGCGTCGCTGGCGAAATGGTTCAGGTGAATACCGTCACCGGCGTTCATTGCGGCACAAAGCTGGGTCGCGAAAGCAGTGGCGAAATGCTGGGATACAGTCAGGTCGCCAACCCCATCTACCTGTCCGGCAAGGGGCATATACCGCCCATGTTTCTGCTGAAACTGGCGATGAAAAACATCCTCGCAAACCATCTGAAACAGTTTCGTCCGGAAAACTGGATCGATCGCGCCGGACGGGCCCGCGGCAATCGTGCCGCGCTGAAAGACTGGATACGGGGAAAGGTTAGCCCCGATCGTTTAACGCATGTTCGGTCAAGCCCATCAGGTCCGAAGCCGTAAGATAAGCCTGAATACATTGCGCGGCCAGTTTTTGATCAACGCCGACAGGCAGAGATAAATCCACATCGACATCTATCGGCTCGATCCTTGTCAAATCTTGGCTTCGCGTCGGATCACCAGCGCCATGTCGCGCCGCGCGACCTTCAGCAACGTAGCGGTTCTCCAAAGGGTGCGAGACAGGCAAAAACTGCGACAGACGCACCAATGCACCTTCGGGATCGCGCATAAGATTTTCGGACAGCATCCCGATACGCCGCTCTGGCGGGAAGTGGTTCCAATGATGCATCAACCGTGTGATCCGCATCAGATAATACCGCGCTGCCTGTTCAGGACTCTGCCAATCGGCCAACCCCTGCGCCGCGGACAAAGCCTGAATCGACCGGATCGCCGGAGCAGGTGAACGCAACAGGAAGATGGCCTTAGCCCGATAGAACGCAGGCGTGACGGCGCGATCCAGATCGTTATGCAGCACTTTGTCCAAAATCAGCTTGCGGCCGATACCCGACCGGTGATGACGAAGCAGATTAAGCCAAAGCCGACCTGGTGCCCTCTCGGCCGTATAAGACACATGTGTTTCACCATATCCCCAGATTTCGGGGTGCGTCGCCAGAACGTGGGTCAGCGCGGTGCTGACAGATCGCATATGGGACAGAACAAGGATGCTGTTTTCAAACCGCAAATGCGGCAGAACGGAAGCAGCCGTTGCCGCGGCTATGCCCTTGATGTGGTCTGGAACCGACACGTCTTTCCTGCCTTCTTTCGTTCTACTTCAAGAAAATCGAACAACGTAAAGACTTCCTTAATCATGACTAAGGGAGTCTTGCGCGACACTCAGAACACGGACCGCCAAACACTTGCTCACCACCACACCCATTGCGCTGGTACTATTCGCAGCGATCTTGTTTGCAGGACCTGTTCGCGGTGTCGTTTTGCTGGCTGCGGTTATGCCATTCGGAAGCAGCGCCGCTTTTGCACTTGGGCAGGCGGGCACCGTATCGCTATTGGATTTCTCCATTCTGGCGATGTGGCTGTCGCTGATCGGGCGCACGGGCTTTACCGCCGCCATCGTTCAGTCTGCTCGCCCACATCAGGCGGGCTTCCCGTTATTACTGCTGATCATCCTGGCGGGGCTTGGCGCATTGTTCCTTCCGCAAGTCCTCGGCCACAGAACCGACGTGTTTGTCACAGTTCAGATGCGGGACTTTGCGACCATCGCCCTGAGACCTCTTGAACCCACGTCCACAGTCACCATCCAGTTTCTGCGCTTTATGGTCGCCTCTTCGATCTTTTTCCTTCTGGCCGGTGTCTTTGCACGCAAGCCACGCGCCGATCTGGCGCTGAAGGCCCTGATCACAGCGACGTCTTTACACATTGCGCTAAGCGTGGCTGATATCACGTCCTATGCGCTGGGGTTTCCCGATCTGTTGGATCCGATCCGGACAATGCGGGCAGCCATGCTGGATAACCAGTATCTGGGCGGCATCAAACGGGTCAGCGGCGGGTTTCCAGAACCTTCTGCCTATGCCTACTTCACCATGGCGCTATTCGGTTTCTGGCTTCGGATGACGATGGTCAAATCCCTTGGTGTGTGGCCAAAATTATGTGCCATCGCGATGTTCTTTCTTTTGATCCGCTCCACATCCAGCGCGGCCTATTTGGGGCTGTTTTTGTTCTCGGTTGCCTTTGTGGCCGGGCATCTGAAAACGATTTCGCATCTGAAACCTGCGGCACGGCTTATACTGCTCTCTGCCGCGTTCCTTCCGGTCATGGCAGGCGCGTCTGTGGCGCTTTACAGCCTGAACGCCGAGGTCGCGCATGTGATCGACGCGGTGTTGATCGACAAGGTGTCCAGCGACTCGGCCACTGAGCGTATGTCTTGGAACAATCAGGCTCTGACCAACCTGAAAGATACCATCGGCCTTGGAACAGGCATGGGCGCTGGGCGCGCGTCTGGCTGGCTTTTTGCCTGTCTGGGCGGATTGGGAATTGCGGGAACCGCACTTTATCTTTGGTTCGTGGCCAGGGTCATTTTTGCGCGGCAAGTGACCGACACGTTGAACATCAACGTTTCGGCAGCCCTGAAAACGGGCTGCGCGGCGCTGATCATTCAGGCCGCGCTGACCAAGCCCTATCCGAACCTGGAAGCCGTGTTTTTCATTTTGGCCGGTTTGGCCGTGGCGCTGGGCCGCGCGGGATCACAGCACGTAGCGGCTGAGGTCCGTCGACCGGCTTAGATCGCCAAGGTGCTTTTCAACAAAGGCGGCATCGACCACCACCGTTTCACCCGCCCGATCAGGCGCGGCAAAGGACAGTTCTTCGAACACGCGCTCCATGATCGTATACAGACGACGCGCGCCGATGTTTTCCACGGACTGGTTCACCTCGGCGGCGATCTTGGCCAGGGCCGCAATCCCGTCCTGTTCGAACGACACAGTGACGTCTTCGGTGCCCATCAACGCGGTGTACTGCAACGTCAGCGCGTTATCGGTTTCCGTCAGGATGCGCACGAAATCCTTTTCTGTAAGAGCGCGCAGGTTCACACGGATTGGCAGACGGCCCTGCAGTTCAGGCAACAGGTCAGACGGCTTTGCAATGTGGAACGCGCCCGATGCGATAAACAGGATGTGGTCGGTTTTAACGGTGCCATGTTTGGTGCTGACAGTCGTGCCTTCGATCAGCGGCAACAGATCACGCTGCACGCCTTCGCGGCTAACGTCGCCACCGCGGGCATCGGTGCGGGCGCAGACTTTGTCGATCTCGTCCAGAAACACGATGCCATTCTGTTCGACCGCTTCAATCGCGGCGTTTTTGACGGTTTCATCATCCAGCAGCTTGTCTGCTTCTTCCGAAATCAAGATGTCGTAGCTGTCGGCTACCGTCATCCGCTTGCGTGTTGTGCGTCCGCCCATCGCCTTGCCGAACAGATCGCCAAGGTTGAACGCCCCCATCCCCATGCCGGGCTGGCCGGGGATATCCATCATCGGGAAGGGCGAGGCCGTATCGGCGACATCCAGTTCGATTTCGGTATTGTCCAATTCGCCTGACTTCAGCTTTTTGCGGAACATCTCGCGCGTGCCTTCGCGAGCATCTTCGCCCGCGATAGCGGTGATCACGCGGTCCTCAGCCGACTTCTGGGCGGCGGCCTTCACATCTTCGCGCATGTGTTCGCGGGTCATGACGATGGCGGCGTCCACCAGATCGCGCACGATCTGTTCCACGTCACGACCGACATAGCCCACCTCGGTGAACTTGGTCGCTTCAACCTTGATAAAAGGCGCGCGGGCCAGTTTCGCCAAGCGGCGGCTGATTTCGGTTTTGCCCACGCCGGTGGGGCCGATCATCAGAATATTCTTGGGATAAACCTCATCGCGCAGATCATCAGAAAGCTGCTTGCGACGCCAGCGGTTGCGCAGGGCCACAGCAACGGCGCGCTTGGCGTCCTGCTGGCCGATGATGAAGCGGTCCAGTTCGGAAACGATTTCGCGGGGGGTCAGATCAGTCATGTGTCGTCCTTTTCCGATGTCGCCGTTGTCTTAGGCGTCGATCGTTTCAACCGTCAGGTTGCCATTGGTGTAAACGCAGATATCAGCCGCAATAGCCATGGCCTTGCGTGCGATCTGTTCGGCGTCACCGTCAGAGTCCATTAGGCCACGCGCAGCCGCCAAAGCGTAGTTGCCACCCGACCCAATCGCCGCCACATCATGTTCGGGCTCAAGCACGTCACCTGCGCCCGTGATAACCAACAGCTCCTTGCCGTCGGTCACGATCAGCATCGCTTCCAACTTTTGCAGGTACTTATCGGTGCGCCAGTCCTTGGCCAGCTCGACGCTGGCCCGTTGCAACTGACCCGGGGTTTGTTCAAGCTTGGTTTCCAGACGTTCCAAAAGCGTAAAGGCATCAGCGGTCGATCCTGCAAAGCCCGCCACCACATCAAATCCGCCGGGGGAGAGGCGACGCACCTTGCGCGCAGTGCCTTTGATCACGGTTTGGCCAAGGCTGACCTGTCCGTCACCGGCAATGACCACCTTACCGCCTTTGCGCACACCGATAATTGTGGTGCCGTGCCAGCCCGGAAAATCTGTATCCGCCATGGAAACCTCCTGAATACCCGCCTTGATATGGGTCTTTGTGCCTTTGAACACAAGCGGACGTACCGCCTGCGATGACCACCCTAGTCGCGTCCAAGCCATAAAAAAACGGCGCCTGCTTGGGCGCCGTTTCTTGGATTGATCACTGTGATCAGATCGACTCGTCGATCCAGCCTTTCAGTGCCGCCTTAGGGGCCGCACCGGCACGGTTGGACACGACCTGACCATCCTTGAAGATGAACAGCGCCGGAATGCCGCGTACGCCCATGGCCGCCGCCGCGTTCGGGTTGCTGTCGACATCGACCTTGGCGATTTTCACCGCGTCGCCGTATTCGGCAGCCAGTTCTTCCAGAGCAGGGCCGATCTGCTTACAGGGGCCACACCATTCGGCCCAGAAATCGACGACAACAGGAACGGAAGAGTTTTTGACCTCAGCGTCAAATGTTTCGTCCGTGACAGCTACAGTAC
The DNA here is from genome assembly GCA_950096585.1 of Thalassococcus halodurans. GTDB lineage: Bacteria > Pseudomonadota > Alphaproteobacteria > Rhodobacterales > Rhodobacteraceae > Thalassococcus > Thalassococcus halodurans_A. Next base: position 91,743 of record CATNDK010000001.1, on the reverse strand, counting down.
CCATAATACATCTCCTCGCATCATATGCGTTGGTTGGTTGACGTGAACGTATGTAGCCACCCGAACGGCGTCAAGATGCGGTCGCACGCCCAAAGGCCGCAGCGGTCTGATCTGTGTCCAGCATCATCAATTGTGACGTCGCCGTCCAAAGGATCGCGGTCTGGATTTTGTGACCGGGATAAATCCGCGCCAGCATGGCGTGATAAGCCCCCATTTGGCGCAACAGGCCTTCTGGAACACCGTCAGGCGTATCGGGGACCACACGGTTGGTTTTGAAGTCTACCGCAAGGATGCTGTCATCGGTGATAATCAGCCGGTCGATCACGCCATAAAACGGCCCTGCATCGCCTAAATCGGCAGTCAAAGCGACCTCTTCCAACGCGGTATCGTCAAACAGATACGCCAGTTCTGGATCGCTAAGAACAGCTGCGGCCTCTATCAGGAATGGCTCGGCTTCCTCCACTTCCAGCCCAAGCAATCGAGGCGCGGCGTCGCTCCAGCTGTCGCGTGGCACCTCGGGCAGCAATTCCAACAGGCGGTGAATGAAGGTGCCGCGCTGTTTGGCGACCTCGGTTTCATCACCTTCCGCACCAGACAGCGCCTTGGGGCCACCAAGGTCAGACGGGCTACGCACCTCGGGCGCCGGCGGCGCTTCGGGCGCTGGCTTTGAAAATACATCAGGCAGTTTATGGACGGTCTCTGGTTTGTCCTCGGTCTCTTCAACCTCCAGCGCTTCCAGCTGTTCGCCAAACCGCAATCCCTGACCGAAGCCAAAGTTATGCTCTGCCGCGCCCAGCGCACTCATGGCCTGTTCGACCATGTTGTACCAAGAGGCCTCGGGCGTTTTGCCAACCTCGCCCGCAGCACCGACGATCAACCAGTTTTCGGCCCGCGTCATGCCGACATAAAGCAATCTGTCACGCTCTTCAGCCTGTGCCTGTTTGATCGCGTTTTCGGCCTGCGCATGGCGTGCGGGTTGTTCGTTTTTCGTGGCTTTCCAGATGACCTCTTCGCCGTCAGGGATGATCTTGTCCCGCAAGATACCCCTCATCTCGCCACAGTCCGGCATGATCACGACCGGCGCTTCCAAACCCTTCGCGCCGTGGACCGTCATCACGCGAATGCGGTCGCCGGCGCTTTCGGGGCTTCGTTTGATTTCCAGATCGTCAGTACGCACCCATTCAAGAAAGCCGGTCAGAGAGGGCACAGAGGTTTCTTCGTAAATCAGCGCCTGTTGCAGCAATGAATCGATGCCATCCTCGGCCTCGTCCCCCAAACGGCCAATCAGTTTCGCACGACCATCGTGCTGGGTCAGAATGCGTTCGATCAGATCATAGGGGCGCAAGAAATCCACGTTGTCCCGAAGATCGTCCAGAACAGACAATATCGGCTGATATGTGTCTCTGTTATTGCGCAATACTTCCCAAAGCGGCTGACCTGCAGGACGGCCATGTGCCAGAGTGAACAGGTCTTGCTCCGAAATCCCGAACAACGGCGATCGTAGCGTGGTCGCCAGTGATAGATCGTCTTCTGCCGTCGCAAGAAACGACAACAGGGCCACAATATCCCTGACCGCCAGTTCCGCCGTCACCTTAAGCCTGTCCGCGCCTGCGATAGGCAAACCACGCACCTTACAGGCACGGATGATTTCGTTGAAAAGCCGTGCGCGCCTGCGGACAAGTATCAGCACATCACCCGCCTTCATGGGCCGCGCCGTGCCGTTTGCGCCCGGTAGGGGTGTCTTCGCCTTGATCTGCTGATGAATGAAATCCGCGATTTGACCGGCAAGAACCACATCGGCATGGGTTTCACTGACCCGATCCACGGGGTCGAACCATACGTCCGAGTCCTCTTTTTCGGCCTTCGGAATGGCCGGCCAAAGATCGACACGGCCGGGAAGATGCTCAAAAAACGCGATGTGCTTTTCTTCTTGGGTAAAGCCCGACGCATCGCGCCCGTCGAACGTGGCATCGACAACCTTCAGAACTGCGCCAGCTGACCGGAAAGAATGCGACAGGGATCGCGATGCCAGTGGCGTTTCCGTTTGCCCCAAACGTTCGGCAAAATCGGCGCGCATACGGTCGAATTCGCGTGGATCAGCGCCTTGGAACGAATAGATCGACTGCTTTTTATCGCCGACCACAAAGATGGTGCGCAAAACATCAGCACGCGCACCTTCACCCGACGTGAACTCTCGCGCCAGCCGTTCGATGACGTCCCACTGGATCGGCGATGTATCCTGCGCCTCGTCCACAAGAATATGGTCGATGCCGCCATCAAGACGGTACAGCACCCATTCTGCCACCAGTTCGTCGCTTAGCAGAGCGCGGGCCTTTTCGATCAGGTCGTCAAAGTCCAGCCAGCCTTTTAGAAGCTTGGCCTCTTCGTACATCGGAAGGAACACCTGAGCGAACTGGTGCAGCGCAATATCGCGACGCGCGGCAAGCAGAGCGAGCCGCGTTTCGCGAGCAGACGCCACACGTTCCATAAGCTGGTCAAGCTGATCACAGGCGCTATCGATGGGTGCTTTTTTCCGCAAGCCTTTGGTCGGCACCGACCCCGTTTTGGGCCCGAAGGGTTCCTTCGCTGTGCCACCGTAAAGCAACACACCTTCCAGCGCAGTCAGCGCAGCCATGTCAGCCTGCTTGATCGTCGAAAAGACGGCAGCGGCCTTCTGGTCCGTCGATCCACTGCTTTGCATATGTGGCACTAATTCGGCTAAAAACGCGGTTTCTGATCCAAGGAAAACCGATTGCAGTATGCTTTCTTCGGACGCGCCCGCGTCAAGACCATAAGACGCGAAGATGTCCTCAGGCTGGCGCGGTGGATTAAACGCAGACTTATGCCCCAACAGCGTTTGGATCATCTGATCAAAGCTGTCTTCGGTATCGGTAAAATAGGACGCCACACGCGTCACCAGATCGCTGTGCTCGCCGTCCGCCATCTGGTCCAGCACCTCGGCCCGAAGCAGTTCGGCAGAGCGGTCATCCATTTCGCGAAACTGCGGGCTGACCTTGGCCTCAAGCGGGAAACGGCGCAGCAAGGCCGCGCAGAACGAGTGGATCGTCTGGATACGCAAACCGCCTGGCGCCTCGATCGCGCGGGCGAACAGAGTACGGGCCTTTTGCATGTAGGTTTTGGTGAACTCGGTTTCGTCACCAAGCTTGGCCAGTTCATCGCGCAATTGGCTGTCGCCAAGCATCGCCCATTCACCCAGACGCACGAACAAACGGTTCTGCATCTCGGTCGCGGCGGCCTTGGTGTAGGTCAGACACAGGATGTTTTCCGGCGCAACGCCCTGCAACAACAAGCGCGCCACGCGGTCGATCAACACGCGCGTTTTACCCGAACCCGCATTAGCCGACAGCCAGACAGATTGGTCCGGTTGGGCCGCTGCGATCTGGCGTAGGGTGGCCTCGTCCCGCTTCATTTCAGGATCTCCTGCACGGGTTCATCGGATGGCTGCCATTCGCCCAGACGGGCAAGGTGATCGTAGTCGCCTTCCTGCCCTTCCATCTGCACCGCCCTGCGCGAGGTGAAGCCCTGCGCTTCGTCCAGATAGGCGGCGATCAAGGTGGTCAGTTCCTGCCAGACCTGCGCAGGCGGGATTTTGTCCGTCGGGGCCTCTTGCTCGCCCGTACCGGCCTTCAGCCCAATGTGAATGGCGCGTTCAAAATGCGCACCTTCAAAGGCCTCGAACCCGTGTCGTTCGACCAAGGCGGCCTCAAGCAACATCTGTTTGTCAAAATGCTCTTGCTCGGCGACCGAGGGCGGTTTTCCGGTTTTATAGTCATAAATCCACGCACCACCGCGTTCGTCGATATCAACGCGGTCGGCTTTGGCTGTCAGAGTGAAACCAAGCTCGTTGATCGTGCTTTTCCCGGAGACTTCGAAATGCTTAGGACGCGCACGGTTCTGACGGGCGATTTCTTCGGTGACAAAGCTGGTCGCCACATGGTCCAACCGCGCTTCCCATAGCTTTCGAACCAACGGGAAAGGGATTTCGGCCAACCGCGCCTTGGCCTCGGCCATGAATTGATCGCGCGTCAGGATCGACGGATCAGCGACCGTGCGTTTGATGTAGGTTTCCAGAATGTCGTGCACCGCGATCCCCCGCATCAACGCGTCGGGGATACGTTGGAGCGGGTTCAAAGGACGCAGTTTCAAAACGCGCTGGGCATAGACCGCGTAAGGGTCGCGGATCAGCGTTTTGATCTGGGTGACCGGCAGCTCGCGCGGGCGGGCAGAAACAGGCGGACGCGGCGAAGGGCGGTGCGCGCGAGGGGCTGGGATCGGCGCATCCATCTGGCGGGCATAGTCCAGCCAAGGCTTGGCACGTTTTCGCATTTCTATGACCGCGTCGGGCCCGCCATTCCCCGGCAGGCCGTTCATCAGGTTTAGCAAGCGGTTTACCCAACGGGATGGTACGGTTTCCACATCATCGGATTTCGCCGCACGGGTAAGCCAGACATCCTTTCCAGCGATTGCCTGCTGGAAATCATGCGCAGACAGGCCGATAGACCGTTCAGGCAGCAACAGGCCAGCATCGGCCCGCATCCGGCGGTTCAACCACGGATCAGCAGGCGGAACCTGCGGCCATGTGCCTTCGTTCAGGCTGGATAGGATCAACAGGTCTGCGCCCATAACCCGCGCTTCCATCGTGCCCCAGATACGGATGTGCGGATGGGGTTCATCACGATCCCGAACCTCACCTTTGGCAAGAACAGAGCCGAACAATGAACCATAGTCAGAGGCCGACAGGTCAGTGCCATATGGTGCCTCAGAGATCAGATCATCGACGATCTCGCGCACGGCGCGCCCTGCCTTTTTATCCCAGAGAGCGCTGGAATCTTCACTGTGTGAACCCGCAACAATCTGTTCTGTCAGGCTGATATGATGGTCCAGCCAAACCGACAGCGCCCTTTCGCCGTGTCCGCGTTGGTCTATGAAAGACCGCACGATCCACTCGCCCCAGTCAGCGCGTTCTTGGGTCGCGCACCACGCAAGCAAATCTTCGGCCTTGGGATAGGCCCAACCTTCGCGCCTGATCTTCAGTTCAAGCTTGTTGGTCATCAAAACATGATCGCCACGCTCGGCACCTGCGTGACACAACGGGTGCTTCAGGATCGTCAGCAGGGCTTCGGCGGTCAGATCACCTTCGAACAGCTTTGCAACATGGCGCAGCAGGCGCCCTGGCGGGGACAGTTGAACCGGAGTACCGGCGCTGTCATCAGGGACAATGCCCCAACGCCCCAAGGCCGCCGTGACCTGACGGGTCAGCACGCGATCAGGCGTAATCAGAGCCGCCGTTACGCCGTCTTCCGCCGCCTGACGCAGACGCAGGGCAATGGCCAACGCCTCTTCCCGTTTCGTGGTCGCTTCAAGCAGGGTAAGGCCCTGTGTCGCGACGGCGAGTGAAGGCAACGACGGACCATCCGCCAGCCATTGATCCGTGACGGGCGCGGGACGCAACGCAAGCGACACCAGCTTGTTCCTCTCAGGACTTGGCGCACGATCATCGGTCCAACGATGCACATCCTGAGGCGTCGCATTCACGTCGGCCAGAAGCTTGCCAAAGCGGTACTGCGGATGATCTTCGGCAGGCATAATGCGACCCGGTTCATCCACGCCATCCATCAACTGATCCCAAACGTGACGCGGCATATCGAAATCGAAACCGGGAAGGACCACAGCACCGTTCGGCAGCGCGGCGACCGCCTGCATCAGACGATGGGTAGTACCCCGGGAACCTGTGGAACCCGCAATAATAATCGGATGCGTGGGCGGCTTTTCGGCCCACATTGCAAGGCGAAGATCGATGGCCCGCTTTTGCAACGCGGCCGCGTCTGGTGTCGGGTCCGCCGCATCAAAATACCGGTTCACGATGCGCAAAAAGGTCAGGGCGCGTTCCCAATGGCCGGACTGATCCGTGACATCAAGGTCCTCAAGAACCGATGTCGGCACGTCTTCGATCTGCATTTCGTCCATCAAAGCAGACAGCGAGTCAGCCAGATCAAACAACGCGGCACGGGGTGCCAGATCGGGCGAGGTGTCCAGCAGCTTTGAAATCAGGCCCGTCAGTTCCAACCGCCGACGTAGGCCGGACACAGGGCGCGGAAGGGCGGCCTCAACCTCGGGCGGGCCGGGGTGTGTGATCAGCCGGATTTTCGGCAGGAAACTGGCCGAGTCTTTACGGAAAAGCGCTTCGATCCGGCGGGCCATGCGCTGGGTGTTAACGATCAGTTCGACCTTGGCGATGGCATGTGGCGGCTGATCTGCCATACGCGCCTTAAGGCCAGCAACCAAGGCGGCAGGAAAATCGATGCCCGGATCAATCCCGAAAAGATGTGCGCCTTGTTTTTCAAACATCAGGCGCAATCCAACATGGTTTCTGCCAGCGTGATGCCGTCGGGATGGCCAACATCACACCACTTCCCGGGATACCGCGCACCGAAAAGGCGACCGTTTTCCAGCATCCGGTTCCAAAGCACATTCAGGGAAAAAACATCGTCTGAAATATCAAGAAGTCCGTCAGTTTTGATAATCTGGACCCCAGTATAGACCATATCGCCTTTCCGGATCAGCCTATCGTTGTCATCCAGCGCAAAATCGCCACCGCCTTGCCGACCGACCGCGTTTTCCAACGGGACACATAGCAAAAGCGCATCCATATCATCGGGCCGCCATGCCTGCTTTAACAGCGTCAAAGGGTTCGGACCCGACCAAACCGCATCGGTGTTGCTTGTGAATACAGGCGCGTTTCCCAACAGCGGCAAAGCGTTCTTCAATCCACCGCCTGTATCCAGAACTTGGGGGTGTTCAACGATCACTTTTGCAGCGCTCGGGTCCACATGGGCCGTGATCTGGTCGGCCAGATAATGGGCATTCACGTACTTCCGAAGCGGTCCATAGTTATCCGCCAACTCAAGCGCATGATCCAGCAAAGGCCGACCTGCAACAGGGATCAGCGGCTTTGGTGTGTCTTTGGTCAGCCCACCCATGCGCCTTCCGAAGCCTGCCGCAAAAAACATGATGGCGTCACACATTGGTTTTTAGCCTTTCCAGAACCGCGTCTGTCGGTGCAGGCAGATGCGCCGAAACAATGCTTGCGATATCGCCGAGCGCAGGATGGTCCAGATCACGCTGAATGTGCGCCCAGACACGCGGCACCAGATCGATATAGCCGGGTTTGCCCCTGACCTTCGCTAGTCGGGCAAACACCCCAAGAATACGCAAATTACGTTGAGCGCCCAGAACGCAAAGCTGGGTTCTGAATTCCGCCTCATCCGCGCCGGTCCGTGACAGGTAGTAATTGATGACGTGATCGCGCGTTTCATCGGACACATGCCGCCGCGCGTCTTCGAGAAGTGAAATCAGATCATAGGCACGATGGCCAAGAAGCGCGTCCTGAAAATCAAGCACGCCTGCCCGCCTCACTCCGTCGCGATCCGGCAACCAAAGAAGATTCTCAGCATGATAATCCCGTAAGATCATCACATCCGCCACATCGGCATGCTGGCTTAAGACATCCTGAAACGCGGCGCGCAGATCGGCTTTTGCTTGGTCGTTTTGGGTGCCGCCAGCGCCTGTCAGATAGCAATCAAAAACAAGGTCCGTTGCCGTCGCAAGATGATCAACACTCGCGACCGGAAGTGTCTCGGGCGGCGCTTGGTCATGCAGGTGCAGCAGAACGTCGGTCGCAAGCTGGTAAAGCATCCCCTCTTGGTCGGGTTCATCCTTTAATTTGGCCGCAAACAGATCGCTGCCGAGGTCTTCGATCAATAGCAGCCACTTGGCCGCATCAATCGCCAAAATACGCGGCGCGCTTAGGCCGATGGCTGTCAGATACTCGGCCAGCCGCGCAAAAAGCGCGACATCGCCTTCGGGGTCCTGCATCAGGATGGCTGTGTCTTTGCCCCGACGCAGGCGCGTGTAGCTGCGCGAAGATGCATCGCCCGCCACGGGCTCGTGCCGGGCCTCGGACCAACCAGAAAACAGCAGAAAATCCTTCATGCGGTCACCTGCTGCATCAGGTCATCCCAACGACTATCCGTCCAACTGAAATGCGCAACGCGGGCATCGTCGTTATCGCCGTCTGTAAATGTCACTGACAACGCCGATGACGGAGTGAGATCCCCAAGACGATCCGGCCACTCAACCAAGCATACGGCGGTTTCGAATGCGTCTGCCAGCCCAAGTTCAAACACCTGATCCGGTCCGGAAAGACGGTAAAGGTCGCTATGCCATATCTCGACTTCGGGCGCGTCATAGACCTGCACCAAGGTAAAGGTGGGCGACGGCACATCTTCGGGTTCGGCAAGGCGCGACTGGATCAGGCTGCGGGCGAAATGCGTTTTGCCCGCGCCGACATCGCCGGACAAAAGGATGACGTCACCGCCATTCAGATGGGCGCCGATTGCCACGGCAAGGCGCGCCGTGGCATCGGCAGAAGGCAGAAGAATTTCGGCAGTTTTTTCCATGCGCGGAGATTACCCAAGGGGCGGTTCTCCGCAACCGCTATTCCCAGTCAGACGTCAGGCTTGTTCCAGCGAATTATCGTTGGGTCCTGCGATAAGCACCTTTCGGGCGTCCTGCCGAAATCTGACGACCGTCGCACCAGCAGACAAAGGTGTCACGGTCGCAATCAAATGACCGAACCGCCGTCCGGTCAGTTCGCAGTCCCATTCAGCGCGCGAGTCAAAGCTGGCTGTAAAATCGCGTAGATCAGACCAGAACGGTGTCGGGTCGCACTTTTTACGCAAGGCCTTAACCACGTCCAGCACGGTCAGCGCCTCAAGCCCGCCATCCGGATCAAGGTTCCAAAGTTGACGATAGGACAGGTTTGAAAACACGGTGCGCCCGGCATTGTCAAAGACGATCAGCCCATCCGCATCGGCATCCATGACGGCCTGGGTCATCTCCAGCTCGGCGCGGAATTTGCGGGTCAATGACACCTCGGCACTGATATCTTCCAGCAGAAAAGCCACCGCGCCATCAGGATGCGGGCGGCCGGTGATGCGGTACGTCAGACCACCAGGCAGCGTCCACGTTTCGCGAAACCTGTCTTTCTGCGCGTCACTGATCAGCCGTTCCAGATTTTGCCGCCAATCCACATACCGTTTGGGTTCCGGCATAATCCGAAGTTCGCGCAACTGGTCAAAAAAGGTCGTGATGGTGGGTCTGTTTGACAGAAACTCTGCCGAAAGCTCGGTCAAATCCAAAAGCGCCGGATTGAACAGAACCAGCTGGCTCTTCCGATCAAAGATCGCGATCCCGGTGGGTAGGTAGGCAAAGGTTTTTGCCAGCGTCTGCACAAAGTTTCTCTGCGCATCCTCGGCCCGCATCAATGCGCTGATTTCCTGCGCAAAGAATATGTTTCCAGAGTCGAGCTCTCGGCTGTGCACCTCGTACCATTCATCTGCCTGCGAGGCGTTGGAAAACAAACGGTATCGGCGCGATGACTGGATGGTGTTCTTGCCCGACGGCACATCAAAGGGTTGTTCGTCGCCCGATCGTTCAACAAGACTTTGAAAATGCTTGTTGCACCAATTCACCGTTCCATCCTGATCCGTCTTCCAGATCGGCATGGAAACCGCATCGGTCACGCGCATCAGAAAGGCCAGTTTGCTTTGGCTAAGTTCAAGCAAAAGGCGCTGACCGTTGTCCTTATCAAGGCCGGTCAACGAAATGCGATGCCCCCGCCTGTTCGGAACAATCCGTAAGGCAAGGGCATCGACACGCGTAGATGCGAACGTGCGTGTTTCACTAGGTAAAGTAACGGGCAGATCCGGAATAAGGTTAGCCAGAACCTCTCGGACGTCGGCCCATCCCTTGGCCCCCTGAACGCCACCAAGCTGCAAAAGGCGCGTTCCGATGACGCTGGAATCGATGACAAAGCCATTGCGGATCAGAAATAACGGCTCGCTCGACCGTTTCCGATTTGCACTGTGCCGCCTGAACAGGATGCATGCAGCAACGCAGGTGATCAGCGCCCCTAAAATCAGGGCGAAAACCACCGGCTGAAGCGCAACAATCTGAACCATCCGCATTTTCCTTTAGACACGGAAAACACTAATGAACAAATGCTTAAGATTTTGTTAAATACTTGATTACAATCAGCTTCTAAATTGCTGGTTCTCGCCCAAGGGACCGCGGGCGCTGTCAGGATCAACCGTGATTGCGGAAGACGGCCAAACAACCTCGACAATGGCGCCCTGCCCCGATGCCGATTGCATCGCGCTATGGATATCACCACCGCCATTGGCAAAACTCAGCGATGCGCCAGTTCGTTCAAGCAGGGTCTTGGCGATGAAAAGGCCCAGACCCATGCCCTCATATCCGGGGCGGTCTTTTCTGTCGCGCTCGGATCTTCTGCGCCGGACAAACGGGTCACCGATCCGACCGATCAAATGGGGCGGAAACCCGCGACCATCATCAATAATCCGGATCGAGATTTGGTCCGCGCTCCAAGACACCTCGACCCAGATAGTGCTGCGCGCAAAGTCGACGGCGTTTTGGATAAGGTTACGCAGGCCGTGAATGACCTCGGGTTTTCTACGGATATCTGGTTCGTCTACGTCCACATCCTCGACGCACCCGAGAAGTATAATGTCGATCTCTTTCCCGCGATCCTGATGGGGTTCGGCTGCCTCGCGGATCACTTCTGACAGGGGGGCAAAGCGGAGTTGCAAATCATCCTTACCGGCACGCCCCATGGAGCGCAAAATATCGCGACAGCGGTCTGCCTGTTCGCGGATCAGACGCGCATCATCCTGAAGATCATCACGGCCCTCAAGCTCTTCTATCAACTCGGAGGAGGTCAGTTTGATGGTGGCCAAAGGCGTGCCCAGTTCATGCGCCGCAGCGGCCACGACACCGCCGAGGTCATTCAGCTTCTGCGTCCGCTCAAGCGCCATTTGGGTGGCAGTCAAAGCATCGGACATATTGTGCATCTCACTGACCGAGCGGTGCGCGTAGACCGAAATGAATACCTGCGCGATTGTGATAGCGACCCATTGGCCGAACACAAACAAATCGGGAATACGCAGTTCGACCCCGTCCTTTGTGACCAGCGGCAAGTGGAAAAACACCAACCCAGTCACCAGCAAAAACGCAAAGACGTTCAGGATCACAGTAGACCGCACTGTCAAAACTGCCGCCGAAACCGTGACTGGCGCAACCACCAGCAGCGAGAACGGATTGCTAAGACCGCCGGTCAGGAACAAAAGGAATGCCAGCTGGAAGACATCGAACAAAACCATCAACAGGTTTTCGAACTCGGTCAGGCGCTTGTTTTCCGGAAAGATGAAACTGGCAATCAGGTTACCCACAACCGACACACCGACGGCCAGAATGCAAAGACCCGTTTCCAGATCCAGATCATAAAGCCATGTGCCAATGACGATCGCAGCCAACTGGCCCGCAATCGCAAACCACCGCAGAATGATCATCGTCCGAAGGCGGATCCAGTTTGACCAACGGCTTTCGTTAAAAATCCCGTTATCGACGTCGTCTGTCGCGTTTTGCGCCATTGTGCCCCCTTGTCCAGGCTTCCTAAATTGATAGGTGGCCTATCAATGATGCGCAATTGTTCCCGCACCCTACCAAAGGATCGAGCCATGCAAAAACTTGTCGTTGCCGCTGCCTGCACTGCCATTGCCGGAATGATCGGCGGGCTTTGGTATGTCACAGGGCCCGGTGCCGGGGGCGATCAGTTTGCCGATTGCAGAACGTCGCGCGTGGCAGGAAACGGCGCTTTGGGGGGCGAATTCAACCTAACCGATCATCGCGGCATGACCGTGACTGATAAGGATGTTTTCACAAAGCCCGCCCTTTTGTATTACGGCTATACATTCTGCCCCGACATCTGCCCCTTCGATATGGCCCGAAATGCCGATGCAATCGATGTTCTGGCGGAAATGGGATACGATGTGGCTCCTCTTTTCGTCTCGGTTGACCCGCGCCGTGATACGCAAGAGGTGCTGGCCGATTACGTGGACATGATGCACCCCGATCTGATCGCAATGACAGGGACGGAAGAGCAAGTAAAACAAGCGGCTGAGGCCTTTCGCGTCTATTATCGTGTGCCTGAAACCGATGATGACAGCTATCTCGTGGACCACATGACGTTCACCTACCTCGTGCTGCCCGAACATGGTTTCGTTGATTTCTTCCGCCGCGACCTAAGTCCTGAACAGATAGCCAAACAGACCGCCTGTTTTATTGACGCTGCTTGAAAGTTTGACCGACTTTAAAAGGCAAGTTAACAATTTAGGCATGGGGATAAGGGAGATCACGGTGAGCGAGCAAACTTTGGAAGCCTTGGGGGATGACCGCTCTTTACTGTTGGTCGACGATGACGAACCTTTTCTGAAGCGCCTTGCCAAAGCGATGGAGAAACGCGGTTTCGAAGTCGAGACGGCGGGTTCTGTTGCAGCCGGAACAGCAATCGCCACGGCGCGCCCACCGGCCTATGCCGTGGTTGACCTGCGGCTTACAGACGGCAACGGATTGGACGTGGTTGAAACGCTGCGTGAAAAGCGCCCCGATTGTCGCGTAGTTGTCCTGACAGGCTACGGCGCAATTGCGACGGCGGTGGCCGCCGTGAAAATCGGTGCGACCGACTATCTGTCCAAGCCCGCCGATGCGACCGACATCACAAATGCGCTTTTGGCGACTGGCGACGACCTACCGCCACCGCCTGAAAACCCCATGAGCGCGGATCGCGTGCGCTGGGAACACATTCAGCGGGTATATGAGCTGTGTGATCGGAACGTGTCTGAAACGGCGCGGCGTCTGAACATGCACCGCCGCACCCTTCAGCGTATTCTGGCGAAACGCTCGCCGCGTTAAATCAGAACAGCGACACCGCTTCGCGCGCCGAGACCGAGTTTTCGCTAAGGCGCTGCGACGCAAGCAGGTGCCATTCCAGCTTTTCCTGACCAAGCGCCTGCGCTTCTTGCAGCGATGCATGAACCTGCTTGGCCTGCTTGTCGGTCAGGGTCAAAGCCTCGACCAACTCCGCCCGAACCTGGCGGATGGCTTCAACGCGGTTTGCGTATTCGGTCTCGGAAATGCGGCCTTCTTTACGGGCTTCTGCCAGTACCAAAAGCTCCATGCTTTGCTGTTCAATCAGATCGTTCAGATCAAGCTGAATGGCCGCCAAATCGGCTTCGGCTTTTTGCAGGCCACGACCAACGCCGTTGTGCGACACGATCTCGACCCGTTTCTTTACGTTGGCTTTGCCCGTCGCGCGACCGATCAGCCCGCCAACTGTCGCGCCGACAACTGCTGAACCAACACATTTGTTTACACCCGCAGAAGCAATCGCAGCCGCGGCGCAGCCACCAATCGCGCCCATCGTCGCGCCTTGAACGGTTGATTGCCGGACCAATTGTGCCGTCAACTCGTTTAGGGCGATCGCCTGCTGTTGCAGATTTTTTTCGGGCGTCAGCGTGCTTTCAGCCAGACTAAGCTGACCAACATCGTTTTTCGACACTTCGAAGGTTTTGGAAGACTGCGCGCAGCCACTTGTTATCACGAGCGCTGCGATACACGCAGCGACTTTGAATCCTGTACTCACTACCCTGGCCTCATCTGCCTATGTTCAGCCCCTATCGTTTGCGAACAATGGGGCCGTATTTTGTTTTTTGTTTATAATTCTTATGTTTGCACATTGCGATATGACTTGGAATTCTCGTGTGAGACCTCCAAGCACACTAGCTTTCGTGGCGTTGCTTTTTGGACGCAGGTCTGTTGACCCGATTGCGCTTACATCTGGGCGAGCAGCGCTTCGTGCCTTGCGACAAATTCCTCACGCACCTCGACTGGCGGCCTGAGAGATATTTCCAATCCGGCAATCAGCGCAGGATCAGGGCGCCCGAAAAAGCGGTTCGCCTCGGATTCATCAAAGCCCGCGATTTGCGTGGCTTCCATCCATGCGCTGACCTTATCTGCCTTTTTGATCTGCGCCTTTAGGCGTTTCGGAGTGACTGCGGCCAACCCGAAACGAATGGGAATAGCCGCGGAAAGGCGATCATCCAGAACACCATAGTCGGGCCCGACAGCGGCCTTAACCGGTGAAATCATATCGCCAATCACGTATTCCGGCGCGTCGTGCAAAAGCGCGGTCAAACGCGCTGCGACGCTAGAACTTGGATAAAGGCGCTGAAACAGCTTTTCGACAAGGATCGAATGTTCGGCGACGGAATAGGGAAAATCACCTTTGGTTTGGCCGTTCCAGCGGGCAACAAAAGCAAGACCATGCGCGATATCTTCGATTTCGATATCGACAGGCGTCGGATCCAAAAGGTCCAGTCGGCGACCTGACAACATTTTTTGCCATGCTCTTGGCTGTTTGGACATTCCCACTGCTCCGGAAGTGACATTCTTGCCGTCTGGTTCGCACAGAGCCACCGATCACGCAACGAACCAGATGCTAGAAGTTGCCGAAATAGGGAAACGGTGCTACCTGCCACTCCAAACTCGGATTAATGAATGGAGGCCGTTGTGGCCAACGATTACATCGTAAAAGACATCTCCTTGGCCGAATTCGGCCGTAAGGAACTGGATATCGCTGAAACAGAAATGCCGGGCCTGATGGCGCTGCGCGAGGAATACGGCGAAGCAAAACCCCTGAAAGGCGCGCGCATCGTCGGTTCGTTGCACATGACGATTCAGACAGCGGTTCTGATTGAAACGCTTGTTGCGCTTGGCGCGGATGTGCGCTGGGCGTCGTGCAACATCTTCTCGACCCAAGACCACGCAGCGGCGGCAATTGCTGCTGGCGGCACGCCCGTCTTCGCAATCAAGGGCCAGACGCTGGAAGAGCATTGGGACTATCTGGACAAGTCCTTCATGTTCCCTGAAGGCGCTAACATGATCCTCGACGACGGTGGCGACGCGACACTGTACGTTCTTCTGGGCGCACGCGCCGAAGCGGGTGAAGATATCATCCCCGTGCCGCAGTCCGAAGAAGAGGCCGTCATCAAAGCGCAGATCAAAAAGCGCATGGAACTGTCCCCAGGCTGGTTCACCAAAACACGCGACGCGATCAAAGGCGTTTCTGAGGAAACGACCACAGGCGTTCACCGCCTTTACGATCTGCACAAGAAAGGCCAGCTGCCCTTCCCCGCGATCAACGTGAACGACAGCGTCACCAAGTCGAAGTTCGACAACAAATACGGCTGTAAGGAATCGCTGGTCGACGGCATCCGCCGCGCAACAGACACCATGCTGGCCGGTAAGGTTGCGGTTGTGTGTGGTTACGGCGACGTTGGCAAAGGCTCTGCCGCATCGCTCGCCGGTGCAGGTGCCCGCGTGAAGGTGACTGAAGTCGACCCGATCTGCGCGCTTCAGGCCGCAATGGACGGTTTCGAAGTCACCGTACTGGAAGACGTTGTTTCCACCGCTGACGTGTTCATCACGACAACTGGCAACAAAGACGTCATCCGCATCGAGCATATGCGCGAGATGAAGGACATGGCGATCGTCGGTAACATCGGCCACTTCGACAACGAAATTCAGGTCGCTGCGCTGAAGAACCACAAGTGGACCAACATCAAAGAGCAGGTCGACATGATCGAAATGCCCTCTGGTTCGCGCATCATCCTGCTGTCCGAAGGTCGACTGCTGAACCTTGGCAACGCCACAGGTCACCCGTCGTTCGTAATGTCTGCGTCCTTCACCAACCAGGTGCTGGCGCAGATCGAACTGTGGACCAACGGTGAAAACTACAACAACGAAGTGTATATCCTGCCCAAGCATCTGGATGAAAAGGTCGCGCGCCTGCACTTGGATCGCATCGGCGTGAAGCTGACCAAGCTGAACAACGATCAGGCAGCGTACATCGGCGTTACGCCGGAAGGCCCCTTCAAGCCGGAACACTACCGCTACTAATCAGCGGAAACGCATTATCAGGAAAAGCCGTCAGTTTCGCACTGGCGGCTTTTTTTATACCTTTCGACATAAACACTTTTGGAAAACAAAATGTGTTAGGTCGATTTTAACTGTAGAACGGCAGATTTTTGCATGGTGGGAATTGTGATGTGTCTTTTCCCTTGTTTGGAGTGCAAACCGCGCCTTAGGTTCTTTGCAGACACCATTTTGGGGTGATCGCAATAAAAACCAGGGGACTGAATTATGGGTAAAAGAGACGAATTGATCGCGAAATATGCGGACGATCTGCGCGGCAAGTGCGGCATGGAACCGGATATGGACCTTCTGACCAAAGTCACAATCGGCTGCGGCCCGGCAATTTATAACGCCGATGCTTCCACAGTTGCGGGCTCTCAGCCGGCGGAACTGGAAACAGTGAAAACAAACTTCCTGATGAAAAAGCTGGGCCTGAAAGACAGCCCCGAACTGATGGACGCCATCAACTCGGTCATCGAGACGTACGGCAAATCCGAGCGCAACAAGTACCGCGCCGTAATCTACTACATGCTGACCAAACATTTCGGCAAAGAAAGCGTCTACAGCTAAGCTGTACGCCTACTGGCTATTGAAAGGCGTCCTTCGGGGCGCCTTTTTCGTTGCTGCGGATTTTAACTAATTGCCGGATGCTTAGTGCTTCGCGAAACACGATGTACATGCTACGTTCTATTCAGTTCGCCAGAAGGCCGATCTGACTGTTTCACGTGTTGTGTATGGGAGTGCACAGGGTGAGCAGGGGGCCGCCTTCTTGCGCGGTCCCCTGATACTATTTCCCGTCGGAATATCCGCCCATCTGACAGACTTTTGCCCATTCGGCTTCTGTCACAGGCTGCACAGACAAACGGGATTGCTTGACCAATGCCATGTCTGCCAATTCTTCGGTCTCTTTGACCTGATCCAGTGTCACCGCCTTCGGAAAGGCAGCAACCGCTTTGATATCGACGCATTCCCAGCGCGGATCATCGGCCTTGCTGTCTGGGTGGGCTTCGGCAACCACCTCGACCACACCAACAACGGCCTTTTCAGACTGGGAATGATAGAAAAAGCCCAGATCGCCGACTGACATCTCGCGCATGAAGTTGCGCGCCTGATAATTGCGCACGCCGTCCCACTCTTCGCCTTCGTCGCCTTTGGCAACCTGCTGGTCCCATGACCATGTGGACGGCTCGGATTTGAACAGCCAGTAGCGCATCAGCCGATGACCTTTTTCCATTCAACCAGTTCGACCGACGCGAACAGCCCAGCCTTTGCATAGGGGTCGTTTGCCGCCCATGCCTCGGCCGCAGCCATGTCTTCGACGTCCAGAATAACCAGCGATCCGGCCATGTCGCCGTCTACGATCAACGGGCCCGCCTGCGCGACCATGCCTGTATCCTTGATATACCCAAGATGCGCTTCGCGGTTGTCTTTGCGAACCTGAAGTGCGCCAGCTTTGTCTTTGGCAAAAAGTGCAACGAGCATTTATTCCTCCTTCAATGGGCGCGAGAGCAGCTGATTAAGCGCCTCGGGCACCGTGATATGTCCCTCGCAGATGGCGTTGACCGTCGTGCAAATCGGCAGGTCGAGCCCCTCTTTGCGGGCAATGTCTGCCATTGCCTTAGCCGTGGCAACACCTTCGACGGTAGTTGATTTGTCAAACTCGGTCCCAGCGCCCAGCGCCATGCCATAGCGATAGTTGCGCGACTGGTCCGAACAACAGGTCAGCGCCAGATCGCCCAGACCGGATAGGCCAACCAACGTCGTCGGATTGGCCCCCATGCGTTCAGCCACGCGCTGCATCTCGGCAAAGCCACGGGTCATCAGGGCGGCACGTGCACTCACGCCAAGCTGCGCACCGATCACGATGCCACAAGCCACGGCAACTACGTTCTTAAGCGCACCACCAAGTTCGGCGCCGATCACATCCTTGCTGCGATAAATGCGCAGAACCGAGCAAGCCAGTTCGTTCTGACGCTGTTCGCCCAGCGCCTCATCCGCGCAGGCAAGCGTCAGGGCTGTGGGCAGGCCTTGGGCAATGTCGCTGGCAAAACTGGGACCGGTCAGAACGGCAGGAACGGCATCGGGTTTCTGGCGGGCGATTAACTGGGACGGGCCCGTGCCTGTTGTCAGGTCAATCCCCTTGCAACAGGCCACCACGCGCTGACCATTCAGCGAAGCGTCGATGCTATCCAGCAGCCCGGACACGGTTTGCATGGGAACCGCAACCAATAGGGTTGGCGACTGCGCAGCCAATTCCAGATCCGGCTGGATCAACAGACCCTCAGGCAGGGTCGCGTCCGGCAATTTCGGGTTGATCCGCGTGCGCGCCATTTCGGCCAATGAATCTGCGTTCCGCCCCCAAAGCTGCACATTGCGGCCTTCACGCGCCAATGCGATTGCCAGCGCCGTTCCGAATGCACCTGCCCCAAGTACCGAAATCGTCATGCCTTCGCGCCCTTTTTCCCCGACCCCAACAAGGGCGATGCCGCTTTGTCCAAAGGCCACCGCGGACGTGCCGACAACGACATGTCATGTGTGACGCCCTTGGCGAACAGCTCTTGCCCAGCGTAGGCGATCATCGCCGCATTGTCTGTGCAAAGCGCCAGAGGCGGTGCAATAAACGCGACGCCCTTATCATCACACAGCGCCTGAAGTTTCTCGCGGATCGCGCCATTGGCGGCGACGCCACCGGCAATGGCAAACGCGGGCTTGGCAGGCGCCATTTCAAGATAGATCTCTAGTGCGCGGCGCGTCTTTTCGGCCAACACGTCACGCACCGCCGCCTGAAACCCAGCGCAGAGGTCAAAACGATCCTGTTCGTAAAGCCCGGCTTGTTCCTTGACCAATTTATCACGCTGGCGAAGCAATGCGGTCTTCAGACCGGAAAACGACATATCGCAACCCTCTTGGTCCAGCAGGGGCCGTGGCAGCCTAAAGCGTTTTTCGTCACCAGCACGAGCGTTCTGTTCGACAGACGGACCACCGGGTTGCGGTAGCCCCAGAAGACGCGCGGTTTTGTCGAAGGCCTCGCCCGGGGCATCGTCGATAGTGCCGCCG
This sequence comes from Thalassococcus halodurans, assembly GCA_950096585.1. GTDB lineage: Bacteria > Pseudomonadota > Alphaproteobacteria > Rhodobacterales > Rhodobacteraceae > Thalassococcus > Thalassococcus halodurans_A. The sequence goes on along the minus strand of CATNDK010000001.1, from coordinate 72,774 downwards.
AGACGTTGAAACTCTTCCACCGATTTGACAATCAGAAACTGGCAATGGCCGCCGGACACCAGCAGCATCAGATACGGAAATTCCAGCCCATCAGTCAGACGCGGCGTCAGCGCGTGCCCAGCCAAATGGTTTACCCCGACAAGCGGCTTGCCAGACCCAGCCGACAGCCCTTTGGCCGTCATCACACCCGACAGAACGCCGCCAATCAGACCGGGGCCTGATGTGACTGCGATAGCATCGATTTCAGACAACGTCGTATCAGCGGCCTTTAGTGCCTCTGCCACCGCGATATCAAGTTTTTCGGCATGCGCGCGTGCCGCGATTTCGGGAACGACACCACCAAAAGCGGCATGCAACTCTGTTTGCCCCAGCACAATGGACGACAGAATATCCCGCCCTCTGACAACCGCTGCTGCGGTGTCATCACAGCTGCTTTCGATCCCGAGCACTGTAAATGAAGGTTGATCCATGGGTCCTTCCCATTGCGCGACGCCAGCCTTGCAGGTAGCACCTGAAGCAACGCCTCACAATCCCGACAGGTTCATGTCCACACCCCGCGCCATAGTATTGATGACCCGCCCCGAACCCGCTGCGCGCCAGTTCATCGCGGATTTGGGCGATTTGGTTGATGGAACCGATGTCATTTACGCACCGCTGATCGACATCACATTTACTGGCCCCCTGCCTGACCTGAATGGGATCAATGGCCTGATCTTTTCGTCAAAGAACGGGGTTGCTGCGTGGAAACACCTGGGCGGGCCCATTCTGGAAACCTGTTACACCGTCGGCGATGCCACGCGTGATGCGGCCGCTGAATTGGGGTTCAATCCCAAATCTGCGTCGGGCGCGGCCAAGGATTTGGTCGATCACATCATCGCCGACCAACCCAAAGCCCCTTTGTTGCATGTTCATGGCACGCACACGCGCGGCGCGATTGCCCAGACGCTGTCCCAACATGGGATAGAAACGCAGCAAGCCGTGATTTACGACCAGCCACTTTTGCCGCTGAGTCCCGAGGCCATTCAGGCATTAGCCGGCGATATTCCCGTGATTGTGCCACTTTTTTCACCCAGAACGGCCCAGCAATTTATTGCCCAAGGTCCGTTCAAGGCAAAAATCTACATCGCAGCGATGAGTGAATCCGTTGCTAAGTCACTAGATAGCAAAGATTTTTCTGGCGTAGTGATTGCGGACAAACCCAATTCCCCTAGCATGACGAAGGCGGTAGCGCGACTATTGGCGCAGGTGCAGATGCTTGAGGGTCGCCCAACGGGGCACTAAGTTATCACCGCGCTCGGCATTCATCTGCCCATGGATTCGAAAGGTACCTACGCGTGGCCAAAGCAACGACCCCAAGAAAAACCACACGAACCACAAAGGCACGTACAACCAAGCCACGCTCAACCGCAGCGAAAACCACTGCAGCGGCCCAAAAGGCATCCGCCGAGGCAGAAGAGGTTGTGAAGGACGCGGTAGAGGCGGTTGAGCAGATGGAAAAGTCTGCCACCGAGGAAACGAAATCCGAGACCCCTTCCGTAACAGCGGACGCCAGCGCGACTGAGGACAAAGCCGAAGACGCGGCCGCAAGCGAAGGTACCGCTGACGTAGCGCCTGCATCTGACGATCAAAACGTTCAGGCGGAAGAAAGCACCGATAGCCCTGCTGACAACAATGCCGCCAAGGATGATTCCGAAACCGACGTAAGCACGTCGGAAACCACGCCAGAGCCTGTTGAGGAAGTTGAACAGCCCCCGGCTGACTCCAACGACACCACCCCCACACCTGCACCGGTCATCAAAGAAACGATCGTTGAGCAGAAGGCAGGCTTTTTCCCGATGCTTTTGGGCGGCGTCGCCGCTGCGGTGGCTGGTTTTGGACTGTCCCAATACCTTGGGCCAAACGGCTGGCCGTTTAGCGATGGCGCAGGGTTCGAAGCCGAGATTTCTGAGAAGTTGTCTGATCAGGAACAGCAAATCAACGCGCTCGAAAGCCAACTGGCAGATCTAGCGCCCCGATTTGACGGTGTTGACGGGGGCTTTGCTGAAATTCAGACGTCACTTGGCGATATCGCAAGCCAAGCTGACGCGCTTGAGACGACACTCGTCGCTACCGAAGCGCAGATAGCGGCCCTATCCGAACGCATGGTCGAACTTGAAAAACGGCCAATGGAAGCAGCTGTATCCCCCGCAACAATCGCGGCCTATCAAGCCGAACTTGATAAACTCGTTGCGTCCGTTGATGCCGAACGCGCTGAAATGGAAAAACAGCGTCAGGAAGTGGCCGATCTTGCCCAACGTGCTGTCGAAGCCGAACAAATCGCCCAGCGCGAAGCTTTGGTATCCGAGCTGAAAATCGCGACCGCTACTGTGATCGCCGACGTGAATGCAGGCAAACCTTTCGCAGCATCTCTGGAACCTTTGATCGCGTCGAACATTGTGTCTGTACCCGAGGGCCTGACTTCGGTCGCAGATACCGGAGTACCAACACAATCCGATCTTTTGAACAGTTTCCCCAAAGCCGCGCGACAGGCGCTGGCAACAGCACGAGCCAGCGAAGACGACGGAACACGGCACAGCCTGACGTCCTATTTCGCGGCGCAGTTGGGCGCCCGTTCCGTGCAACCGCGTGAAGGCGATGACGCTGACGCGGTGCTGTCTCGCGCAGAAGCCGCAGTCGCGAACGGCGATCTGGAAGCCGCCTTTAAGGAAATCGAAGGTCTTTCGGATGACGCAAAGGCAGACATGGCCGATTGGGTGGCTGCCGCAAAAACCCGCTTTGACGCTGTATCTGCCATTCAGGCAATCAGCGCCGAATTGAATAAGGAATAAGGGTCACCACATGCTCTGGTCTTTGCTTAAAATCGTGATTTTCGTCACCATCGTGGCGGCCCTGACACTTGGCGCGAGCTATCTGATGGACTCGACCGGCGGTATTCAAGTGACGGTCGCCGGCGTCGAATACACCTTTGGCCCGCTGCAGTCGGTCATTGCTGCACTGGTCTTTCTGCTTGCCGCTTGGGTGCTGTTCAAACTTGTCGCCCTGCTGGTCGCTGTCTTGCACTTCATTAACGGCGACGAAACAGCCATCTCGCGCTATTTCGACCGCAATCGCGAACGCAAAGGCTATGCCGCGCTGGCCGAGGGGCTGACAGCTCTGGCATCCGGCGAGGGTCGTCAGGCCATGGCCAAAGCCCAAAAAGCCGAGCGCTATTTGCACAAGCCCGAGTTAACCAACCTTCTGACGGCACAAGCCGCCGAAATGACGGGCGATCGCAAGAAAGCAGAGGACGTCTACAAACGTCTTCTAGAACATGACTCGACCCGCTTTGTTGGTATTCGCGGCGTGATGAAACAACGTCTTGCCGACGGCGATACCGACACGGCGCTGAAGTTGGCTGAACGTGCTTTTGCGATCAAACCCAAGCACGAAGAAATTCAGGACACCCTTCTGACCCTGCAAGCACAGGGTGGTGACTGGGCCGGTGCACGCAATACGCTGAATGCCAAGCTGAAGCACGGCACATTGCCCCGCGATGTCCACAAACGCCGTGATGCTGTTCTGGCCCTGTCTCAGGCAAAGGCAATTCTGGAAGACGGCAACTCCATCGAAGCCCGCGAGGCCGCAATCGCCGCGAACAAGAACTCTCCGGATCTTATTCCTGCCGCTGCAATGGCTGCACGTGGCTATATTGAGGACGGTCGCAAAAAACACGCCACACGGCTTCTGAAAAAGACATGGAGCGTTCAGCCCCATCCCGATCTTGCCGCTGCTTTTGCTGAAATCGAACCGGAAGAGACCCCGCAAGAACGCCTCAAAAGGTTCAATCTGCTTCTGAACGTGAACAGCGAACACCGCGAGGCGAAGCTGCTGAATGCTGAACTGCATCTTGCAGCCGAGGATTTCCCCGGCGCGCGGAAAGCACTTGGCGATCTGGCAGAAACAGAACCGGATGCACGCGTACTGACTATCATGGCAGCAATCGAACGGGGAGAAGGCGCAAATGATGCGATTGTTCGCGGCTGGTTGGCCAAAGCACTTGCCGCACCGCGTGGCCCGCAGTGGGTCTGCGACAACTGTTCGAATATTCAAGCTGAATGGGCACCGGTGTGCAGCAACTGTGGTGCGTTCGATACCCTAAGCTGGAAAACACCGCCGAAAAACGAAGGCGCGATGCCCGTCGGCGCCGAAATGCTTCCGCTTTTGGTTGGGCAACCGGATATTCAAGAAACTTCTGAAAATCAGCTGGTAGATCCTGAACAGCAAAAGCTGGATGAAGAAGTGTTGGAAGTTATCGCCACACCAGACGCGGAAGCAGATAGCACGTCGGACAAGCTTCACTAAAAATCAATAAGACCAATAAACCGCGCCGAAATACCGCGCGGTTTATTGAGTAATAACAATTTGAAAAGTGATTCTATCTTTAGTTAAACTGAGCGCAAACTTTAGATATATTTTTATCCAAATATGTTTGCTGGTTTATTCACAAGTCACTGAAACCCAATTTCTTTTTGCACTTGGCAAAATCTGTCCTAACTGGAATTTGTGACTTCCTGCATACCACCCAAAATGGTAGGGATGTAGGGACGGGTACGCCTAAACCTGTCTGGGGGAATATTTTAGTGTTTGATCAAACCAACACATTCGAACCACAGATTGTTACCAAGCCTGTAGACTTGGACTTGGCCGTTAAAAAGAACGCCGGTCCGCATTGGTTCTTTTTGGCGTGCAAACGGCCGTTTGACATTCTGTTCTGCATTGTTCTTTTTCCGATTTTCTTGGTCGTTGCACTGGCTTTGCTCATCGCGAACCCGTTCTTCAACCAGGGTCCTCTTTTCTATTTTCAGCCGCGTATGGGCAAAAATTGCCGTGCATTCCGCCTGGTCAAATTCCGCAGCATGCGATGCACGGATAAGCTTAGCCGCAGCTCGAATGATCCGCTTGAAACCGACCGCATCACGCCACTGGGTCGTTTTATGCGGAAATCGCGGATTGATGAACTCCCTCAGATCTTGAACGTGCTTGCTGGCGACATGAGCCTGATCGGTCCGCGCCCAGATTACTTCCATCATGCTCGCCGTTTTGTGCAATCCGTTCCCGGCTACCGCGAACGCCACACTGTCCGGCCCGGCATCAGCGGCCTGGCACAAATTGAGTTAGGCTACATTGAAGGACAAGACGCGACCGCGCGAAAGGTCAAGTCTGACTTGCACTACATCAAGAATGCTGGCTTCCGTATGGAAATGTGGATTTTTTGGCAAACTGTACTTACCGTTTTGTCACGACGCGGTAGCTGAGACCTCGAACGGCACCTGTTAGGGTGGCAAGCAGTCAGGGTGCCAAGTTGCCTGACTTCGTTCATTATGCGAAAGCAATCACGTAACAACACGGCCCAGTACTCATGCTCGAAAAAGTTAAAAACACGTCTCGTGCCAGCGACCGTGACGGCGTGATCAAGTTTAGTGATGATAAAGAGATCGACTTTGTCGAAGTCGGGGCTTCGCTTTGGCGCGGCAAGTGGATCATTTTGGCGATGGGCCTGCTGTTCGCCATGATCGGTGGCTATTACGCTTATCGAGTCGCTGTTCCCAAGTATACGTCAACAGCATCCCTGGCATTGCAGCTGAATGTCGAACCCTTGGTTGACATTGAGAGCGTGGTGTCTGGTGTTTCCAAGGAAGCATCCAGCCTTCAAACCGAACTGCACGTCATTAAGTCCAGAGGGCTGATTGCTAAGCTTGTTAATGAACTTGATCTACTTTCAGACCCCGAGTTCAATCCCACACTGCGCCCCGAACCCACTTTTTCGCTCTCAAAAGTGTCTTCGTTTTTGAGTTCGTTGGCCGGCCGAGATGAGGCAGAACCATTAACCGACGCCGAAAAAGCGCTCCGCGATCAACGTCAGGCCGACGCAGAGCTTACGGCAACTGTTTCCGTAACTAGTGCTGCAGTTTCCGCGTCTATCGTTCGAGGAACTTATATTTTTAGCATCTCAGCGACTTCGACCAATCGCTATAAGTCGCAGTTGATGGCGAACACGCTGGCCCAGCTGTACATTGATGATCAGGTCGAAACCAAATTTCAGGCAACCGAACAGGCCGTTAAGTGGTTGTCTGAACGCGTGACCGAGCTTGAAGCAGAGCTACGCCGACGCGAGAACGAGATTAAAGACCTGAGATCGAACACCGATCTAATCAACGCCGAAAGCCTGCAGGCCCTGAACCGACAGCTTATCGATGTGCGGGATCGTCTGAACGAAACGCTGGCCAACATTGCGATCAGCGAAGCGAGACTGGCCAAAATTCAGGAACTAAAAGATGCGGGCGACCGCGAGGGCTTGGCACAACAGATCGATGACCCCACACTTCAGCGCATCTTGGCACAGATCAATAGCGGCAATGAAACCGCTGTTCAGCTTTTCGAAGACCGGCTGAACCTTGCCATCACACGCGAGGAAAACTCGAAAACGCGTCTTGAGCAGCAAAGTGTTGCCTTGCAGGATGCTGTGAAACGCCAGCAGGAATTGATCGATGTTCAATCCGCTGATTTCGTCAAACTTCAGGAACTGGAACGTGAGCTTGAAGCGACGCGTATTCTTTACGAGACCTTTCTAACGCGCCTGAAGGAAGCCACCGTTCAAAGGGGTCTGCAACAGGCCGACAGCCGCATTTTGTCTGAGGCGATTGTTGGTAGATACGTCGAGCCGCAGAAAATGCGGATCGTTCTTGTCACTGCATTCTTCGGCACGGTCCTTGGAAGCGCATTCGTTCTGTTCCAGCAGTTTGTCCATTCCGGTTTCAGAACGGCCGAGGAACTTGAAGAATATACAGGCCTGCCAATTCTTGGCCAAATCCCCAAGATGGAAATCACCCGTCGGGACCAGTTGATCGACTACCTGAACACTAAATCCACGTCGGCTGCGTCCGAAGCGATCCGCAACCTTCGAACCTCGGTTCTTTTGTCCGACATCGACACACCCCCGCAGGTGATCATGTCCACATCTTCTGTCCCTGGAGAGGGCAAGACAACACAGGCGATTTCGCTTGCTCACAACCTGTCCGGCATGGGCCGCAAGGTTTTGCTGGTCGAAGGGGACATCCGTCGACGCACCTTCAATGAGTACTTTGATGGGTCCGGAAAGCGCGGTGGCGTTTTGACCGCGATGACCGGCGAAACGCCCATTGAAGACCTGATCATTCGCGATTCCCGCATGAACGTCGATATTCTGATGGGCGAGAAATCGAGCGCAAACGCGGCTGACGTATTTTCATCGGCCAAGTTCAAAGAGTTCATTCAGAACGCCCGTGACCACTATGACATTGTGATCATCGACACGCCGCCTGTGCTGGTCGTTCCCGACGCGCGTGTCATTGGTCAATCTGTGGATGCTATTATCTTCACTGTGGCATGGGACCGTACAAGCAAATCGCAGATCACGGAATCTATTCGCCAGTTTTCGACGGCAAACCTTAACCTTACCGGCCTAGTGCTTTCGCAGGTCGATCCCAAGGGCATGCGCCGTTATGGCTATGGCGGGCGTTATGGCGCCTATGCTGCTTATGGAGAGGGTTACTACGATACGTAATTACTTGTCGTAGTATTCACGGAACCAGCTTACGAACCGATCAATTCCGTCCTTAAACGCGGTTTGAGGACGATATCCTGTCAAATGCTGCAGAAGGCTTGCATCCGCCCAAGTCGCAGGTACATCGCCCATCTGCATCGGCATGTAATTGCGGATCGCCTTTTTATCCAAAGACTCTTCGATCGCATCCACAAAATCGAGAAGTCGTACTTTCTCTGAATTGCCGATGTTCACCACGCGGAAGGGCGCGACCGGTGAAATGCTATCGAAAGCGGGAACATCCGTGCGTTGGTCTGGCATTTCCGGGGCCGCGTCGATCAGCAATCTGATCGCGCGCACCAGATCGTCGACGTAGGTAAAGTCACGGTACATGTCACCGTGATTGTAGATATCAATCGGACGATCTTCGAGGATTGCATCCACAAATTTATAAAGCGCAAGGTCGGGACGACCCCAAGGACCATAAACTGTGAAGAAACGGAACATGGTTGTCGGCAGATCCCAAAGGTGCGCGTAGGAATGCGCCATCGACTCGTTGGCCTTTTTGGTCGCAGCATAGATCGTTAGCTGCGTATCGGCCTTTTCCGTTTCCGTGAACGGCATAACCTCGTTCGCACCATAAACCGACGACGTGGAAGCCATCAGCAAATGCTGCACTTTAAGCCTGCGAGCAGCATCCATGATGTTGAACGTTCCGATTACGTTCGAATCCAGATAGGCCCGCGGATTTTCAAGACTGTACCGGACGCCGGCCTGAGCCGCCAAATGCACGATCACATCGGGTTGGAAACCATCAATGGTTTTGTCCACCAGATCCTGATCTTCCAGCATCCCTTCGGTGGCTGAAAAGTTGGCATTCTGCAGAAGCATTGAATGACGTCGCTGTTTCAGCGCTACGTCATAGTAATCTGTCATCCCGTCATAGCCATGAACGACAAAGCCCTCTGAAAGCAAAAGCTTTGCGAGATGAAAACCGATAAATCCGGCCGTTCCTGTTATGAAAACTCTGGTCATTATTCCGATTTCCAATGCCGCTGAGATCGAGCAAAACGAGGTGCGCTTTGATTTGCCGTCGGGCTAGCAGGTAAGCCCCTTAGACACAAGTTTGACCCAAAATGATTCACCTGACGCAACATGGGTTTTGAATAGCAGCGGTCATATTCTTTCGGCATGATTTCAAATTTCCAAAATTATCCCGAAAATAGGAACAATTCCGCTTTTTCAGCTTAGTTTCACAAATTTTTGCTGGCTTGAGTTGTACCGTTCGCCTATGAATATACCAAACCACAAAGCTTTTTTTGGAGTGCTTGAAATGAAACTTGGCAACTACCTGGCGGCAGCCTTGATCGCATCTTCTGCAACATCTGCATTCGCCGGTGGCGAAAGCACAGCAATGGAAGTCGCAATCGCGTCTGACGCATGCAACGGCGGTGTTATCACATCTGCAGAGTTCCTGCCGAACGGTGAAGTAGGCGTCACATGTGCGGAAGAAGTTGCAGCAAAAGGCAGCCTGAACGGCGGCGGTGCTGGTGTTGCGATTGGCGCACTGGTTCTGGGTGCTCTGCTTCTGGGTGGCGGCGACTCCAGCTCCAGCGGCACAAACTAATCACTTCTTCAGAAGTGTAGGATTAAAAGCGCGCCCTACGGCGCGCTTTTATTTTGCACGATCAACTTTGCAGAAATCTGACGGTCCCATCGACCGAGATCAGACCAGCCGTTAATCTTCCGGTCGCAAATGCACCCGTATCTAGGGAAATACGCCCTTTTTCGCAGGATGGTTGATCAAAGATCGTATGCCCATGCGCAATCCACAACCCATCGGTGCGTTCATTGACGAAGAACTCTCGATGGCCCCAGATCAGATGGCGCTGCTTTTGCTCATCAATTGATTTGGCAGGATCTGCGCCCCCATGGACAACAACGATATTTCCAGACGCATGAATGACAGGAAGCTCTTCGATCCATCTCGCAAGACCTTCGCCCAGCGCATCGTACATTTTGTTCTGCGCTTCAAAAAGCTTCATACCACCAGACATTTCGGTCAGGCCGTTCACACCGATTTCCGCAAGCGTTTGCAGCCCACCATTCCGGACCCAGCGGCGCCCCTTTTCATCAGGGTCTGACAGGAAATCCAGCATCATCGCTTCGTGGTTTCCTTTAAGACAGATGATGTCGTCACGCTCGGACAAAAAGCGAAGAACCTCGACGCTGCTTGGCCCGCGATCAATGTAGTCGCCAACACAAACAACTTGGTAACCGTCAGGAATTTGCACCAGAAGGTCACGCAGCAGATCTAGTCTGCCATGAATATCGCCGATAACAGCAAGCGGTGTTTCGGGCTTAGGTGGCGTCAAAGACCAGTCCATTGATACCGGCTTGGGTTCCTTGCCGAACAAACGGGAAAACAAAGACTTTTTCTTCATATTCTTATGGCTCCGGCCGCCTTTGGGTAACCTGTGTTTTATCGTGAAAACACCCGTAAATAGGGTCTTTCCACATCCCTTCCTACATACTGTTGTTGCCGTTTGACCACAATTTGGAATCCTGCTTTTGTATGGTATCCGCTAGGGTCAAATCTGGTTCGGTAATGGCCTAAACCGAATCCCAAATAAGCCATGGGGGGCTTTCGATTGAAGCGCGTTTCGTGCATTGCAGGCGTCCTGATGGGCGCGGCGTCAGCCAGTCATGCGACCGAGCTGAAAACTGGGTATAACTCGTACGGGTTTCCCGGCCTGATCGAAATGCCCGCAGCCCATAGCCTGGCCGATGCCGAGCTTTCGCTCTCGACAAGTCACTTTGCGGGACAGACAAGAAATACGCTTACGTTTCAGGTCACTCCCCGATTGTCGGCGAGTTTCCGGTATTCTCGGATGTCGCAGTACCCGATTTCTGACGGCACCGAGACGACCCGTTTTGACCGTAGTTTCTCGATCCACTACCGATTGATGGACGAAGGCAAATACCGTCCAGCGCTGGCGTTTGGATTGAACGATTTTCTGGGCACCGGCATTTACCGATCCGAGTACCTCGTCGCATCAAAAACACTAACGAACCAACTACGTGCCACAGCGGGAATCGGCTGGGGACGGCTGGGCACGGCGAACAATTTCAAGAACCCGCTAAGCATTCTGGACGAGCGCTTTGAAGACCGCGGTTCGCGTGATGGCAATCTGGGTGGTGAAGTCGAATTCGACCAGATTTTCCAAGGTGATGCGGGCCTGTTCGGCGGCATTGAATACCAGCTGAACGACAAGCTTAGCTTTGCTGTCGAACTGTCTTCCGATGGGTATCCCCTGGAAAGTACGACTGCCTTTGATCTGAAGTCTCAGGTGAACTACGGGGTCACCTACACGCCGCGTCCCGGCGTGCATCTAAGCGCGCATTATCTTTACGGATCACAATTCGGTGCACAGATCACCTTAGCGGTTGATCCCAAGACACCGAAGGCACCCAGCGGCCTCGAGGGCACTCCGCCGGCGATTTCGCCTGCGTCAGCCGTAGCTTTGGGTTGGGGAACCGAAGTTGCCCGATCAAATGTGCGCCTCCTTACAAAGCGCCGCCTGAGTGCGACAGGCATCACGCTGCACGCGCTTGAAATTCACGGCGCAACGGCCACGGTTGAAATCGAGAACGACACGTATCGCGCCCTTCCTCAGGCAATCGGGCGCACAGCGCGGGTCCTGACCGGAACGATCCCGAGTTCAGTGGACACGTTCAAGATTGTGCCCGTCGTAAACGGCGTTCCCACCACACGGGTCACCATACGTAGGGCAGATATGGAAAGCCTTGCGCATGATCTGGATAACGTTTGGCTAAGCTATGCCCGCGCTGACATCGCGCCCGAATCCACGTCCATTGAGCCGCTGGAAGAGTTCTATCCCAAGCTCGACTTGGGTTTTGGGCCCTACATCACGACCAGCCTTTTCGATCCGGATGCACCTATCCGCGCCGATTTAGGGGTCGAGGCACGCGCAACCTATCGGCCTGCACCCGGATATTTGCTCAAGGGGCGCGTCCGGAAAACGCTTTTGGGAAACAAGAATGAATCAACGCGTGAATCGGATTCGGTTGTCCAACGTGTTCGGTCAGACACCAACCTGTATGAAAAGGAAGGTGATCCATCCATTCCAGAACTGACCGCCGCCTATTTCTTTAGGCCATCTGACAACGTCTATGGCCGTGTGACGGTCGGATATCTTGAGCCCCAGTATGCCGGTGTTTCGGGCGAGCTTTTGTGGAAACCCGTCGACAGCAATCTTGCGCTTGGGTTTGAGCTGAACCACGTGAAACAACGCGAATTCGATCAGCTTTTCGGATTCCGCGAATACGAAGTCACAACCGGTCACGCATCCCTGTACTATGACTTTGACAACGGTTTTTCGACGCAGATTGATGCCGGCCGTTATCTTGCCGGCGATTGGGGTGCCACACTGGCAGTCGACCGTACATTTGAAAACGGTTGGAGCATCGGTGCCTTCGCAACCCTGACCGATATTCCCTTTGAAGATTTCGGCGAAGGCTCTTTTGATAAGGGTATCCGTCTTAGCGTACCGATGTCGTGGATCACCGGAAAACCGACCAAGCAAACATATTCGACCGTCCTACGCCCGCTGACACGGGATGGTGGCGCGCGCTTGAATGTTTCGGATCGTTTGTATGAAACGGTGGCGGAAACCCACCGTCCTGATCTTCAGGAAAAATGGGGGCGATTCTGGCGATGAAATCTACCTTCGCAATTGTCATCGCCGCCCTGTCATTGTCTGCTTGCAGTGGCTTTCCCACCCTACCGACGCGGGCAAAAGCCAGCAACAAGGTCGTTGTGCTGAACACACAGAAGGCAGCCACCCCCACGATCCGGGTCTTTCTTGAATCGCGCGGCGCGTCTGCGGTGTTGACCGCCGATAGCACCCTTGGTGCAGTCACAAACTGGACCGATGCCTCGGGTGTGTCTGTTGCGCTGAATCAGGGCCTTGTCGTCGAAACGCGGGGGTTGGGCGACGACATGATGTCATCCGACGTCTCGAATAGCCTGATGGCGCTTAAAGGCACTATCGGCGACGCATACTATGAACGTTTTCAAACCACACTTGGTGGTGAGTTAGAGACTGAATTCCGGGCATTCCAATGTCAGGTTTCAGACCGATCTGCCACCACGATTAAAATCAGCTCAAACACCGTGCCGGTGACAAGAATTGTTGAAACTTGTTCTTCGATCGGGTTTTCCGTTTCCAATACCTACTGGCAAGGGGCCAACGGCACGCTCTGGCGGTCTCGCCAATGGATCAGCGAAGGTGTCGGGCACATGACAATCGAACGACAGGCGCAATAGGCCGCACGCTTTTAGAAGGAATGACCATGATACGTCTTTGGAAAACACTCGTACTTGGCACGTGCCTTGTGACCGCGGGCTGCGGTGTGACTTACACTTCCCCCACCGTAAAAAGCCAATCTGCAGGCGCAGAGGTCCGCGTTGTCGATCTGGATGCACAAACCGTTCTGGTCGCCAACCGCGCCCCTTATACACCCAAGGCGCTGCCAGCGGCGTTTTTCCAACAAGCAGGCGGCGGTCAACTACGTGGCGCTGGCGCATTGCCCGACGCGCCGTATGTTCCCAACGAAACACGCAAACCGCTTGAGCTGCGCATTCCCCCGACACCACCGGTCGAAGCTTACCGTATCGGAGTAAGCGATGTTTTGTTGCTGGCAACCAAGTCCGGCGGCACAACAATCGAAGAACTCAGCGGTCTTTTGACGGCCCAAAACAAGCGGCAAGGGTATACCGTCCGTGACGACGGCTCGATCTCGATCCCTGATCTTGGTCAGGTAATGGTCGCTGGTCTGACGCTGGAAGAAGCTGAAGCGCGTGTTTTCCAAGCGCTGATAGAAAACGGAATTGATCCTGCCTTCTCGCTTGAGGTCGCCGAGTTCAATTCGAAACGTGTGGTAGTTGGCGGCGCCGTTGGCAGCGCGAAAATCTTGCCCGTTACCTTGAATACCATCGATCTGAGTGAAGCTTTGACCGCATCCGGTGGCGTACAAGTAAAAAATGAGGAATTTGCGTCAGTTCGTATCTATCGCGACGGCACACTTTATCAGATTCCGCTCGAAACATTCTTTGCCCGCCCTGATCTTCAAAAACTGAAGCTGCAGGATGGCGATGCTGTTTACGTCGACACAAACTACGACCTGGATCAGGCGCTAGCCTTCTATAATAGCCAGGTCGAAGTCATCCAGATGCGCCAGCAGGCGCGTAGCAATGCCCTAAACGAACTGCAGGCCGAGATTTCGATCCGCAGTGCAGCCCTGAACGAACAGCGTACGAATTTCCAAAGCCGACTCGATCTGGGCGCGGAAAAACGTGACTACGTTTATCTGGCAGGCGAGGTTTCAAACCAAAGCCGTGTGGCCCTGCCCTTCGGCCAGCAGGCAACTTTGGCCGATGTGCTTTATGAAAAAGGCGGCTTTAACGTAACAACGGGCGACCCGTCCGACATCTACGTTCTGCGTCCTTCCAGCAATCCCGCTGAATTCGGCGCGGTGACCGCATGGCATTTGGATGCAGGAAACGCGATCAACCTGACCCTCGCAACACGGTTCGAAATGCGCCCGAACGACATCATCTTTATCGAAGAACAACCGATCACATCGTGGAACCGCGCAATGCAGCAGTTCTTCCCGGTGCTGATCAACACGGCCCAGCAAGCGGTTCAATAATAAAAATATCCCCCGCTCATCACGGTGGACGGGGGTTTCTATTCTTCACGACGCTTCATCAACACGTGAAGTCGCGATCTTTCATTTGCAATAATGCCCCGCGAACAGAAAAGTCGGCCCTAAACAGGAGACCGCACATGTTCCGCTTTATCAGCGCCCTTTTCATCGCTTTAGCCCCCGCTGCAACCGCTCAGGCCGACCAGATCATCGTAGCGGGTGGATGTTTTTGGTGCGTTGAGGCCGATTTCGAAAAGGTGACCGGAGTGTCGTCTGTCGTGTCAGGCTACACCGGAGGAGCAAAGGCAAACCCAAGCTACAAGGACGTTTCCGCTGATGGCTCTGGCCATTTTGAGGCCGTCAAAATCACCTACGATCCGGATATCGTGTCACGTCGTACTCTGTACGATATGTTCCTGCGTTCCATTGATCCGCTGGATGCCGGAGGCCAGTTTTGTGATCGCGGAGACAGTTATCGCACCGCGATATTTGTCAAAAACGATGCCGAAAAGGCCGATGCGATCGCGGCGTTGAAGGACGGTATGAAGGTACTGCGACAGCAGATCGTGACACCCGTTCTAGCCGCCAAACCGTTTTACAAGGCCGAGAAGTATCATCAGGACTACTACAAGAGTTCCGAAAAAACGCTGACACGGTTCGGGTACATCACCCGTTCTGACGCCTACAAAAAATACCGTAGCGCCTGCGGACGTGATCAGCGGGTTAAACAGGTCTGGGGATCAAACGCGGCCTTTACAGGCGGTTGAACCGCGCGTCTTCAATGTCTTTCAAGTCAGGTATCACATCAGCCGTGCCTTGACGCGTAACCATGATAGCGGCGGCCTTTGTTGCCAGATCAAGCGATTGCCGCATCGAAAATCCACGGTCCAAACCGGCAACCAGATACCCCGTGAACGTGTCCCCAGCACCCGTTGTATCCACAGGGTCAACCTGAATGGCAGGCACGTCGATCTGTTCGCCCTTGTCGGTTTCGTACCATCGACAACCCTTTGAGCCCAGCGTCACGACGATATCTTTGACTGGCAGGTTTTCGGGACTTAGGCCTGTCGCCTCTTCCAATTGTGCTGCCTCGACCTCGTTCAGAACCAACATGTCGATCAGGGGCATAACATCTTGAACCGCGTCAGCATCAAAGGGCGCTGCAGCATAGATAATGCGCATTCCGCGCAAGGACGCGGCCTCGGCTGCTTCGCGCTGTGCGTTGGTTTCGTTCTGGAACAGAAAGCTGTCTTCCGCAGTGGCCTGGGCCAACGCGCCCGAAATCTCTTCCGGGTCCAGACAGGTGTTTGCACCATGAAAGAGAAGAATGCTGTTCTCACCGTGATCATCGACTGCAATCACCGCATGGCCGGATTCCCCTGAAACAGTGACGATTTCACGGGTATCAACGCCATATTCGGTTAGGCGATCAACCATCCAGTCACCACCATGCCCAACAGCGCCGATGTGCACCACCCGCGCTGCTGCGCGCGCAGCCGCGACGGACATATTCGCACCCTTGCCACCCAGAAAACGGGTGAACGACGTCGATGCCAGCGTTTCACCGGGTTCGGGAAGATGCGGCACACGGTACACCAGATCGGCGTTGATGGATCCGAGGTTGAAGACAGTCATGGATTTGGTCCCGTAAAATCTACGGGACCAAAGTGCATCACAATGTCAGGCAGTGCCAGCGATTAACCGACTTTGCAGGCCGCCAGAATGGCCATGTTCAGGATGTCATTTGCTGTTGCCCCTGTCGAACACAGCTGGATCGACTGCCCGACACCAGCAAGGATCGGACCGATCACTGTCGCGCCGGCCATTTCCTGCATCAGCTTAACGCTGATGGACGCGCTGTGACGCGCTGGCACAACAAGGATGTTCGCCGGGCCTGTCAGGCGCTGGAAGGGATAGGCCTCTTGCGCGCGGGAATTCAGCGCCACGTCGACGGTCATTTCGCCTTCGTATTCGAAATCAACGCCGCGACGGTCCAGCACGCTTGGGGCAAGGTGCATCTTTTCGGCGCGTTCAGACACCGGATACCCGAAGGTCGAGAAAGATACGAACGCGACACGGGGTTCAAGGCCTAGGTGGCGGGCAACGCCTGCAGCACGCTCTGCGATGTTTGCGAGATCCTCCTCGTTCGGCCATTCATGGACCAGCGTGTCTGAAATCAGGACGATACGGCCTTTGTGCATCACGGCTGTTACACCTGCGGCACCCGTGTCGGCATCCGCGTCAAATACACGGTTGATACGCGACATAACATGTGCGGATTTACGTGTAGCGCCCGTGACCAACGCATCGCCGTGGCCGTGGGCCAACATCAGGGACGAGAAAATGTGGCGATCACGTGCTGCCATCCGGTGCACGTCGGATTTGTCGATGCCCTTACGCTGAAGGCGCGAATAAAGAAGCTCTTTGTAGGAATCGAGGTGCTCGGTATTCGCCGCGTTGACGACCTCGATCTCGTTCACGGCATCGCCCAGACCAGCCGCCTCAAGCTTTGCTTTCACGTCATCGACACGGCCAACAACCAAGGATTTACCGTAACCGGACCGCTGGTAGGACACAGCAGCCCGCAGAACACGCGGGTCGTCACCTTCGGCAAAGATCATGCGGGCTTGGGCCGCTCGTGCGCGCGCGCTCAGACCCTGCAGGATCGAGGCCGTCGGATCGAGGCGCGTCTTTAGGTTCAGCTCGTAAGCGTCCATATCGATGATCGGACGACGCGCGGCACCGGTATCCATACCAGCCTTCGCAACAGCGGGCGGAATGCGATAGATCAGACGCGGGTCAAACGGTGTCGGGATGATATAGTCGCGACCGAACTTCAGGGTTTTGCCGTATGCAACCGCAACCTCATCCGGAACGTCTTCGCGTGCCAGTTGGGCCAATGCATGGGCACAAGCGATCTTCATTTCGTCGTTGATGGCGCGCGCGTGGATATCCAGCGCCCCGCGGAACAGATAGGGGAAGCCCAGAACGTTGTTTACTTGGTTCGGGTAATCAGAACGGCCCGTAGCAACGATTGCATCGGGGCGAACCTCATGGGCTTCTTCCGGTGTGATTTCCGGATCGGGGTTGGCCATCGCGAAGATAACGGGGTTGGGTGCCATCGCCTCGACCATCGCCTGTGTCACGGCACCTTTGACCGAAACACCAAGAAACACGTCCGCGCCTTTCATAGCATCTTCCAAGGTACGCAGTTCAGTGGTGATGGCATGTGCCGATTTCCACTGGTTCATGCCTTCGGTGCGACCCTGATAAATGACGCCCTTCGTGTCACAAACGATGCAATTGTCGTGACGCGCGCCCATGCTTTTCAGCAATTCGATACAGGCAATTCCCGCAGCGCCCGCGCCGTTCAGAACGATCTTAACGTCTTCGATCTTTTTGCCCGAGATATGCAGCGCGTTCAGCAGGCCCGCCGCACAGATAACCGCAGTGCCGTGCTGGTCATCGTGGAAGACAGGAATGTCCATCTCTTCCTTCAGGCGCTGTTCGATGATGAAGCATTCTGGCGCCTTGATGTCTTCAAGGTTGATTCCACCAAACGTCGGGCCCATCAGCTTGACCGCTTTGCAGAATTCGTCCGGATCTTCGGTGTCGAGTTCGATGTCGATCGAGTTCACATCGGCAAAGCGTTTGAACAGAACCGACTTGCCTTCCATCACCGGCTTGCCGCCCAGCGCACCCAAATTGCCAAGGCCTAGAACCGCTGTACCGTTGGAAATGACCGCAACAAGGTTGCCCTTGTTCGTATAATCATAAGCCAATTCAGGGTTTTGCGCGATTTCTTCACACGGAACAGCCACACCCGGCGAATAGGCCAGCGACAAATCCCGCTGTGTTGTCATGGGTACGGTCGCTTGCACCTCCCACTTGCCGGGGGTCGGCTCGAGGTGGAAATTAAGCGCTTCTTCGCGGGTCAGTTTTGATTTCGACATGGCACTCTGGTTTTTTGCTGGAAATTCGGGTTTTACCCGAAGTTTGGCCGCCTTAATGTCATGCCAAATCCTCTGGGGGAAGGCTCGTGAGCGCTAACACTACTGCTGTCACGCCAATGATGGCGCAATATCTTGAAATAAAACAACAATATCCTGATGCTTTGTTGTTTTATCGCATGGGTGACTTTTACGAGCTGTTCTTCGACGATGCAGCAGCCGCTGCAGAGGCGCTTGATATCGCTCTGACAAAGCGCGGAAAGCACAACGGCGATGACATCCCGATGTGCGGCGTTCCGGTGCATGCCGCCGAAGGGTATTTGCTGACGCTGATCCGGAAGGGGTTTCGCGTTGCCGTTTGTGAACAAATGGAAAGCCCCGCAGAGGCGAAAAAGCGTGGATCCAAGTCTGTTGTGAAACGCGACGTGGTGCGTCTGGTAACGCCCGGCACATTGACCGAAGAAAGTCTGCTAGAGGCGCGGCGCCACAACTACCTTGTGGCCATCAGCAATGTGCGCGGCGCTTGGGCAATTGCGTACACGGATATTTCCACAGGGGCCTTTCATGCGCTGTCACTGCCGCAGGCCCGTGTCGGATCTGAGCTTGCGCGTTTGGCCCCTTCCGAGGTGTTGATTTCAGAAAGCATGGATGAGGGTTTCGCTACGGTTCTGGATGATATCGGCGTGGTTCCGACATTCCTTGGTCGGGCGTCATTCGACTCTACTTCGGCTGAAAAACGGCTTTGCGACGTATTCGGCGTCGCCTCATCCGACGCTTTTGGCAGTTTTGATCGGGCTGAGCTTTCCGCGCTTGGCGCGGTCGTCGATTACCTTGAGATTACGCAAAAGGGAAACCTTCCCTTGCTGCAGCCGCCGCGTCAGGAAAACGTGTCGCGTCTTTTGCAGATCGACAATGCCACACGCAAAAACCTTGAACTGACGCAATCCATGCAAGGCGGTCGCGCGGGTTCTTTGCTGTCCGTCATTGACCGCACGGTCACTGCAGCCGGGGCGCGTTTGCTCGAACGCCGCCTGTCTTCCCCGTCGCGCGATCTGGATACAATCCACCAAAGACAAGATGGCGTGACCTGGGCGGTTAAAGCCAGTGCCCTTTCGGAAAAGCTGATCTCGGCTTTAAAGAAAGTACCCGACATCGACCGCGCCCTGTCGCGATTGGGTCTGGATCGAGGTGGGCCCCGTGACCTTGCCGCCGTGCGCAATTCGCTTGGCCAAGCCGAGGAAATCGCGGCGCTCGTAGAGGGTAGCGACCTGCCCGAGTTGCTACAGAACGCCCGTGCCGCTTTGCTCGGCCATGACGATCTGTGCAATCTGCTTGATAATGCACTTGTCGCAGAGCCACCGTTGCTGGCCCGTGACGGCGGATTTATTGCCGAAGGCTACGATCCTGAATTAGACGAAGTACGCACACTGCGCGACGAGGGTCGTGGCGTCATTGCCCGCCTTCAGTCAGAGTATGCCGAACAGGCCGGCGTTACGTCGCTCAAGATCAAGCATAACAACGTGCTGGGTTATTTCATTGAAACCACCGCGCTCCACGCGGAAAAGATGATGTCCGCACCGCTGTCGGAAACTTTTATCCATCGGCAAACCACAGCCAATCAGGTCCGATTTACGACCGTTGAATTGTCAGAACTTGAGACAAAAATTTTGAACGCTGGCGGACGCGCGATCGAGATCGAAAAGGCCCACTTTCAGGCGTTACAGAGCCGAATAACAGAAAACGCACCCATCCTGACCCAACTTTCCCTAGCACTGGCCGAGTTCGATGTTGCAACGGCCATGGCCAAGCTGGCGAAATCGGAAGACTGGGTGAAACCAACAGTCGACGACAGCCGCGCGTTTCACGTGGAACAGGGGCGTCATCCTGTTGTGGAATATGCCCTGCGAAATGCTGGTGGCGCCCCATTCATCGCCAATGACTGCGAACTGTCGCCCAATGCCAACGGCCCAGCGCTACAATTGCTGACCGGTCCGAACATGGCGGGTAAGTCGACCTACCTCCGACAAAACGCGCTGATCGCCATTCTGGCACAAATGGGGGCCTATGTTCCGGCCAAGGCAGCTCATATCGGCCTTGTCGGACAAATCTTTAGCCGCGTTGGTGCGTCGGACGATCTGGCGAAAGGGCGTTCAACCTTCATGGTGGAAATGGTCGAAACTGCCGCCATCTTGAACCAGTCAGACGACCGTGCCTTGGTCATTCTGGATGAAATCGGCCGCGGCACAGCGACCTATGACGGCTTGTCTATTGCTTGGGCAACGCTAGAGCATCTGGCCGAGGTCAACCGTGTGCGCGGATTGTTCGCAACGCATTACCACGAGATGACAGCCCTTGCCGACAAACTGCCCGGCGTATCCAACGCCACGGTGACTGTGAAAGAATGGGAAGGTGAGGTGATCTTCCTACACGAAGTACGCGCTGGTGCAGCCGACCGGTCCTATGGTGTGCAGGTGGCGCAACTGGCCGGCCTACCCAAAGCGGTTATTTCACGCGCCAAGTCTGTGCTGGAATCGCTTGAGCAAGGCGAGCGCGAAAAAACATCTCCCGCCCGTTTGATCGACGACCTACCGTTGTTCTCTGCTGTGACCGAGACTGTAAAACAAGAGGCCATTGCCGCCAAAACGTCTGCAGCTGAAGAGCGGCTAAAGGAAATTGTGCCTGACGATCTGACGCCGCGCGAGGCGCTACAAATTTTGTATGAACTTCGCGAACTGGCGAACGGATAAAAAAGGCGGCCAGTGGCCGCCTTTTCCATATTAGCTAGCTGGCATCGAACTGACGCCGACTTGCGCGGGGCGCAGCAGGCGGTCGTACAGCATGAACCCTTCGGCAGAAACCTGAATGATCTCGCCCGCTTTTGTGCCCGGCACGGGCGCTTCGAACATTGCTTCGTGGTGGGTCGGATCGAATTTGTCGCCGACTTCCGGCGCGATTTTTTCGATGCCGTGCTTTTTGAAGACGTTCAGAAGTTCGCGCAGCGTAAGCTCGATCCCCTCAACCAAAGCATCAGACGCAGGCGTCTGTTCTTCTTTTGCAGCCATCAGCGCGCGGCTCAGATTGTCGTAGACAGACAAGATATCGCGGCTCATGCGGGTCGAGCCGTACTGCTCGGCTTCGCGGCGATCCTTGTCTGCGCGCTTCCGTGCGTTTTCGGCATCGGCCAAAGCACGCATGAAACGGTCTTTGTATTCGTCGCGCTCTGCTTCCAGCTCTTCGATGCGGGCTTCGGGGGAATCCGCGTATTCTGCGTCTGCCTCTTCCTGCGCTGTCGCTTCAGCTTCGAGATCGTCGATATCATCGAGGAATTCGTCGTTCGTCGAGTTTGCCATGTTCATCCTCTATCTCCGGTCGGAGAGGAGCCTTCCGACCAACTGTGCGGTGTAATCCACAATCGGAACAATCCGACCGTAGTTCAGGCGTGTCGGACCAATGACCCCGACCGCGCCAATAATCTTTCGGTCAGCGTTCATATAAGGAGACACGACCAGAGAGGAACCCGAAAGAGAAAAAAGTTTGTTCTCGGAGCCGATAAAAATGCGCACACCGTCGCCATCTTCGGTCAATTGCAGGAATTCGGCGATGTCCCGCTTACGTTCAAGGTCGTCAAACAGCACACGGATGCGATCAATTTCTTGTTCTTGGCCGTCTTGCCCCAAAAGATTCGACCTGCCCCGAACGATCAAACGTTCGGCCTGATCATCATCGTCAGCCCAAACTGCCAGCCCGCTTTGAACCAGATCATGGGCAAGCCCGTCGATCTGGCGCCGCTTCGCTTCAATCTGGCCTTTCAGATCGCGCTGGATTTCCGTCAGGGTTTTGCCCTCGGCCAGCGCGTTCAGAAAATTCGCAGCCTCGCGCATAGAACTGGGTGTCTGTCCCGGAGGCGGAACAAAGATGCGGTTTTCGACGTGCCCATCAGAGAAGACCAGAACCACCAAGGCCCGGTCGTGTGCAAGGCTGACGAATTCGATATGCTTGATCGCCGCTTCATGTTTCGGGGTCAAAACCAGAGACGCGCCCTGTGTAACACCCGACAAAGCGGAACCCACGCGATCCATGATGTCGCCGACGTCGTTCGCTTCTTTGCCCAACGTCGCGTCGATCTTTTCGCGGTCGTTGTCGTCCAGATGCTGAACCTCAAGAAGGCCATCCACAAACATCCGCAGCCCCGCCTGCGTCGGGATACGCCCCGCGCTTGTGTGGGGGCTGTCCAGTAGGCCCAGAAACTCCAGATCCTGCATCACATTGCGAATGGTCGCGGCAGAGATTTTCTCGGACAGGGTACGTGTGAGCGTCCGTGAACCTATCGGCTCTCCGGTTTGCAGATACCCCTCAACGACCTGGCGAAAGACCTCGCGCGAGCGGTCGTTCATCTGGTTCAGAATGGAAGTTCCGTCATTCATTGCTCAAACGCTCTTTCCTAAGCATTAAAGTCGGTTCCATCGAAAGGTCAATCGGGGTTGCGTGACCTGTACCTGCGGCTATATCCCCGAACCAACCCCTAAGGAGAATTTCATGCGACCGTCCGGAAGACAACTAAACGAGATGCGCAGCGTTTCAATTGAAACAGATGTGACCAAGCACGCCGAAGGATCCTGCATGATCCGCATGGGCGACACCCACGTTCTGTGCACCGCGACGATCGAAGACCGCGTTCCACCGTTTATCAAAGGTTCCGGCTTGGGCTGGGTCACCGCCGAATACGGCATGCTGCCCCGTTCGACATCCAGCCGTATGCGCCGCGAGGCCGCAACCGGTAAACAAGGTGGTCGTACAGTTGAAATCCAGCGTTTGATTGGCCGTTCGCTGCGCGCTGGCGTGGACCGCGTTGCAATGGGTGAACGCCAGATCACAATCGACTGCGACGTCATTCAGGCTGATGGCGGGACACGTTGCGCATCTATCACTGGCGGCTGGGTCGCATTGCGTTTGGCAGTGAACAAGCTGATGAAAGCCGGCGATATCGTAACCGATCCGCTGATTTCGCCGGTCGCGGCGGTAAGCTGCGGTATCTACGCGGGCCAGCCGGTGCTTGATCTGGATTACCCAGAAGACAGCGAAGCAGGCGTTGATGGTAACTTCATCCTGCGTGCTGATGGCCAGATGATCGAAGTTCAGATGTCTGCAGAAGGCGCGACATTCTCGCGTGCGCAGATGAACGAACTGCTTGATCTGGCTGACAAGGGCATTGCCGAGCTGGTCGAGGCACAACTGAAGGCCGTAGGTGCATAATGCCCAAGTTTAGCGAAAAGCGTCTTCTTGTTGCGACCCACAATGCTGGCAAGCTTGAAGAGATGAAGGCGCTTTTCGCGCCCTTCGGTGTTGAGGTTGTCGGCGCAAAGGAAATGAACCTTCCCGAGCCCGAAGAAACCGGCACCACATTTGTCGAAAACGCCCGCATCAAGGCGCATGCTGCTGCCAAAGCAACCGGCCTCCCTGCCCTGTCTGATGACAGCGGGATCGAGATTGATGCATTGGACAAATCGCCGGGCGTTTATACAGCTGACTGGTCAGAAACACCCAATGGCCGCGACTTTGTAATGGCGATGACCAAAACCCATGATCTCTTGGTCGCTAAAGGCGCGCCTGAGCCGTGGACAGCGCGCTTTTGCTGTACTTTGGTTCTGGCTTGGCCCGATGGCCACGACGAGGTTTTCCCCGGTGTGATGGAGGGTAAGGTTGTCTGGCCGATGCGTGGTGATCAGGGTCACGGCTATGACCCGATCTTTGTTCCCGAAGGCTATGACATCACGTTTGGTGAAATGGATCGTTGGGAAAAGAACAAGATCAGTCACCGTGCTGATGCGTTCCGCAAGCTGACAGGTGCCCTGTTTGATTGAAGATTGGCGCAACGGGGGGTTTGGCCTGTACGTGCATTGGCCGTTCTGCGAAGCCAAGTGCCCCTACTGCGATTTCAATTCCCATGTTTCACGTGAAATAGACGAAGATCGCTGGCGCGCTGCGTATCTGTCCGAAATCGACCGGATTGCTGATTTGACGCCGGACCGCGTGCTGAACTCGGTTTTCTTCGGTGGCGGTACGCCCAGCTTGATGTCGCCAGAGCTGGTGAATGCGCTGATCGAACGTATTCGCGAAAAGTGGACCTTTGCCAACAACATCGAAATCACGCTTGAGGCCAACCCAAGGTCTGTTGAGGCTGGGCGTTTTCGCGGGTTTTCAGACGCGGGTGTAAACCGCGTTTCGATGGGTATTCAGGCACTAAATAACCCCGACTTGGCCAAACTAGGGCGTTTGCATTCAGTCGAGGAAGCCCGCAAGGCCTTTGACACCGCGCGTTCAGTTTTCAAAAGGATCAGCTTTGATCTGATCTACGCCAGACAAGGCCAAAGCCTGAACGATTGGCGCAAAGAACTGACCGAAGCTTTGGCGATGTCAGTGGATCATTTGTCGCTGTACCAGCTGACAATTGAGCAGGGCACCGCATTCTGGGAGCGTCAGCGCCGTGGTCAACTGTCCGGCCTGCCAGACGAAGATCTGTCCGCAGATATGTATGAACTGACGCAAGAGATTTGCGATCAGCACGGGATGCCGGCCTATGAGGTTTCAAACCACGCAGAACCCGGCGCGGAGTCGCAGCACAACCTTATCTATTGGAGATACGGCGATTACGGCGGGATCGGCCCCGGTGCGCACGGCAGACTGTCTTTGAATGGACGGAAGCACGCGACGGTGGCTTGGCGCAATCCAGGTGCTTGGCTGGAAAACGCTGAGCAAGGTAACGGGGACCGCATCGACGATATCGTTTCCAACATCGATCAGGCTGGAGAATACCTGATGATGGGGCTTCGACTTAATGAAGGCATAGATGTGGTGCGTGTTCGCGATCTGGATCCCGCCGCACTTTCACCCGAACAAACGAACAAAATGGCCGATCTCGGGTTAATTGGGCAAAACGGAGATCGTCTGGGAGCAACCCCACAGGGGCGGATGGTCCTGAATTCGCTAATTACCGAATTGCTGCCGGACCATCCTGAATAATTAGCGCGACGTGCTCAGCAACATGCAAAGTTCGTCCAACTGCTCAAGCGTATCATAGGAAATGCTGACCGAGCCCGCCTCTTGGCCGGGCTTATGATCGATCCGAACCTTCATGCGTAGTGCGGCCGACAGATCGCCCTCCAGCGCTTTTGTGTCTGCATCTTTATCATCGCGCGGCTTCGCTTTGATCTTGGCGCTGTCCGGAGCGGCAACTGTTTTGGCCAGACGTTCGGTTTCACGCACAGAAAGCTGCTTTTCCACGACCAGCTTGGCAAGCTCGGAAGGGTTTTCAGCTGTGATCAACGCGCGCGCATGACCCGCGCTGAGCTTTCCTTCGACAACAAGTGCCTGAACGTCTTCCGGCAAATTCAGCAGACGAAGCAGGTTCGCAATATGGCTTCGGCTTTTACCCAAGGCTTCTGCCAGCTTTTCTTGGGTATGACCAAACTTCATCATCAGTTGACGATAACCGGCCGCTTCTTCGATCGCATTCAGGTCTGCGCGCTGAATGTTTTCGATGATCGCTATTTCCAGCACTTCAGTGTCGGTAAATTCGCGAACCAAAACCGGCATTTCGTGCAGCTGCGCCAACTGCGAGGCACGCCACCGGCGTTCACCAGCTACGATTTCAAAACTTCCAGCCTCACTCGGTTTTTCACGAACGATGATCGGTTGGATAACGCCCTTTTCCTTGATAGACGCCGCCAGTTCTTCCAATTGATCCTGGGTAAAGGTGCGACGCGGCTGGTCCGGATTGGGGAAAATCCGCTCGATCGGTACCATGCGGTCGGCGCGTGCCGGTGTGGCAGCTACCTGATCAGCGGGTGCCGACGGGGCCACATCCGACATCAAAGCAGAAAGACCGCGACCCAACCCCCGACGTGTATCTTTTTTCGTTGTCATGATGCTCTCCTCATGCGGCCAGTTTGCTGTTTTTCTTGATTAGTTCACGGGCAAGGGCGCGGTATGCCTGCGCACCCTTGGACATGCCATCGTAGGACGTAACCGGCATCGCAAAAGACGGCGCCTCGCTGACCCGGACGTTTCTGGGAATAACCGTCTGGAAAACAAGATCCCCAAGATTATCGCGCGCATCCTCTTCTACCTGCAACGACAGGTTATTCCGTGCATCGTACATGGTCAGAACAATACCTTCGATCCTGAGCGCGGAATTCGCCGTTTCCCTAACCTCTCTGACTGTCAGCATAAGCTGAGACAGGCCCTCAAGTGCGAAGAATTCGCTTTGCAGGGGCACGAGGACGGAATGTGCGGCGACCATCGCGTTCACCGTCAGCAAATTGAGCGAAGGCGGACAGTCGATAAGGATGTAATCAAAGCCGAAATCATCCATTGCAGGCTGGCGCAGCGCATCGTGCAGCAAAAAGCTACGCTTTTCGGTCGAATAGAGCTCGATATCAGCCGAGCTTAGGTCAACGGTGGCTGGTACTACAAAGACACCTTCGGTTTCCGTTTTGCGGATCACATCGTTCAACGGAACGTCCTCGAGCAGCAGTTCGTAAGAGGTGTATTCGCGCTCTGTGGGTTCAACACCAATGCCAGTGGACGCATTTCCTTGTGGATCAAGATCAACAAGAAGGATCGATAGCCCCTCTTCCGCAAGCGCCGCAGCTAGGTTGATGGAAGTTGTCGTTTTGCCGACCCCGCCCTTTTGGTTGGCAATTGCGATAATCTTCGGACCAACGGGACGCGTCGGATCAGACATGTTTGACCTCACTTACTTCCAGCACAACGGCGTCTGGATGTGTCGTACTGGGGTGCATTTTTGCTTGGAAATCCCAGTGTTCTTTTGCTGCTTCAACTTCTTTTTGCCACGTCGCCCCTTTCGGGAAAAGGGCTATTCCCTGTTCGGCCATATGTTGTTTTGCAAAGCCCAACAAACCATCAAGCGACGTCAATGCGCGGGCAGTTAGGATGTCTGCCCCCTGCCCTGGAACGTTTTCAATCCTGTCGGTAATAACTGTTCCTTCGACACCGATTTCCCGAAGAGCTGTGCGTAGAAAAGCAGATTTTCTGGCGTCACTCTCAACGAGAATCACATCGTGGTCGCGATCCGCTTCCATCGCGCAAATCGCAGCAACGATACCGGGAAATCCCCCACCACTGCCCAAATCAACCCATTTTCCGGATTTCGGGGCCAACTCGATAACTTGGAGGGAATCAACAATGTGTCGCCCCCAGGTATCAGCCAGCGTGCCTTTGGAAACGAGGTTGATCTTTGGTGACCACTTCAGAACCAGCGCTTCATACGCGCGCAACCGGTCCAGTGTTTCACGTGAAACATTCATCTTAGGAACCCGTCACGCAGATTTTTGACGGCTAGCTTGGCGAAGCTTGGACAGTAGCAGCGATAGTGCGGCCGGCGTCATCCCTTCAACCCGCGCCGCCTGAGCAAGGTTATCCGGGCGTGCCCGTGTCAACTTATCCTTCAACTCGTTTGACAAACCACTCAGAACTCCGAAATCGAAGTCGGACGGAATAGCTTGTTTCTCGTCTTTACGAAGCGCCTCCACGTCTTTTTTCTGGCGCTCGATGTAACTTGCATACGTCGCGTCTTTTTCAAGCTGGCGGCGAATGTCATCAGGAACGCTTTTAAGCGAAGGATCCGCTGCAAGCAGCGATTCAAAGGACGTATCCGGGAACGCCAGAATTTCCATACCATTCCGGCGGGCACCGTCCTGATTGACAGTTAAGCCAATCTCATTCAGCTCTTTTGGAGTAAGGCTGAGTGCTTCCAGTGACGCTTTCGCCGAATACAATGCTTCCATCTTTGATTGGAACGCTGATTTTCTAACATCACCCACAAGTCCAAAATCCAGACCAATCTGTGTAAGGCGTTGGTCCGCATTATCTGCCCGCAGTGACAGGCGGAACTCTGCGCGGGACGTAAACATGCGATAAGGTTCGCTAACGCCCCGTGTGGTAAGATCGTCGATCATCACGCCAATATAGCTGTCAGACCGGCTTAGAATGAATGGGTCTTTCCCCGAAGAACGAAGCGCCGCGTTTGTGCCGGCGATCAAACCCTGTGCGGCCGCTTCTTCATAACCGGTTGTGCCGTTGATTTGGCCGGCCAAGAACAAGCCGTTCACGCCTTTGACCGCCAATTGCAGGTCAAGCGCACGGGGATCTACATAGTCATATTCAATCGCGTAACCCGGTTGAAGGATTTCAGTCTTTTCCAAACCCTCGATCGAATGGACATAATCCTTTTGCACGTCAGCTGGCAAGGACGTCGAAATCCCGTTGGGATAAACGGTGTGATCGTCGACGCCCTCAGGTTCAAGAAAAATCTGATGCGATGTTTTATCAGCGAAACGGACGACCTTGTCTTCGATCGACGGGCAGTATCGCGGCCCGACGCCTTCGATATGGCCGCCATACATCGCTGAACGCTCTAGGTTTGAACGTATGATCTCATGCGTTTTTTCATTCGTGTGCGTGATACCACAAGAAATCTGCTTTGCTGTCGGTGACTTGGATAAGAACGAAAACATCACCGGTTCGTCGTCACCGGGTTGAGAATCCAAGCGATCCCAATCAATTGTTCGACCATCCAGTCGCGGGGGCGTGCCGGTCTTCAAGCGCCCTAACGGCAGACCAAATTCATCAATACGCTCGGCCAATCGTACAGAAGCTTGGTCACCCATTCGACCCCCAGCATAGGACATATCCCCAATGTGGATTACGCCACGTAGGAAAGTTCCCGAGGTCAAAACAACGGATTTAGAGCTAAGCGTAGTTCCGTAGGCCAGAGAAACACCCGACACGGTATCACCATTCAGAAGAAGATCGACGACTTCACCTTCAACGATTGTCAGGTTCTTTTGGCTTTTAGTCAGCGCCAACATCTCACGTCGATAGATTCTTCTATCGGCTTGCGCACGAGGCCCCTGTACCGCCGGCCCTTTCCGGCGGTTCAGAAGCCGAAATTGAATGCCTGCAAGGTCAGCGACCCGCCCCATTACACCATCCAAGGCGTCGATTTCGCGGACAAGGTGGCCTTTCCCCAAACCACCGATCGCTGGGTTACAAGACATCACGCCGATATCCGCCTCGCGCATAGTGATCAAAGCGGTTTTTGCACCTGTTCGCGCTGATGCGTGGGCCGCTTCTGTCCCGGCGTGGCCACCGCCAACAACGATCACATCAAAGTCCAAATGTTTCACGTGAAACACTCCTTACTTTCCAAGACAGAAACTTGAGAAGATTTCGTCCAACAGGTCTTCAACACCAACTTTACCGACAAGACTTTCAAGTCCACGCACGGCGGTTCGAATCTCTTCAGCAGCGATATCATAAATTTCGGAGCCTTCCGAAACCAATCTTTCAGCGGTTTCCAGATGTTTAACACCCAGAACCAGTGCCACGCGATGGCGTTCTCGGGTGGCAAGGCTAGCACCAGCAACTTTCTGCTGCAAAGCATGGGTTATCAATCGAATGACCTTATCCAGCCCCTCACCCGATTTGGCCGAGATAGCGTCGGCCTTTCCGGTTAAATCAGCCTTAGTTTCAAAAACCAAATCTTCTGCTTCGATGAAGTCAGGAACGCCTTCATCACCAGACTTCAGAAATACACGAAGGTCTGCAGCCGAAGCCCTGTCCTTTGCTCGCGCAATACCAAGTGCTTCAATTGTATCGTCGGTCTCTCGTAGACCGGCCGTATCCAACAAGGTTACGGGGATGCCCGAGAGGTCCATTCGCACCTCGATCACATCGCGCGTCGTTCCCGCGATTTCAGACGTGATGGCTGCGTCGCGACCAGCCAGCGCATTGAGTAATGTGGATTTACCCACATTCGGAGCGCCTATGATCGCAACCTCAAAACCGGATCGAATTCGTTCTGCACTTTGAAAGCCAGTCAGCTCTTTGTTTAAAGCTTCGATTACCATTTTCAGAAGCTCGGAAACTTCTACTGAAACGTCCTCTGGTACTTCTTCATCAGCGAAGTCGATAACCGCTTCTAGCAAAGAAGCCGCCCGGATCAGCGATTGCCGCCACGATAGAACGCGTTCACCAAACGCGCCATCGAACATCCGTAAAGCTTGTTTTCTTTGCAGCTCTGTTTCTGCCTCGATCAGATCAGAGAGAGCTTCGACCTGAACAAGATCAAGTCGACCACTCTCCATTGCGCGGCGGGTAAACTCACCAGGTTCAGCCGGTCTACAGTCACTAAATCTGCCCAACTCTTTTAAAATAGAGTTTACGACTGCAATACTTCCGTGGGTCTGAAGCTCGACCGTTTTTTCACCAGTGAAGCTTTCTTTGTCCTCAAAAGTAAGAACCAAAGCTTCATCAAGATAGGTTCCATCAGACGCTGTAAGACGTCGTAGACCAGCCTTACGAGGCTTTGGCAGGCTACCAGCAAGCGCGGTGCCTACATCCCATGACTGAGGACCTGAAATACGGATTACAGCAACGCCAGCGCGCCCCTGCGCGGTGGCAAGGGCAAAGATCGTATCCATCCGCTAGCGCCCCTGATTTAGGTGTTCATAGAATCGAAGAATTCAGAGTTCGTTTTAGTCTGTTTCAGCTTCGATTGCAGGAATTCGATCGCGTCCGTTGTGCCCATCGGGTTCAGAATGCGGCGCAGCACGAATGTTTTCTGCAGATCTGCCTTATCGACCAACAGATCTTCCTTACGCGTACCGGACTTGAGAATATCCATCGCCGGGAAGACCCGCTTATCCGCGACCTTACGATCCAGAACGATTTCAGAGTTACCCGTACCTTTGAATTCTTCAAAGATGACTTCGTCCATACGGCTGCCTGTGTCGATCAGCGCTGTTGCGATGATGGTCAGAGAGCCACCCTCTTCGATGTTACGCGCGGCACCGAAGAAGCGTTTAGGACGCTGCAGGGCATTCGCGTCAACACCACCAGTCAGAACCTTACCAGAGGAAGGTACGACAGTGTTAAAGGCGCGGCCAAGGCGTGTGATCGAGTCGAGCAAGATCACGACGTCGCGCTTATGTTCAACGAGGCGCTTGGCTTTTTCGATAACCATTTCGCTGACGGCCACGTGACGTGTCGCAGGTTCATCGAAGGTCGAGGAAATAACCTCACCCTTCACAGAACGCTGCATGTCAGTAACTTCTTCCGGACGTTCGTCGATCAGAAGAACGATCAGATAGCATTCCGGGTGGTTCTTTTCGATGCTGGACGCGATGTTCTGCAGCAGCACCGTTTTACCGGTCCGCGGCGGGGCAACGATCAAAGAACGCTGACCTTTACCGATCGGTGCGACGAGGTCGATGATGCGCGCGGATTTGTCTTTGATGGTAGGATCTTCGATTTCCATCTTCAGACGTTCATCTGGGTAGAGCGGCGTCAGGTTATCGAATGCGATCTTGTGACGTGCTTTTTCAGGATCTTCGAAGTTGATCTGCGATACGTCCATCAAAGCAAAGTAACGTTCTTCACCCTCAGGTGCTTTGATCTGACCTTCGATTGTGTCGCCTGTTCTCAGCGAAAATTTACGGATCATGTCGGGCGATACATAAATATCGTCAGGACCCGGCAGGTAGTTTGCTTCCGGAGAACGCAAGAAACCAAAACCGTCCTGAAGAACTTCAAGAACGCCATCACCATAAATGTCCCAGCCTTCGTCTGCGCGTTCACGCAGAATTTGGAACATCATTTCGCCTTTTCGCATGGTCGAGGCGTTTTCAATCTCAAGCTCTTCAGCAAGCGCCAAAAGGTTCTTTGGGCTTTGGGCCTTAAGATCGGACAGGTTCAGTTTTTCGAGATTCATCGCACACTCTCTGCACCTGATGGATGCAGTTCAAAGCAGTTATGTTGGAAAACACGTTCCTCAGGACTGAGGCGTTGGAACACAGGTAAGAAAATTACCGTGTGAAGTCAATCGTCGAGGTCAGGCAGGTAAACTTTATAAAATAAAGAAAATATTTAAGAGATGATTTTGTTTGTTGGGGATTTGTTAAGCTTGGGATTACTGAGTTTCTGGTCGTTTTTCCACAGTTAGAACAGATTGTGGAAAACTTGGTGTACCAAAATTCTTGTATACTAGATTAACCAAGAAAAAATGTTATTTAACAATATCTTATTGTGATTTCGGATTTCATTGTTTCTTGTACATATCTTGGTAGAGATACAAGAAATTTTAGCTTACGCACATCGGTAAAGTTATCCCGTCCCCAAACTGATAATCTTACTGAACGTCGGGAAAAACATGGAAGTTGTCCACGGCTTGCATGATCGTGTTAATTTTCCCATGAACGATCCAACCACATTTACCCGCGGTTATTCGACGAGTTTTCCACATGAAAAATCCGCTCATCCTCGCTTCAGGATCAAAAATCCGCACCGAACTGCTGTCGTCGGCTGGAATCACCCACTCTGTACAGGTCGCACGGATTGATGAAGATTCGGTTCGCGGTGCCTTGGAAGCCGAGCAGGCCAAACCCCGTGACGTGGCTGATACTCTGGCCGAATTGAAGGCGCGCAAAATCTCGCAGAAGAATCCTGGCGCATATGTTCTGGGGTGTGACCAGATTTTGCAAATCGATGATCGCATCCTGTCCAAACCGGAAACCATCGAGCAGGCGAAGGAACAGCTGACTTTACTAAGCGGGAAAAAGCACATGCTGCTTTCAGCCGCGGTTCTTTATCAAGATGGCGAGCCGAAATGGCGCCACATCGGGATGGTGCGCCTTTATATGCGCGATCTGTCAGATGGATTCATTGATGATTATCTCGGGCGGAACTGGCCTTCGGTTGCAGACTCTGTCGGTGCGTACAAATTGGAACAGGAAGGCGTTCGATTGTTCACGCGGATTGAAGGTGATCATTTCAATGTGCTTGGTCTTCCGCTTATAGAGTTTATCAATCATCTGACGTTGATCGGAGAACTGGCATCATGACCGCAAATCGTATCCCGTTGGCGGGTGTTATCGGGTCCCCTATTGCGCATTCGAAATCGCCTCAGCTTCATGGTTATTGGCTTCGGAAATATGGTTTGCCTGGCTACTACATCCCGATGGAGATTGCCGCTGACAAACTGGAAAGTGCCCTTAAAACGCTGCCAGAGCTGGGGTTTGTGGGCGTCAATGTGACCATCCCTTATAAGGAAAAGGTACTTGAGATCGCTGATCTGATCACAGATCGGGCTGCGGTGATCGGGGCTGCCAACACTTTGATTTTCCGCAGTGATGGTAAAATTCATGCCGATAATACAGATGGTTACGGATTTATTGCCAACTTGCGCCAGAAAGCCCCTACTTGGGAACCAAAGGCTGGGCCGGCTGTCGTTCTTGGGGCGGGCGGCGCGGCGCGTGCGATTGTTGCGTCATTGATCGAGGCCGGCTGCCCAGAGATTTTGATCACCAACAGAACGCGGGCACGGGCCGATAAGCTGCGCGAAGATTTTGGCAAGCGCCTGAGCGTTATAGAATGGGTGCAGGCAGGAAATGTCATGGAGGATGCCGCGACTGTTGTGAACACGACGTCGCTTGGCATGGTCGGCAAGCCCGAATTGCGCGTGCCGCTTGACGGGTTGCGACCGACAACTTTGGTTACAGACATTGTATACACACCGCTAGAAACCAAGCTTCTGAAAACAGCGCGTGAAATCGGCTGCCCGACTGTCGACGGCTTGGGCATGTTGCTACATCAGGCGGTTCCGGGGTTTGAGCGCTGGTTCAACAAGCGCCCGGAAGTGGATGATGCGCTGCGTGCGGCCGTTTTGCGATGACACTTAAAATCGGTCTGACCGGATCTATCGGCATGGGTAAGTCGACAACGTCCAAGATTTTCAAAGATCTTGGATGCGATGTGTGGGATGCTGACGCAGCCGTTCCCCGATCGGCCCAAACGGTGCGTGAAAAACTAGCCCCAATTCAGGACCTGTGGCCACAAGCAATCTCTGATGGCGCTGTTTCCAGAGACCGGTTGAAAGATATCATTTCTGCGGAAAGTGATGCCTTGGCTAAACTGGAAAAGATCGTGCACCCGTTGGTCAGACAGGATCGGGCAGACTTCGCAGCGCATTCGAAAGCGGACTGCATCGTTTTTGACATTCCCCTGTTGTTCGAAACGAACTCAGAGGGTGAATTTGACGCTGTTGTCTGCGTTGACGTAAATCCAACCCTTCAACGGGAACGCGTTATGGCCCGGGGCACGATGACAGAAGCGCAGTTTGAACAAATCCTGTCCAAGCAGATGCCGAACGATGAAAAAGTCCGGAGATCTGATTTCAGGGTTCGGACAGATACCCTTGAAATGGCGGAAAACGACGTCAAAACTGTGCTTGAAACCCTGAAAAGTGGCTCTGACAATGCGTGAAATCGTTCTTGATACCGAAACCACAGGCTTTGACCCCGAGTCCGGCGATCGGATCGTAGAAATCGGTGCTGTCGAGCTGTGGAACCATGTGGCCACGGGCAACACATATCACCAATACATCAACCCAGAACGGTCGATGCCGCAGGAAGCGTTTGAAGTTCACGGACTGGGCGACGATTTTCTGCGTGATAAACCTGTCTTCGCTCAAATTGCGGACGCATTTCTGGAATTCGTTGGGGATTCCAAAATGATCATCCACAACGCCAGCTTCGACATGAAATTCCTGAACGCCGAGCTGAAGTGGCTGAACAAGCGCCAGCTGCCTTGGGAACAGGCGCTGGATACGCTGGCCATCGCGCGCAAACGTTTCCCGGGGTCGCCTGCGTCGCTCGATGCCTTGTGTCGCCGTTTTAACATCGACAACTCATCGCGGACATTGCACGGCGCTTTGCTCGACTCTGAAATTCTGGCCGAGGTGTATCTTGAGCTGATCGGCGGCAAGCAGCCCGATTTTGCGCTTTCCGTTTCAAAGGAAAAGACGGCTGGCGCATCAGTGGACACCGATTGGCGTCCGACCCGACGCCCAACACCTTTGCCTTCGCGGATCACAGAAAACGAAAAGGCGGCACATGCCGCCTTTGTCAAAAAACTCGGGGATAACGCCCTTTGGAATAAGGGCTGATATCTTAGGCTGTGCCCTGGGGCTCGGCCTGAGATGCGGCTGCGCGACGCTGAAGTTCCGCACGGTAAAGTGCAAGGAAATCAATCGTTTCAAGGTTCAGCGGCGGGAAGCCACCGTCACGTGTGACGTCGGCAACGATGCGGCGCACAAACGGGAACAGCATGCGCGGGCATTCGATCAGAAGGAACGGATGGATCTGTTCCTCGGGTACGTTTTCAACGACGAAGACGCCTGCGTATTCGATCTCAAGCAGGAACAGCTGATCGCCGGTTTCCTTGGCCTTGCTGTCGATCTTAAGCTTCATGACGACTTCGTACTGGTTTTCCGGCGCGCGTTTGCGCGCATCCAGATTTACCTGAACCTGAACGTCCGGCTGCGTGTCACCCTGCGCACCTTTTTGCGCGAGGATGTTTTCAAACGACATGTCCCGAATGAATTGGGCCAGTACGTTCATTTTAACCTGAGGTGCTGCTTCCGGTGCACCGTTCGTATTCGCATCACCCATGCGATCAACTCCCTTAAATGGCTTTTGTTACCGCTTATCAGTGACGCGCGGTATCCTCAATGCTTAGTCCAGCCCGAACCCGGATGGGTGGGTTTGGGTGTTTTTGAAATTTCTTCGTAGTCGCCTTCGATGATTTCCCCCTGCCCGCGACCGGCGTTAGTGCGCGGATCATGTTGTTTGTGGCTGCTGTGCGAATAGCTGGCGGACTGACCCATAGAAAATTGGGTCACTTTGATGTTTTTTCGTGCCCAGCGCAGAACCGCGATGCGTACCGGCGGTGCCAGAAGTGCGAAACCAACCGCGTCGGTGAAAAAGCCGGGGGTTAGCAGCAGCGCACCGGCGATCAAGATCATCGCACCGTGCGCCAAAGGTTCGGTCGGGTCGCGAAGTTCAGAGAATGACGACTGCAGATTTCGTAGCGCTTGGGACCCTTGTGATCTAACCAGCCACGTGCCCAAAATCGCGGTAATCACCACGATCGCCAACGTCGGGAAAAGGCCAATTAGGCCGCCAACCTGAATGAAAAGGGCAATCTCGATGATTGGAATGGCCAGAAATGCCAAAAAGAGCCACATTAATCTGATCTCCTAAGTCGTCGCGTACGGTGGACAGCTACGCGTGCACTCCCTACATAAGGTTTCAACACGTCCATTCAAAGAACCCAGCATGAGGTCTTGATGAATTTGCCTATTTTACAGCTGCTCGTACTTGCAGCTATCGCTGTGTTCCTGATCATTCGCCTGAAGAATGTTCTGGGGACACGTGAGGGCTTTGAAAAGCCCCCTGCCCCTCTTGATGCGGCTCCCCGCAAAGATCGTCGCAATTTCGAAGTGATCGATGGCGGTCCGGATCGGGATATTACCGATCACGTTGAAGAAGGCAGCGAAAGCGCCAAAGCTTTGGAGCAGATGAAGCGGGTCGAGCCCGCCTTTTCGGTTTCGGAGTTCTTGGGCGGCGCCCGTGGTGCTTATGAAATGATCCTGATGGGTTTCGAAAATGGCCAGATCGAAGATTTGCGCCCCTATCTGGACGCGGATGTTTTTGAAAGCTTCGAAGAAGTGATCAAGTCCCGTGAAGAACAGGGCCTGACAATCGAGGCAGAGTTTATCGGCGTGCGCGAAACCAAGCTAACCGAAGCGACGTTCGACGCTGCAACAGGTCTGGCGGAACTGACCGTTCGTTTCTTTGGCGAACTGACCTTCGCAGTGCGCAACGCTGAGGGCGAGATCGTTGAGGGCGGCCCGACCGAAGTTAAGCGTCAGCGCGACGTCTGGACGTTCGCACGCAACATGGGCAGCGACGATCCGAACTGGCAGCTTGTCGCAACGGGCGAATGATCCAAAGGATCGCTGCGGTCATATTAGCGGGGCTCGCTTTGGTAGGGACACAAGCCAGTGCTCAGGGGGACGATGGCGAAGACATCGTCTACTCGATCCTGTCGTTCGATGACCTCGACGGCTGGGATCAGGATGACCATAGCGCCGCTCTTGAGGTGTTTCTGAACACGTGCAGCGATTTTGACGATCCTGACTGGCGAAATCTGTGTGCGGCGGCGAAAGATCAGAACCCCGCTTCGGCGAAAGAGTTCTTTGAACTGTTTTTCCGGCCTGTGATGATCACGATCCCGGATCAGGAGCCACTTTTCACCGGCTATTTCGAACCAGAGCTGACAGGCGCGCCCACGCGCGGCGGGCCGTATCAGTATCCGATCTATAAAATGCCTCCGGAAGCGCGCCGAAACCAACCGTGGTATTCGCGCAGGGATATTCTGACATCTGGCGTTATGGATGGCCGCGGGCTTGAGATCGCCTGGGTTGATGATCCGGTCGAGCTGTTCTTTTTGCAAGTTCAGGGGTCAGGCCGTGTGCGCTTTCCCGACGGGCGCACAATCCGCGTCGGATATGGTGGCGCCAATGGTCATGAGTACCGGTCCATTGGGGTCGAACTGATCCGTCGTGGTACGTACAAATCGCATCAGGTGTCTGCCGACGTCATCAAGAACTGGGTGCGGCGCAATCCTGCGGACGGGACCGAACTTTTGTACCACAACCCGTCTTACGTGTTCTTTCGCGAAGTAAGCGAAGTGCCCGCCGACAAAGGCCCTCTGGGTGCTATGAACCGGTCTATCACCACGCTGCGCTCGATTGCGGTCGACAAACGGTACACACCGCTTGGGGCCCCTGTTTGGGTCGAAAAGGATGGTGAGTCCCCGATGCGCAGGCTCATGATCGCGCAAGACACCGGTTCGGCCATTAAGGGCGCTCAGCGTGCTGATATTTTCATGGGCACTGGCGACAAAGCGGGAAAAGCGGCGGGTAAGCTGAAGGATCCGGGCCGGATGGTGGTGTTTCTGCCAATCCAGCGGGCCTACGCGATGTTGCCGGATGTTTCCCAGTGAAACGCCGCAAGCTGGATCAGGAAGACGCCGATCTATGGTCGAGGGTCGCCAAAACGACTGAAAAACTCGATAGGCGGGATTACTTTGCGCCGATATCCGGCGAAGAAGCTCCTGCCAAGAAGCCTGCATCCAAACCAAAGCCCACACCCTTCAAAAGTTTCCGACTAGGTCAGTCGGCGACGCGGCTTCCCGAAGCTATCAAAGCGCCGGAAACCACTCATAAAAGATTGGCAAAGGATCCGGTGTCGATGGACGCCAAGGCCTTTGGCAAAATGAAGCGCGGTAAGCTGGTGCCCGAGGGGCGGATCGACCTTCATGGAATGACGCTTGATCAGGCGCATCCCGCGCTCAACCGTTTTGTCATGACATCCTTCTCACGGGGTCTTCGACTGGTTCTGGTGATCACCGGTAAAGGCAGCCGCGAAGACCCGTACGATCCGATGCCACGCCGACGGGGTGTTTTGAAAACGCAGGTTCCGCTCTGGCTAAAGCTACCGCCTTTGGCACAGGTCGTGCTGCAGGTGACGCCCGCACATATCCGCCACGGGGGCGAAGGTGCCTACTACGTGTATCTAAAGCGCCAACGCTAATCAGATTTGTGCCTTAGGCGATTGGGAAACACGCGTAGGCCCGCATACAGTGTCATTTCCGGGTGTTTTGTGGCACAAGTTCATCGAACACCTTTAATTTTTTAGATTCGACCTGTGCATTTTCAGAAAATCACATAGGTAGTCAGTTACCGACTACGGACGCCATTATGACACTCAAAGCTCTCATTGCGCTTATGTTTTTCCTTCCTGTTTTAGCGAATGCGCAGGATGCTGATCGTGGTCGCGCAGCGTTTTCTGATTGTGCGGCATGTCATATGGTCAAAGCACCGGATGGTCGGGCCTTGTTTCAGGGGGCTAAAGTTGGGCCTAACCTGTACGGGATTGCCGGTCGCACCGCAGGCAGCAACAAAGGTTTCAATTATAGCCCCTCGTTGCGTCAGGCAGGCCAACAAGGTCTGGTGTGGACGCCCGAAACGCTTGAGGCATACCTGAAGAATCCTACGACGTTCCTGAAGAAGTGGCTCAAGGACGATACAGCGCGCGCGCGGATGGCATACCGTCAAAACCATAGCGCCAGAGACATCTACGCCTTTCTGAAATCCACGAAGTAGCGAAGACCCGAAAATTTCCCTTAAATTAAAGACTTAACCCTTGGTTAGAGTCTCGCCAAATAATCTGCTCCCGGGTGAGTAACGGGAGTGGATGCAATGGCATCTGGAAATGAATCTGCGCCGATTATTATCAAGCGCAAAAAGGTTGTCGCGGGCGATGGCCACCACGGGGGCGCGTGGAAAGTGGCCTACGCGGATTTCGTGACCGCGATGATGGCCTTTTTCATGCTGATGTGGCTGTTGAATGCGACGACGGAAAAGCAGCGGAAAGGTTTGGCTGACTATTTCAGCCCGAATATTTCGATCAGCCGGGTTTCTGGCGGCGGCGAAAAGGACCTTAGGGGGGATTCGGTTTTTGCCGAAGATACCCTGCCGCAGAACGGCACC
This sequence comes from Thalassococcus halodurans, assembly GCA_950096585.1. Taxonomy (GTDB): domain Bacteria; phylum Pseudomonadota; class Alphaproteobacteria; order Rhodobacterales; family Rhodobacteraceae; genus Thalassococcus; species Thalassococcus halodurans_A. The sequence continues at coordinate 33,056 of CATNDK010000001.1, read as the reverse complement.
GGAGCAACCGATCAAAAGCAGTCGAAATTCCAATCCGAGTTGATCGAAGATCAAAGACTTCACCTCTCCGGTGCAGGTCCTAAGACGCAAGAAGAGCTGGATAAAATCCTGCGCGCAACGCTTGTCGAAAGCTTGGATGGCAACAGTTTGATGCCGCACGTTTCGGCGCGCTTCACCGATGAGGGCTACGCAATCAGGCTGAATGATCTTCCCACGGCCGAACTATTCGACGGAACGACCCCGAGCGATCTTTTGGTAAAACTGTCCGGTGCTTTGACGGAGTTTGCTGAACTGACAAACCAGCAGATCGCATTGAAGGCAGGTGTGGCCAGTTTTCCGGTTGTGTTGGACAAAGATCCCACATGGTCCGTCTCTCAGGCACGCGCGAAGGCATTTTATACCCAACTTCTGCACGCCGGACTTAACGAGTCGCGCATCGCGCGGATGACCGCGCTGGGCGATCGATATCCGGTTCAGGAAAACCCGATGAACATCCGCAACAACCGGTTGGAGTTTGTCCTTCTGAAATAGGGCTGTCGCCGCGGAAAAGGAAAGTTTTTCCTATTAGGCTGACGTTAAGACAGCGTGCGTAAGGGTAAGAGGAACAGTCGGAAACAGCAGAAAGGCGTTCCATGACCATCTCCTCCTCCCTGAACGCAGGTGTCGCGGGCCTGACGGCGAATGCGAGTAAATTGTCGTCGATTTCCGACAACATCGCGAACTCGGCAACTTATGGATACAAGCGGGTGGAAACAGATTTTCACTCGATGGTTATGTCGAATTCTGGCGGCACCTATACAGCTGGTGGCGTGCGTGCGACGTCGCAGCGCGTTGTCGATCAAAGTGGCTCGCTTGTCAGTACGTCTAATGCGACCGACATGGCAGTCCGCGGGCGCGGCTTTCTTCCTGTTGCAGAGACATCGGATATCGAAGCTGGAAATGGCGCACCACAGATGCAGCTTATTACAACAGGGTCGTTCCGGACGGATGCCAATGGGTATCTGGTAACGGAAACAGGCTTGGTTCTTCTTGGCTGGCCGGCAAGCACCGATGGCACGGTTCCAGTTTTTCCCCGTGACACAAGTGATGGTCTCGAGCCAGTCCAAATCAATGTGAACCAGTTTTCAGGTGAACCAACGACACGAGTGTCTTTGGGCCTGAATCTACCTGCGACAGAGACGTATTCAACGGCTTCTGGCGATCCGCTGAACTTGTCGGTTGAATATTACGATAACCTCGGTGTTTCCGAGACGATCGATATCAACTTCACTCCAGTCCTGCTCGCATCCGGTGCTTCAAACACTTGGCGTATGGAAATCACTGATAGTGCAACAGGCGGAACGTTGATCGGCGAATACGAACTGGTGTTCGATGACTCCCGATCAAGCGGTGGTACACTGTTGTCAGTCAACACCTTGTCCGGCGGCGCGTATGATCCCTCGTCCGGCTCTTTCGTGGCCAACGTTGCTAGTGGCCCGATCGAAGTCTCAATCGGGAACATTGGTGAAAACGATGGGATCACCCAGCTTTCCGACAGTTTCGCACCGCTGAATATCTCAAAAGACGGCTCGCCAGTGGGCAACATGACTTCTGTGGAAATTGACGAAAATGGCTTTGTTCATGCCTATTTCGATACCGGTATCACACGCACAATCTACCAGGTTCCTTTGGTCGATCTGCCCAATCCCAACGGGCTGATCGCGCTGGATAACCAAGTCTACATCCCCTCACCGGAAAGCGGCAGCTACTTCCTGTGGAACGCGGCGGATGGCCCAACGGGTGACATCGTTTCCTATGCACGGGAAGAGTCCACAACTGATGTTGCAAGCGAGCTCACCAATCTGATCCAGACCCAGCGGGCGTATTCGTCGAACGCCAAAGTCATTCAGACGGTGGATGAGATGCTTCAGGAAACCACGAATATCAAACGCTGATCTGAAGGGGGCCTGAGATGACCATTTCATCAGCCATGTCCAATGCGCTGGGCGGCATGGCCTATAATGTCCGCACGGCAGAGGTCATCGCGTCTAACGTCGCGAACGCAAGCAATGATGCCTACAGCAAACGGGAGTTTGACAACGGGTTGGTCAAACGGATCACCAACCCCGTCCTGCTATCCGACCGTAGGCTCTCCGACGCCGAAGTGGGGTTGGCATCCGGTGGTCTAAAGGGCGCCCAGAAAATCGAACAGGTCTTCGGCACGATCGAGGATGCTGGTTCGATCAGCAGCTCTTTGGCCGCCTTTGACTCCGCGCTTGTCCTGGCCGCAAGCGATCCATCCGCAACTTTGCGACTCGAGGCTGTTGTCGACGCGGCGAACGATCTGACAGCCGCGTTTAATGCGAAAGAGGCTGAGCTGCAGGATATCCGCAGTCAGGCGGATTCAACAATTGCTTCTCAGGTAGAGCTCCTCAACGCCAAGTTGGAAGAGGTGGCAAACCTGAACCACAGCATCTCGGTGGCCAAACATGGCGACGTCGAAGTGTCCGGCCTGATGGATCAAAGGCAAAAGGCCTTGGATGAGATTGCTGAACTCGTTCCGATCCGGACAGTTGCCCGTGATCGTGGCGAACTCACTGTCTACACAGAGGGTGGTGCCATTCTGGTGGGTGATAAGGCCGCTGTAGTAGGTTTCGACGAAACGCCGACAATCGCAGCCCACATGACCCAAGCGAATGGCATGCTTGGGGGTCTAACGTTGAACGGAAGAAACGTGTCTTTAACGGAGAGCGGCCCCTTTGCAGGTGGCGCAATCGCTGCGCAGTTCCTTCTCAGAGATGAGACCGTTCCGGAATATCAGCAATCACTGGACGCCGCCGCTCAAGAGCTCGCCCTGCGGTTTGAAGTTGGCGGTCCAGATGGCACCATCGCAACCGGTGCACCGGGCCTTTTCACGGATATGGGCAACGTAACTGCCCCCCCTTCAACCGGACTTGCGGGTAGATTGCAGCTGAATTCGGCCGTCACAGAAGAAGATGTGTGGCGCATCAGGGATGGCATCTATGCGCCTGCAAACGGTGAGGTAGGCGACCCCACGGTCCTGAATTCAATGCTTTCATCGCTCAACGGAACAAGCGGCCCACAAAGTGTTTCGGGGTCTTTGTCCGACATGGTGCTGGATCTTGAAAATCGTGCGGTATCGGCTCGGGTCCGCTTTGAAACACAGCAATCCGCAGCCACCGACAGAAATATTTCCCTTCGCGAAATCGAACTTTCTGAAGGGGTGGATACGGATCAAGAGCTTCAAAATTTGATGCTGGTGGAACGGGCATATGCGGCCAACGCTCAGGTGCTCCAGACCTTGGATGACCTGATTACGCGCCTTCTCGAAATGTGAGGAACGGACAATGATTTCTATTGGTGATTTATCCCAGACTTTGGTCATGAAACGCTGGCAGGCGCAGCTGAAGTCCGACGTTCTGACAAGCGGTGCCGAGGTCACAACTGGGGTTGCTGAGGATACTGGAAAGAACCTGAAAGGTGATCTGACATCCCTTGGTCGAATTTCTGCAGATCTTTCAAATCGGGAGAGCCGCAGTATCGCGCTGAGTGAACTGGGTATACGCGCGACGTCTGCCCAGCAAAGCCTGACTTCAATCAATTCGGCGTGGTCCGAACTGAAATCAAGCCTTCAGCACGTTGAATTTGCGCAGGCGACTGTGGACAGAAACGCTTTGTCGGAAAGCGCACGAGCTGCCTTTGGTCTGACCATTTCCAACCTGAACACGCAGGTCGCGGGCCGTTCGCTTTTCTCGGGTGTTGCAACCGACCGGCAGCCTTTGGCGGGCGAAAATGGCATGCTTAATGAGATTTCACAGGTTTTGCAGGGCGCAACGACCGCTGATGAAGTCGAAATGCGTCTGGATGATTGGTTCAGCGACACAGGCGGGTTTTCTGCTCTGGGATATTTAGGGTCCCAAACGGATGTCCCGCCACTGGATTTGGGAAATGGGCAGCGCATCGGGCTATCTGTTCGCGCCGACGACAATGTGTTCCGCGATGGCTTGAAGGCGATGGCTATGTCGGCCTTCGCGACCGACAGTTCTCTGAACCTCGCGCCTTCAGAGCAGATCAAGCTTCTTTCGCGGACGGCTGACGCGCTGAACGGCGCGGAATCCGACCTGATCAATTCCATGGCAAAGGTGGGGAACGTCGAAAGCCGCATCGATCGCATGCAGCAGGTTCAAGAAGCTGAGGTTCAAAATCTGGAAGCCGCCAAATTGGCGCTGACCGAAATCGATCAATACGAAGCGGCGACGAAACTCGAACAGGCACAGACCCAGCTCGAGGCGCTTTATACAATCGTGTCACGCAGGTCTCAGCTTTCGTTTCTAGAGGTTATGCGCTGATGTTCCGCGTCGTATTACTCATCGCCTTTTGCGTGGTGTCATCGCTTGCTCATGCCCAATCTGTTCGTATCAAGGACCTGGTCGAGTTCGAGGGCTTTCGCGGGAATGATTTGGTTGGTTACGGCCTGGTTGTTGGCTTGAATGGCACAGGTGATGGTCTGCGCAACGCGCCCTACACCGAAGAAATCATGACAACCCTACTCGAGCGGCTTGGTGTAAATGTAAATGGCGAACAGTTTCGGCCAAAAAACGTAGCAGCAGTTTTCGTAACCGCAGAATTGCCTCCGTTCGCCAGAAACGGATCAAAAATCGATGTGACCGTATCAGCCATTGGCGACGCCAAAAGCCTGCTTGGCGGCACGTTGATCATGACCCCTTTGAACGCAGCGGATGGTGAAATCTATGCTGTCGCACAGGGAACCGTGATCGCGGGGGGGGTGTCCAATGAGGGGCAGGGCGCACGCGTTGTTCAAGGCGTCCCGACGTCTGGATCAATTCCGTCCGGCGCGCGGGTCGAGCGAGAAGTGCAGTACAACTTCGCAGCGTTGAAATCCCTGCGTTTGGCGTTGCGTGAACCAGATTTCACAACCGCGGTCCGCATCGAGACACAAATCAACAAACATCTCGGGCGACCGGCCGCGGTGATGCTGGATGCCGGAACCGTCGATGTTGATGTCGCGGCAGCAGGCAGCAACTCTCCTGCGCATTTGTTGGTGAATATCGAGTCTCTGGCGATCGCTCCGGAGCGTCGGGCAAAGGTTGTGGTCGACCAAAGATCAGGAACAATCGTGATTGGCGAATCCGTTCGTATCTCAAGGGTCGCGGTTTCACAGGGTGGGCTAACACTACGAATTCAGGAAGCACCCGTGGTTAGCCAGCCCAACCCGTTCTCAGACGGCGAAACGGTCGAACTTCCTAGAACTAATGCGCAGATTGATCAGGCCGAAGGAACAGGTTTGGCCGAAGTGTCCGGTGGAACGACCCTGTCGCAAATTGTGGAAGGCCTGAATGCCTTGGGGGTCGCACCCCACGACATGATTGATGTTCTGAAAACGATACATGCCGCAGGCGCTCTGCACGCCGAACTTGTTGTTATGTAACCAAAAACTGCGGGAAAAACTATGTTTGGTTTGTTAGGAATTGTAACCATTTTTGCCATGGTGTTCGGGGGTTACCTTTTGGCCGGCGGCAAGATGGGGATCATCATGAAATCGCTGCCGTTCGAGATGATGATGATCGGCGGCGCCGCAATTGGCGCTTTCTTGATTGCGAATGACAAACACGTTCTGAAGCACACCGGTAAGGACATCAAAAAGGTCTTCAAAGGGCCTAAGTGGGTGCCAGAAGACTATCGTGATCTGCTGTGTTTGCTCTCCGAACTTCTAAAAGTTGCCCGACAGAGCCCTATGGAGCTGGAAGCTCATATAGAAGAGCCTGATACCTCTTCGATTTTCGGGAAATATCCTAAAATCCAGGGCGACACAGAGGCCGTATCGCTGATCTGCGACACGCTTCGATCCGGTTCCATGAACTACGATGACCCCCATCAAGTTGAAGAAATCCTCGAGAAACGATTGGAGGCCAAGCTCCACTCAGATCTACACTCAAGCCACGCATTGCAAACGGTCGCAGATGGCCTGCCTGCTCTGGGGATTGTGGCCGCCGTTCTGGGCGTGATCAAAACCATGGGGTCGATCGACCAGCCGCCGGAAGTCCTCGGTAAACTAATCGGCGGCGCGCTGGTTGGAACATTTCTTGGTGTTTTCTTGGCGTATGGGTTGGTGGCCCCCTTCGCGTCGCGTGTCCGGGCTGTCGTTGAGGAAGATAGCCATTTCTACAAGCTGATCAGAGAAGTGCTTGTTGCCAATCTCTTCAATCACCCAACCAATATGTGCATCGAAGTGGGGCGCCAGAACGCACCTTCAGCGATCAGGCCGTCATTCGGTGATTTGGCAGAGGCATTGAAGCAGACCAAGCAGGATGCAGCATGAAGTTTTATCTTGCCGTATTCCTGTTGATTTTCGCACGTTCGGTTGCGGCTGAGGGCATCGTGGTCAAATCTGGAACACACGACGGCTTTGTCCGCTTGGTGATGGAGATGCCAAATGGAAAAAAACCGGTAATAAATCATAAAACGCGTAGATTGGTAAAGGTGAAGTTTCCGAAAGAAACTCTTTTCAATGTTGATCACGTGTTCGACTATATAAGTAACGAAAGACTAGATTCTATCTCTCAAGATAACGGAGCGATTAATATACGCCTTAATTGTGATTGTGAGTTGTCCTCTCACATATTTAATAAAACTCACTTTGTGATAGACATCAAAGACGGCACGCATGACACTTCAGTTTCGAGTTCTAAAAACTTCCTAAAGGCTAAAAATTTATGGAAATTTGATACAAGCAGACGCCAGGCAATAAACATTCTTGATGAATCAGAAGAACGCCCTGAATCGAAAGCCATGCCAGCTTCGACATCTACTCCTACCCAACATGTTTGCCCAAGTAATAGTATTGTAGAGAACATTGCAAACCTTCCAATTCATTTCTCCTATAGAGATCTTCTGGTCTCTAGAACCAATTTATCGGAAAAAGTGGGAAACGAACTATCCAACCAAGATGTCACTGAATTCATAGCGAAGTACCTTGCTTTGGGATTGTTCGCAGAGGCAGAGTCTATGATGAACTCTTTGAATTTGGAAGATACGCGCGAAGCGCGCGCAGTTCTGAATGTGTCGTATGATCCAAACAGCTCTGGCCACAACTTCGCTAATTACGAAAAATGCCACGAAGCCTATGTTTTCTGGTCTATTTTCTCAGATCCACCCAGCCAAACCTCTGCTGACTACAAGGCTGCGTTGAGAATGATGGACAGTTTTCCAGAAGTCACGCGGCACTGGATTGAACCGCATTTCAAAGAAAGATTGCTGCATCTTGGAGAGGTTGGTTTGGTCGACGAATTTTGGCCCGAAGAAGAAATTCCCCAGCTGGATATGGATGTAAAAATTGCTATCCTAGGTGCCATAAATGAGGAATCTTTGGTAGAAGTGCCAATATCCCTTTTGGATCAGTTGGCTGTTGTAGCTCAGAACATCAATGAGCTCGAAAAGCTGACGAAGATCAAATTATCCAAACGCTTATCCGATAATGATCTTCTATCGTCGATCAAGATCGTAGATGAAGTTGAACTCAGCTACGATACAAAGCTGTCCATGTTTAAATCGATTGTAATTTATGCTGTCGAGTATGGAAGTGAAGAAGATATATTATTGCTATCTTCGGCGGCTTTCTGGCAAAAAATTAACGAAGAAGACCAGGGCCAAGATGAGTTCACTCGCCTTAGGGCGGAAATTGACGCCATCGGACTTCCGGAATTTGATCCAAAATTCTCGATACCGAAATCTTATCCGGCAATGAGTGAAACATTAACGGATTCAAAACAATCGAGCTCACTATCAACAACGGAAGCCCTTTTAGGCACGGATTATTCTAAATTTTTAGAGGTGGTTAACGAAGTTGATGATCTTCTGGAGTCCGTAGTGGTTTCCGAGGGACGTATCGCTCCCTTGGATAATAAGCTGCGGGAACAGACGGCATTAACCCAATGACAACAAACATATCAAGGTTCTTGCTGCCAGGAGCACTTTTGGCCGTGATCATTATCATGGTGATGCCCCTTCCGTCATGGGTGCTTGATATCGGGCTGTCGCTGTCGTTCGCCCTGGCGATTTTGATATTTGCGGTCACTCTTTTCATTGAGCGACCATTGGATTTTTCGATTTTTCCAACCGTACTTCTTGCGACTTTGATGCTCCGGCTGTCGCTGAATGTCAGTTCAACAAAACTGATTATCGGGCAGGGTCACGAGGGCATCAGCGCCGCCGGCAAGGTCATTGAAGGGTTCGCCCTTTTTGTGATGGGCGGCAGCATATTTCTGGGGTTGGTTGTCTTTCTTGTTCTGCTGATTGTGAACTTTGTTGTTATCACAAAAGGCGCGACGCGGATGGCCGAGGTCGGGGCGCGTTTTGCTTTGGATGGCATGCCGGGCAAGCAGTTGGCAATCGACAGCGATATGGCGGCCGGAGCCATTGATCACGAAACCGCAAAAGCGCGGCGTGAGACGGAGCTGCAGGAAACAACTTTCTACGGGTCTCTGGACGGTGCCTCGAAATTCGTCAAAGGCGATGCCATTGCAGGCCTTTTGATCACGATGCTCAACCTCGTCATGGGGCTTATCATGGGGGTCGGTGTTCATGGAATGGAGTTCGGCGCTGCGGCCGAAACCTATGCCATTCTGACGGTCGGTGACAGTTTGGTGTCGCAAATTCCCGCCGTTATCGTGTCGATTGCTTCCGCTCTTTTGCTGGCGCGCGGCGGGGCTAAGGGCACGACAGACAGCGGTATCGTCGAGCAGCTTGGGCGCTACCCTGATGCACTTGTGCTTGTCTCCGCATTCATGGCGGTCCTCGCCTTTTTTCCGGGAATGCCATTTCTGCCCTTCCTTTTTGGCAGCGGGGTTGTCGGCGTTTTTGCTTGGCTCAGAAAGGCAGCAATCCGGAAAGAGTCCGAGCAAAGTTTGGACGTAGAAGAGCCGTCGTCCGAACCGCCAACCAAACCTTTGGGTGACATTCTGGATCTGGACGAAATCCATATCGAGTTTGCGCCGGATCTGGTGCCAATGGCGTTGAATGCTGACACGGGCATGGATTCACGGATCACCAATCTCAGACGTCACATCGCCACTGATTTCGGGTTCATTTTGCCCGAGATCAGGTTGACTGACGGCTTGGACTTAGCGCCGGGCACCTATGTCATTTATATTCAAGGCGTAGAGGTTGCCCGCGGCATGCTGCACGCGGATCTGGTTCTGGCCTTGTTGCCCGAAAATCAGGCCTCTCTGCCGGATGGCCAGGATGTCAAAGAACCCGTCTATGGTGCGCCAGCCCGCTGGATCAGTCGCGAAAAACAAGATGTGGCGGCCCTTGCTGGTGCGACAATCGTTGTGCCGACCGAAGTTCTGACGACCCACCTGATGGAGACGATCAAAGCGAACTTCTCGCGGTTGTTTACGCTCAAATCGCTGCGTCGCATCCTTGATGAAATGGTGCAGGTGTCCAATCCTTTCCGCGCCGAGGCGAATAAAAGACTGCTCGATGAAATGATCCCCGAAAAGGTTCAAATCGATAATCTTCTACCGGTTCTCAAGCTCTTGCTGGACGAGCAGGTCTCCATTCGAAATCTTCCACTGATCCTTGAGGCTTTGGCTGAAATTAGCCAGTCACGCAGATCGATCGATGACCAGTGCGAACACGTGCGACAACGGTTGGGCTTCCAGATTGTGTCGGGCCTGAAGCGTCCGGATGGAACCATTCCTCTGATCCAGCTTGCTCCGGAATGGGAAGATCTGTTCCGCGCTCATCAGGTATCGATGGATGACGCGTCTTTCAATGTTGCGTTGCCAAAGAAGGAGTTTGATGCCCTGACGGGTAATGCCGCGTCTATTGTATCTGACAATCAGACGAACGGTATTTCCGCGGCATTTGTGACAAATGGAAAGCGCCGGCGGTTCATTCGGACAGTGTTGTCATCCAAGGGCATCAACAATCCGGTCCTCTCGTTTGATGAGCTGGGCGTCGCCAATAAGCCATACCTGGTCGGCACGGTCGCAACCTGATGTTTGTGGCTGAGCTTCTTCTTGCACAACAGGAATTCCTGACATCGCTTTTTCTGGTTTTCCTTAGGGTCGGGGGCCTGATGACAGTTGTTCCGGGCTTTGCCGACCGCTCGGTTCCAGTCCGTTTCCGTCTTGTCCTCGCGGGCGCATTTTCGGTGATATGCCTTGGTTCGATGCCCGATTTTGCGGCCATACACAGTTTGACACTTACCAGCTTGTCGCTTTGGGTTCTCGCCGAAATTCTGATCGGCGTGTTCCTTGGTTTGGGGCTTCGGTTTCTGATTTTTGCTCTTCAAATGGCAGGGACAATCGCCGCCCAATCAATGTCCCTCTCACAGCTTTTCGGTGGGTCCCAAGAAGACCCGATGCCAACAATTGGCCATATCCTGACCTTTGCGGCACTGGCGCTTTTGATGGCGGGCGGTTTCCATGTCAAGCTCGCCATGTTCATCATCAGCTCTTATGTCTGGTTGCCGTTTGGTGCCGTACCCAGTGCGGAAGACGTTGTCGCCTGGGCCTTGGCCAACGCGGGCAGCATGATGAACCAGGCCTTTGTGCTCGCGGCTCCGTTTATGATTGTGTCGATCCTCTACAATCTGACTTTGGGCGTGATCAACAAAGCGATGCCGCAGTTGATGGTTGCTTTGGTCGGCGCTCCGGCCGTGACATGGGCGGCAATTGCGCTGCTGATGATCGCGTCTCCGCTAATGCTGGGCATATGGCTTGTTGCCGTCGATAATTTCTTGGCGTCGCCGGTCGGGGGACCCTAGATGGCCGAAGATCAGGACATCGAAAAATCCCACGAGCCTTCAGAGAAAAAGCTTCGCGACGCCAGACAGAAAGGGCAGGTCGCACGATCGCCTGATCTGTTGACGGCCACGGCCTACGGCGGGTTTTTGATTGGGGCGATCGCACTTGGATCCGGCGCAATCATGTCTGCGGCCAATGGTTTGATGATCTATTGGTCGCAAGCCGCTCAGTTCTTCCCGAATAACGGCTCTGGTTTGAACAACACCGCTTGGTTCAAACCTTTGCTGAATGTAACGGGCGCACTCTGGCTGTTCTGGGTGGTACCGGGGCTTTGTGTTCTGGCCGTGCTTCTCGCTACCAGAACGTTGATTTTCTCGCCATCGAAACTGGCGCCAAAATTGTCACGGATTTCCGTATTGGAAAACGCTAAGAACAAATTTGGTAAAAGGGGCCTATTCGAATTTTCAAAAAGTGCAGTGAAACTATTGATTTACTGCATAATTTTGGGAATTTTCATTCGTTTGAACCTAAATGAAATCTTGGCGTCTCTTGCCCAGGAAGCCCACCAGATCGCCGTCCTCCAAACAAACGTTGTCGTACGTTTCTTGACGCTGGTTTTTGTCGTCGCGCTTGTCATCGCCGCTGTAGATTTTCTTTGGCAGCACTTTGAATTTTTGTCCCGGAACCGGATGTCACACAAAGAACTCAGGGATGAAGCAAAAGAGGCCGAGGGCGATCCGCATCAAAAATCCCAAAGGCGTGCGCGCGGCGAAGAGATCGCGAGGCAAAACATCGCGGCAAGTGTTCCCAAAGCTGACGTCATCATCGTCAACCCGACCCACTACGCGGTCGCGCTTCAGTGGGACAGCTCGAAGCACTCAGCGCCAACTTGTGTTGCGAAGGGTGTGGATGAGGTTGCGGCAAGAATCCGCGAAATCGCCAATGAGTCAGGTGTCCCGATCCATTCTGATCCGCCAGTCGCGCGTGCGATTCACAAGACAGTTGAAATCGGTGCCGAAATTCAGCCGGAACTCTATAGGGCGGTTGCCGCTGCGCTAAGATTTGCCGAGGCAGCGCGGGTCGCTAAAAAGAGGGGTTCTTGATGAACAACAAATACTCGGATCTGGCACTTGTCGCGAGGCTAATGGAAGAAAAAGCAGAGGCGGATTGCCGTGCGGTTCAAGCGCAAGGGGATCGCCTGCGCGCTGAAACCGTCAAAGCAAGCGACGCATTCCGAGAGGGAATGAATATCGATTGGGACGATGCCGCGATGCAGTTGTCCGGTATGAACGAAACATGGCTCGCTTGGCTTGCTGAACGTCAGAAATCTTTGAACATCGCGCTTGCGAAAAACAGAGCGCTCGAGGCACATCGTACAGATCAATTGAGGATCAGATTTTCCAACCGCCTTGCGGCCGAGGCCTTGGTGGAAATGGAAACACTTGCCTTAAAATCGGAAGCCAAGAAAAAGGCACAACGGAAAATGGCCTCGGTCATTCTGATGGCCGAGGCTAAAAACCGGTAGGTCGAAGAATTTATTGCTTGGCGATTTCTACGATAAGCACGTCACGCGTTTTCCCGCGCGTGATGTCCTGGGCTGCAGCACGCAGAGCGTTGCGCAGAATTTCGAGTGATCGATTGCTGGTATATCCGCTACCGAAGTGCCCTTTGTTGGCATGATCGAATAGGATTTGAAGAAACTTGTCGCGGATTTTGGGTTCGAGATGAAACACCTCTGACGTTGTCCCCGGCTCGACCTCAAGACTAAGCGACATGACCACCATGGCATCCACTTCGTCTTGGGCCAAAACCGGAACCAGAAACTGGTTGGCAAGCTTCACGAACTCCCCATCGCTTGGCGGAGCTTCCTCGGAACTCGGGGGTGTTTCCGCTACAATGTTTTCCGCAGCTGGCAGGCAGGCGATTTCGGTCACGTGCGATTGCTTGTCCGCGCCCATGACAATTGCCGCGCCAACGCCTGCTCCGGTGCCCAAAAGAGCCAAGATGATTGGAATGATCAATTTCAACGTTGGCTCCTTTTAGAACGGCAGTACGACGTCAAGAATCTGCTGACCAATGCGCGGTTGCTGCACATCCGAGATGTGCCCACGACCGCCGTATGAGATCTGCGCGCCAGCGATTTTGTCGTACGTGATTTCGTTTGACCGCGAGATATCTTCGGGGCGGACAAACCCGGATACGAATAACTCCCGCATCTCGAAATTCACACGTACCTGTTGCGTTCCCGAAATTTGGAGCACGCCGTTCGGCATTGTCTGAATGACCGTTGCCGCAATTCGCAGTGCGAGTTTTTCTTTGCGTTTCACAGACCCTTCGCCGCCCGACTTCGCTGAACTGTTCAACGAGACAGCATTGGACAGGCTCGCGCCGGCGGGCATGTCTGGGTCAACGCGCTGGGGCAGGCCGAAAAGCTCGGGGATCGCGAGTTGCTCGGACCCGCTACGCGACCGGTTGCTGCTATTTGAAATTTCTGCAGCATCGTCGATTTCAATCACCACCGTCAGAATGTCACCCCGTCGCACCGCGCGTTGATCGCCCAGCAGGGAAGCGGGCCCGGCGTGCCACAGGGATGCACGATCAATTTCATGGATTGAGGGCAGTTCTGTCGGCAGAGCACCAAAGGTCATCGCCTGCAATTCATGGCTGTCATCAACAGGCGTGAAATCGGGCTCTGTGCCAATATGTTTCACGCGCCCGCATCCGCTTAGCATCAGGCAAATCAGAGACGAATACATCAGAAATTTCATTTTCACTCCGTGACCAAAAGCGTCCCGTTCGACTGAACGATTGCTGTCAGACTGGTTTTAGATTGCAGGTTCATCGCTCTGATCCGCTCTCCGACAGAGCCACGCCCAAGGGCACGTCCTTCGACTTCGATACTGAGGGCGCCCTTGGTGAAAATCAGAGGAACGATGGCATTTCTTTCAACGACTGCCGGTGGGGCGACTTGGCTCAGCATGATTGTCCGCCCTGAAAAAAGAGCGACGCTGGCCTCCATCCCAAGAAGCTGATCGGCATGCATTGCTGCCCCGTCAACGGAATCGGGAACTGCCAAAAGCATGTCGGCGGTCAGAACCTCGTAGGGGCGAATGTTCCGGGCGGCGACGATGCTGTCGGCGAATGCGGTGGATGCGCTAAGCACCGTGGTCAAAAGGGCGGGGACTAGTTTCATTTGATCTGCGTCGTCGCGCCAAGCATCTGATCCGCCGCAGTCATGACCTTGGCATTCAGTTCATAACCGCGCTGGGCTTCGATCAGTTCGGTGATTTCACGCACGGCATCGACAGAACTGTCCTCAAGGTAACCCTGCCGGACGGTGCCAACGCCATCAGTTCCCGGTGTGGCAACCAGCGCATTTCCCGAGGCAGCTGTTTCAAGAAACAGATTTCCGCCCAGCGCTTCGAGGCCTTTGGGGTTGGAAAATCCGGAAAGCGTCAGTTGCCCCAACAGCTGGGCTTCGGTGCTTGTGTCAAAATAGGCGTACACCTCGCCCGAGGCATTGATCGACAGCGATCTCGTGTCAGCGGGAATAACGATTTCGGGAACCACAGGATGCCCGTCAGACGTGACGATCATGCCGTCCGCGTTTCGCTTTAACGACCCGTCGCGCGTGTAGGCGGACTGGCCCGAAGGCAAAGTGACTTCAAGAAAACCGGACCCATCGATTGCAATATCCAGATCACCACCTGTTTGACTGAGCGAGCCTTGTGAAGGCTGGAACGTGACCGAGGCCGGCCGCACACCAAGCCCCAGCTGGATACCGGTTGGAAGCATTGTGCCGTTTGATGCTGTCACAGTCCCAGCCCGGGCGACCTGTTCATATTGCAGGTCGGTGAATTCGGCGCGTCGTGGGTTGTAGCCCGTCGTGCTCATGTTCGACAGGTTCTGCGAGATCACCTCGACCCGCATTTGTTGGGCAGACATACCAGTGGCGGCGATTTGAAGGGCGCGCATGGGAACTCCTACGGTTTATCTAGAAAGGCTTTGGATTGAAGATTTGACGCGATCGCTTTCTGCATCGAGAAAGCTTTGCCCCATTTCATAAGCGCGCTGGACTTCGATCAATCGGGCCATCTGGCCGATTGGATCCACGTTGGACGCTTCAAGAAACCCCTGCATGACAGTGGTGTTTTCGGATGGTTCAAAGCCCGCATCGGCGCGGAACAGCAAATTGCCCTCCCTCACCAAACCCGCGGGGTCTGTTGGCTCTACGACGCCAATCTGTGCTACCGGTGCCCCGTCTTGCGTGATTGTACCATCTTGCCCGATCCGGGTGTCGCTGGCGTTCGGTAACAGTTGGATGGGTGCCCCGCCGGAGTCCAGCACAGCCAAACCTGAAGGCGTCACCAGCTCACCTGCGGCATTCGTGGTAAACGCGCCAGCGCGGCTGAGCCGTGGGCCATCTGCCGATTGAATCAGGAAATATCCATCGCCCTGAAGCCCGAGATCGAACTGCCCCTCGGACAGCTCAAGGCTACCTTGATGTGTCAGCGTCTCGGAAATGCGGGCTGTTGCCATCGAAACCGAACCCCTGTCGGTATCGGTGATATATTCCGAAAACAGGACACCCTGTTGGCGGTACCCCTTGGTTTGTGCATTGGCGATATTGTTGGCGACAACGCGCATTTCCCGCTCAAGCCCCGCCATACGGGTCAGTGTGGTGTAACCTGTGGTTTGCATCTCAGCTTTCCGTGATTAGGGGGATGATCTGGCTATGGAAAAATGACACGAGCGTTTCCGTCATAAAGTTCATCGACATCCAGAAAACGGCGACGATGGCCACGAGTTTGGGCACAAAGGTTAGCGTCATTTCCTGAACGGACGTCAGGGCCTGAAACAGGCCAATGCACAGTCCGGTCACAAGTGCGGCAAGAAGGATCGGGGTTGACGTTATTGTCGCGATCCAAAGCCCCTGACGCAGCACGTCGTATATCTGGGTGTCCTGCACGGCTCAGACCGGCATCCGAAGAATTTCTTGGTAGGCCTCGACCACTTTGTTGCGCAGTGTCACGGCGGTTTCGACAGCCAGTTCAGATTGCGCAAGCGCCGTCACAAGAGCATGGGGATCTGCGTTACCCGACAGGGCAGCTTTGGCTTCGCCCTCGGCATTGGCAAGCGTCGCGGAAAAACTTTCGAACTTTTCAGCAGCTGCGGCTGCCATTGCATCTGGTTTTGTCGCCGCTTGGATCGAGTTCGTTTGATTTGAAAACAGGGTTCGGATGTCCATTCTGGTCTCCTAGATTTGGGTGGTTATCGTCTGAGAAGGTCGTAAAGGCCGCGCGACATTTCTTTGGTTTGCTCGAACATTTTCAGGTTCGCTTCGTAGGTGCGCTGGGCTTCGCGGGAATCGGCCATTTCGATCAGCAAATTGACGTTGGAACCTTCGTAAAAACCGCTTTCGTCGGCCAGTGGATGGCCCGGCTCAAAAATCCGTTCGCCATCCGTCGGGTCCAATAGCACCGGACCGGTCGAAACAGTGGTGGGCTCGCCGGTACCTGCGCGCACAGCTTCGAAAGCAACGGTCTTCCGCTGGTAGCCGGGCGTGTCTGCGTTTGCGATATTTTCGGACAGGTGGCGCAGGCGCGTCGCTTGTGCGTGCAGCCCGCTTGCGGTGACCTTAATGGCGTTGGAAAAATCATTCATCTGTTCTGACCTCATGATTTTCCAAGGCTAAGGCGCAGGATTTTTAGGCTGGATTGAATGATAGACAGCGCTTTTGTGTGATCGCTTTTGGCCTGAGCGGCCTCCATCATTTCCTCTTCCAGATTCACGGCATTGCCATTCGGGTCCGCGCTCGTGCGATTGACAATCTGATCTTGAAAAGCAAAGGGCGCGGCGCGGCCTGTATGCTGACTGCGCGTGGTCTTGATCTGCTGACCGCTGGCCGAGTCAAAGCTGGCCTGAAACGTGGATACGCGCAGAGCTTTGTATCCCGGCGTATCTGCGTTCGCGAGGTTTTGGGCGCTGGCGGCCTGACGGCGCCCAGCATTTTTCGCAAGTGCGATAGAGGCGTCTAAGACCTGCATATTTTGGAACATCGGGGCTTCTCCCTCGGTGGCTTCAATCAAGCCTTAACCGCGATTCCTTTAGAAACCGTTTGCGAGAGTTGAACGGAGCGCACGATGGATCGATTCGAATTGGCAGGACTGGCAACCGAAATTGGCAAATTGCGGATGTCTCGTGTTGCGGGCCGCGTTCACGCCGTTGACAGCAATATCGTCTGGGTCTCCGGTTTAACCAATCTTCTGTCTGTCTCTGATCGGGTGCAGATCACGCAGAACAGCGGCAGAAAGCTATTTGCCGAGGTTTTGCGCCTGTCCGATCAGGGCGCCGGAGTGATGGTCGAGGGGCCCTTGTCCGGTATCTCGATCGGTGATCGCGTGACGCAGTGGAGCAATATCAGTCTGCGCCCGAATCTGGGCTGGATTGGTCGTGTTATTGATCCGGACGGACAGCCATTGGATGGTCGTCCTATCCCCGTTTCCGAAGATGCGACTTCCATACGAACGGTTTCTCCGATGTCCCGTCGTGGTCTGGGGGAACGGCTTAAGACCGGACTGGCGGTCTTTGATACGTTTTTGCCGCTGGCACAGGGTCAAAGGATCGGAGTTTTTGCTGGCTCCGGTGTCGGTAAATCCCGTCTGCTGGCGCAGTTGACCCGCGGAATAAACGTCGATGTTGTCGTGGTGGCGATGGTCGGTGAACGCAGTCGAGAAATCCGCGATTTTGTGCAGAACGTTCTGGGGTCGGAAGGCATGGCAAAAAGCATCGTCGTTGCGGCAAGCTCTGAACGACCGGCGTTGGAAAGACGGCGTTGCGCCCGCTCTGCTATGGAAATCGCAGAATATTTCCGCGACCAAGGCAAACAGGTTCTTTATCTGGCCGACTCACTGACGCGCATGGCCGAAGCTCACCGCGACATCGCCTTTTCTGCTGGTGAATTGCCCGTCCTGCAGGGGTTTCCCCCCTCGATGCCCGCCGAGCTCATGGGCCTATGCGAACGCGCTGGGCCAGGTGGTGAAGGGCAGGGCGATATCACCGCGGTTTTCACCGTGCTCGTCGCTGGCTCCGATATGGAAGAACCGGTCGCCGATGTTCTTAGAGGTACCTTGGACGGGCATGTTATTTTGGACCGGGAAATCGCAGAGCGCGGCAGATTCCCCGCGATTGATATCTTGCGTTCGGTGTCCAGAAGCCTGCCAGAAGCTGCATCTGAGCCCGAGAATGATTTGCTAACACATGCGCGTCGCTTGTTGGGCCAGTATGAAAAGATCGAGCCGATGATGCGGGCAGGTCTTTATCGCGAGGGCGCAGACCCGAGAATTGACGAAGCTGTGGTGGCATGGCCAGAGCTGGATTCATTTGTCTCGGATAAAAGCGTTTCAGGTCACGAGCAGAGCTTTGCCAAATTGAACCTGATCCTGCGTAGGGCGGCCGCTGGCACAATTAAAGCTGCGTCCTAAAAATTCAGCCGAAGGAAATTGATTGAAGTAGGGTCAAGGCAATGCTGCCGGAACTCGAAGAGCCGATCTCTTGCGCCTGTTCCCGTAGAAGATAGGTTTTCGTAATCTCTTCCAACATCTCCGGCTTTGCCAGTTCGCGGACATCATCTGTCCCCCAACGTTGGTTGGCTTTGTCTTGGAAAACTTCAAGTTGCTGGTCGATATCAATTTGGCCAAACGAACTCGGCAATCCCAGCGCAGATTCGAATACCTCGCGCAGCGGCGGTGTTCCCATGATTTGATACCAAAGCGAGTCGTTGGAACTGGACTGCTCGGCAAGTTCCGGCAGTTTCCGTTCCGCATTCAAAGCCAAGCGTAGCGTTTCGTTCTGCTCGCCCACCGCGATTTCGAATGATTGTGCATTGTAGCGGGCAATGATGTCTTCGGCGAAGCCATCAGCCAAAGTTTGCGCCCCGTTTGCGTTGCCAAAACCGAAGGTCTTCGAAAATTCAGCATATCTGGAGTCAGACAGTTTGTTCGCCAGAGAACTCGAACTTTCTGTGCCCTCTGACAGGACTTTGGAAATCAGCGCTTTGGAATTGATGTCGTCCTGTAAGCCGAATGCTTTCAAAGCGACACGCAGCAAACGCCGGTCATTCACCAGGTCTTCGGCATTTTGAACGCTAGCAATGTTTTCGGCGAAGTATTCAGTATCCCGCAAAATTAACGGGCTTTTTTGAAATAGCTCGTTTTGCCGATCGAATGTCGATTGCAAAAAGTTCCAGCCAACAAGACCGGATCCGACGATGACCGGCTGAAAGCTCATTCCTGACAGGCTCCAAGCAGGCGATTTTCACGTGGAATCAGATTTCGCAATGTCTTGAGACACGAGTAAAAATTTCCATCCAAAACAGCGTCTGTCGCAAGGCTCAGATGGTGGCGGCTGTCGTTGTCCAACAGAACATGACTCAGCTCCTCCAATCCTTTCAGTAGCGCTGCTTTTCCTTCGGCTGCGGAAAGCTCGCCAATCAGGACAAGTTGCGCGGCATAGCATACCCGTTTTACCGGGGTTTTGGCTTGGGTCGGATGGATCGCATCTTTCAGGCGCAGGATGTTCACATCGGATGTCAGGATCGACAACCGGCTTCGACGATCACCATTTTCAATCACAGCCCCGTTGATCAACAGGCGCTCTTTTGGTGCCAGTTTTAGAACCAGTCCGCTCATCTTTTTGCTCCTTGCTGCCCGAGACCGTTAAGAAGGCTTCGATTGACTTCGATCAGTGGCGCCACGTCTCCCCGGTCTCGTAGGACCTCGCGTGATTTTTGTTCGACAAATTGGGACAGGTAGAAAATCTGTGCTTTAAGCGGCTTCGGCAGGCGGTTGGACGGGTGAGCCACGTCAGATGCCAAAAGGACCCATAGTCGTCTGTTATTCGAAAGCGCTTTCACAAACGCGCTGAAGTCATTGCCTTGTATTTTGCTTGCGGCATCCAATTCGGCGGTAACCCGTGCAATAATGTCGTACTCAATGGATTGTTCAGATCTGGTGGCGTTGGAGAAAGATGAATAGCCATACTTCGCATTTGCGACTGCGTTCACTGAAATAATCCTCAATTTTGAAGTTCTGAATGGGCAGGCTCAATGAAAGCCTGCCCGATGTCCCTTTAGCGGAACAGGGACAACAAGCTCTGCGGTGCCTGGTTGGCAATCGAGAGAGCCTGAACACCCAGCTGCTGCTGAACTTGAAGTGCCTGAAGACGCGCGGACGCCTCTTCCATGTCGGCATCAACCAGTGTCCCGATACCGGACTTCAGGGCATCTGTGAGAGACGAGATGAACTTCTCTTGTGTCTCGATGCGTCCTTCGACCGAACCGAAAGAGGCAGATGCGTCGATTGCCGTATCAATCATGGATTCGATCGCCGTCAGAGCGGCATCCGCGCCTTCATTGGTTGTGACGTCAATATCAGAAAGTTGAGACAACCCGCCACCAATGGTAACGCTGGTCGGCGCTGTGACCGTGTTGATACCAACGGCAATTGTATCGTTTGCGTCAGTAACACCCGATGTCGCGGTCAGGCTATCGCCATCTGCCGTGATGTTCAGAACGTTGGTATCAAGACCCTGCTCCTCAGCATAGCTGGCAAAGGCCGACGCCAGACCGGCGGCCACGTCTGCGGCAGAGTCACCGTCCTTGGCAACGTAGAACATCTTTTTAGCATCTGCAGTTGTTGCGCCAGATGTGTAATCGGCCGCTGTGAACGTGCTGTTGTCGGCATCCGTTCCGGTAATTTCGATGCTAAAGACCTGACCTGCCGTCGGTGCCGCGACCGAAAGTGTGCGAGTCTGTGTTGCGTTCAGTGTTTGGTCAGCTGTGGATACGGCCACTGTGCCGCCGGTAAAGTCCTGCTGGTCCTGACGCAAATCCTGTTTCGCGATCGAGATATCACTTGCCTCGACACCGGAGGCTGAGCGATCCAGAGACGATAGAACGTTGACCGTGCCAGAACCCTCGTCGGTGCTGCCGTTGGACAGCAGATTCAGACCGTTGAACTGAGCCGCGTTCACGACCGACGAAATCTGGTCTTTCAGCGCATCGATATCCGTTTGGATTTTCGCACGATCGACGTTTTCTTCCTGTGCAGAGACGATCTTTCCCTTCATCTCGGTCAGAAGATCTGTGACAGTTTCCGACGCTTGTCGGGCCACAGCAACCGTGGATTCACCAAGGTTGAGGCTGTCGGAAATACCCTGGAATCCCTGCACGTCAGATTCCATCACCTTGGAAATCGCCCAGACGGCAGAGTTGTCTTTTGCATTGGCAACCGTTTTGCCCGTCGCAATCTGGTTCTGTGTGTCTGCCAGATTTCCGTTGATCGACTTCAGTGTTTGCAGCGCAACCATCGCGCCATTATTTGTAAGAATACTCGACATTGACATGTCCTTTCATAAGCGCCTTTAGCGCCATTTTCGATTTTCCTTGATATCAATGCCTTCTGACATGAACGGTCGTACCGTGCCGACTTTTGATCGCATCGCCAAAATTGTTGGCCACAGACTAAATTTGGGTTAACGAGGATTGGCTTTTCGAGTTTTGTTTTCGTCAATGCACCCAAGATTTAAATCAATTTTTTCTGATAACTTTTTGGAAAGCTCCTGATAAAAAACGAAAGAGAACTCAGTCTCAGAATTTTGAAACGCTTTGGTTGTTTTTAAGTAGTTCTCCAAAAAGGCTTGCTCCAATAGGTCGCACTTCGAGGCAACCTTTTGCGGCGCGCTACGATATGCCAAAAGTCCATAGTTTGTTGTGTCCATACTTACCTCCTGTGACGACGTAATCTGTAGGAGGTGAATAATTTGGTAACAAATTCATGTCTTCTGTAGGCACAATCAGGAGGCCAACATGTTTATCCCAAACTCAATTATGGCAACACTCGGTGCGGTTGGCAGAACTGGTTGTCCGGTGGATGAAGGCTTGGAAAACCAAGGGGAAGATTTCCTATTTGTGTTGAACGAGTTGATGGCGGTGCTGCCGGAGGAGGGCTCTGCGCCCGCTGAGCCCGGGCAGGATGATGTGATTCCCGAAGTTGATATTGAAGCGGATCAGAACGTTTCTGAATTGGTCGTTGATTCCGAAGGTCAAAGTTTTGAGGATGCTCTCGATGATGGTAGGGTCCATTACGGCCAAATACAAAAAGTGACAGATCAATTTGTCGAATTTGATAAAGCGAAGGAAAGTGATTTATCTACTTTTAGTTTCAAAAGTTTTCCCAAATATCCTGATACAGAAATAGAACGAATATCGGTGGGATTTAACCCGGGAAATACAGATCAGCTTGAGGTTGGGGATAATATTTCTCATTTCCCAAACAGGGTAGAGAGAGAATCGATTGGAGCTGACGATTTAGTTAAGACTGTAGCCATTGGTGAACGCAATAACCTCCAAAATGCGACGTCAGTATTTCCTAAAGGAACGTTCCAATTTTCTGAGAATGAAATCAATAAAAGACAACTCGACACCAATCTTGAAAAACTTGAAGCTGGAGATAGAAAACAAAACATCCCCACTTTAATAAGCAAGAGTGAAAACCAAACAGTATCGCCTGTCGTGACTAGTGGGAGCGAGACGCAGAATTTTGGTGTGAAGCCTGCAAAAGACATCGAAAAAGCGACTGATTCCACACCCGAGACCTCCGAACGCGAGGGTCATTATAGCGTGCTTCCGAAGCAGCAAACCTTTAGTAGCCACTTATCGGCAGAGGCACGAGCTGTAGAAATTCAGCCTGCCTCCCAAAAGCAAGATTTCGTGCCACCGGCGATATCAATTGATCCACAGTTGGGCGTGGAACGAACATCGGGAACAGTTTTCAAGCCATCCCCGAGTGTCGCACCACAAATTTCTGCAAGAGTCGTCGAAGCCATCCCCGCGGTCACGGAAGGGCCGGTTGAGATTGTTTTAGATCCGGAAGAACTCGGGAAACTGCGAATGCAGATCACGCGGTCGGAAACTGGCTGGACTTTGCACGTCAATATTGAACGGCCAGAGACGCTGGATTTCATGCGCCGCCATATCGAAACGCTTCAGAAAGACCTTGTTTCGGTTGGCTACGAGTCGCTGAATCTGCAGCTTGGCGGCGGTCAAAATGGGGGTGCTTCAGCCCAGGAACATCTGAAGCGGGCTGAAGGGCCTTCCATCGTTCTGGACGAAGGACAAAGCCAAAATATGACAACAGTTGTCATTAACGACGGTCTGGATATTCGGGTTTAAAAAATGATCACAAACGTTTCCACAACAGCGACGTCCAATCAAACGGTCAGTCAGTCCACCTCTTCTCAATCCGGTGTTTTGAACTCGGATTTTGAGACGTTCCTGAAAATGCTGACCACACAGGCGCAAAATCAGGATCCTTTGAATCCGCTGGATTCGACCGAATATGCGTCTCAACTTGCGTCATTCTCGTCGGTCGAGCAGCAGGTGATGACGAATGACCTTTTGACCGCATTGAACGCGCAGTTCCAATCATCTGGTTTGGGGCAATTGGTGGATTGGGTCGATTCTGAAGTGTTGCAAAGTGGTGGCGCTTACTTTGATGGCCGCCCAATCGCGCTTCAGGTCCCGTCGCAGCCGAACGCGGACAGTGCAACGCTTGTCATCTCTGATGCACACGGCAACGAAGTCGCGCATCGACAGCTTTCGCTAGGCGACAGTTTTTATGAATGGGACGGCCTCGGCAACAACAGCGAAACACAATCCAGCGGCTTTTACACGTTCCGCATCGACGCGTACGCAAGTGGAGAGCTGATCAATTCGGGTCAAGCAACCACATACCAACGCGTGACCGAGGCGCGCAGCGGCTCGGATGGCGAGATCGTTCTGACCCTGTTGGGCGGGGCCGAGGTCAATGCGTCAGGTGTCGATGGTATTCGGGTGACGGATTAATCAAAAACCGCCAATCAACAGCCCGCCCAGTGCGCCGCCGATAACCAAACCCAAGATACCCCAAACAAAACGACCACTGCTGCTTTTGGGGTGATGGTGATCGTGCGAGCGGCTATTTTGGGTCATCAAATCCTCGACCATTTCCGGTAGGCGTGGGCCAAATCGCGCAAGCACGCGGGCCGTTTGCGCAAGGTCCTTCAGAACGGCGCGGGGGCCAATCGATTGCTTGATGTAATCTTCGACAATCGGCTGAGCAGCCTTCCAGATATTCATATGCGGATCAAGCGACCGCGCGACGCCTTCGACCACAACCATCGTGCGCTGCAGAAGAATCAGCTCAGTACGTGTTTCCATGCCGAACCGTTCTGTTACCTCGAACAGGTAGGCAAGTAGGCGGGCCATGGAAATGCGGGTGGCATCCATGCCGAAGATCGGTTCACCCACAGCGCGCAGTGCCCGGGCGAACTCATCAACGTCACGATCCGCAGGCACATAACCGGCCTCGAAATGCACCTCGGCGACACGTTTGTAATCACGGCGGATAAAGCCGAACAAAATCTCAGCGTAGACCCGACGTGTGTATTCGTCGATGTGCCCCATGATCCCGAAATCAAGCGCGATGATGTCGCCATTTTCAGAGATTTTCAGGTTCCCCTGATGCATATCGGCATGGAAAAACCCATCACGCAGCGCATGGTTCAGGAACAGTTGTAGCACCCGCTCGCTGAGTTCGGAGCGATCAATGCCAGCCGCATCAATCGCGGTATTGTCGCCCATCGGCAGCCCTTCGGCCCAACCCAATGTCATTACGCGACGACCCGACAGGAACCACTTGACCGGCGGCACCTGAAAACCGGCATCCTGTTCAGTGTTGGCGGCGTATTCGGATGCCGAAGCCGCCTCAAGCCGCAGGTCCAGCTCACCCATGACCACGCCCTCAAAGTGGGTGATCACATCCATCGGGCGCAATCGGCGCGACGCGGGTGACAGGAATTCAATAAACCGAGCGGCAAAAAAGAAGGCGTCCAGATCTTTGCGGAACGCTTTCTCAATGCCGGGGCGCAGCACCTTGACAGCTACGGTTTCGCCGTTGTCCGCCAAAGTGGCCTTGTGAACCTGTGCGATGGATGCTGCTGCGACGGGTTCGCTGAACGTCGAAAACAAGCTGTCGGCCGGAACGTCCAGTTCTTCTTCGATCGCCTTCTTGGCCATCTCGGTCGAAAACGGCGGCAGTTTATCCTGCAGGATGCGCAACTGAACGGCCAGATCTTCGCCCACAACGTCAGGGCGGGTCGACAGAACCTGGCCGAACTTGATGTAGGCGGGGCCCAGAGCAGTTAGCGCGCGTGTCAGCGGAGGCATCTCGGGATCGCCTTCGTATCCGAGCCATTTGAATGGCCACCCCAGCACACGTGCCGCGATACGCAAAGGCTTGGGGGCCTCGAACGCGTCAAGAACAACGCGCATCGCGCCGGTACGTTCAAACGTTGCACCGGTGCGGATCAAACGCCAGATGTTGTGGGGTCCGCGCATGTTAGATTTTCCACCCCGAATGCAGGCAGGCAATGCCCATGCTCAGGTTGCGATACTTCGCGTTTTCAAAACCGGCCTTTTTCACCATCCCAAGGAAGGTTTCCTGATCGGGGAACCGACGGATCGATTCCACCAAGTACTGATAACTGTCTTTGTCCCCAGCGATCAATTGGCCCATGCGGGGAATGATGTTGAAGGAATACAGGTCGTACACCTTCTGCATCATCTCATTGGGGATCTGGTTGAATTCCAGCACCATCAGTCGGCCACCCGGACGCAGTACACGATAGGCTTCGTTCAACGCCTGCTGCGGCACGGTCACGTTCCGGATGCCAAAGGAAATCGTGTAAACGTCAAAGGTGTTGTCTTCAAAGGGCAGGGCCATCGCATCGCCCACAACCCAATCCAGACTGTCGGCCATCGATGCGGCCTCGGCACGTTTGCGGCCTTCGGTCAGCATCGGCTCTGTCAGGTCCAGAACGGTGGCATGGCCGCGGCCCGCACGCTTCAAAAAGCGGAAGGAAATGTCACCGGTCCCGCCGGCAACATCCAGCAGCTTCTGGCCAGGGCGTGGCGCAAGCCAATCCATCATCGCATCTTTCCAGATACGGTGGATGCCCATGCTCATGGCGTCGTTCATCACGTCGTACTTGTTGGCGACAGAGTTGAAGACACCCTGAACCTTGCCTGCCTTTTCAGATTCCTGAATTTCGCTGAATCCGAAATGCGTCGTTTTTCCAGAGTTTTCGGTCATGGCACTTGTCGTTTCCTTGGCTTGCCCCTTCTTATAGAGCGCCAGAGCGCCGATACAATGCGCCCCGCTACCCAAGGACCGCGACATCATGCCTGAGTTACCCGAAGTTGAGACTGTCCGACGTGGATTGGCGCCCGCAATGGAAGGCGCCGTGATCGCCAAAGCTTCTGTGAACCGACCGGATTTGCGCTGGCCCTTTCCGGAAAGGATGGCAGAGCGCTTGACCGGAGCCACGGTTCTGCAGCTTCGGCGCAGGTCCAAATATATTCTTGCTGACCTCAGCACGGGGGAAACCCTGCTGATTCATTTGGGCATGTCTGGGCGGATGTTAGTGACGGGCGATCCCTTGGGGCAATTCGTCCACGATCATCAGCCAGCGCAAAAGCACGATCACGTGGTTTTTGACATGGAAAATGGCGCGCGGATCACATTCAACGATCCGCGCCGGTTTGGTGCGATGGATCTGATGGAAACCGCAGGGCAGGCGGAACATCCGCTTCTGACCGTTCTGGGCCCCGAACCGCTAGGGAACACATTTGACGAATCGTATTTGTACGAGCGCTTGAAGGATCGGAAAACGCCGATCAAGTCTGCGCTTCTGGATCAGAAAAACGTCGCGGGATTAGGCAACATCTATGTATGCGAAGCGCTTTACCGTTGCAGAATTCACCCAGCGCGAAAGGCGGCGAATCTGTCCAAGGCGCGGATCACCGGACTGGTGCCGGTCATTCGCGATGTGCTGACGGATGCGATTGCTGCGGGCGGATCCAGTTTGAAAGATTTCCGCCAAGCCGATGGAGAGCTTGGATATTTTCAGCACAGTTTTGACGTTTATGGCCGCGAAGGCGACCCGTGCCGCCGCGCTGGATGCGACGGAACGATCGCGCGGATCGTTCAATCTGGTCGGTCCAGTTTCTACTGTCCGCAATGTCAAAGATAACTTGATCCAAGTGACCGGCGTGATAATGACTCGGAACCTGACCGAAACAAAAAATGAGTTCTTACATGGCCTTTGAAACGATCATCGTCGAAGTCGAAGACCACGTTGCTACGATCAAGCTGAATCGCCCCGAAGCGTTGAACGCATTGAATTCGCAACTTCTTGGTGAATTGGCAGAGGCGTTGAAAGATGCCGATCAGAACGAAAAAGTCCGCTGCATTATTCTGACCGGTTCGGCCAAAGCTTTTGCTGCAGGCGCGGACATCAAGGAAATGTCCGAAAAGACTTTCGTTGAAATGTTCATGTCCGATTTCTTTGGTGCCGAATCTGAAGCGGTAACCAAGGTGCGCAAGCCGATCATTGCTGCTGTCGCGGGTTACGCGCTGGGCGGTGGTTGCGAACTGGCGATGATGTGCGACTTCATCATTGCGGCGGACAACGCGAAATTCGGTCAGCCGGAAATCAACCTTGGTGTCGTTGCCGGTATCGGTGGCACACAGCGCCTGACCCGTTTTGTTGGTAAATCCAAATCCATGGATATGCACCTGACAGGTCGCTTCATGGACGCAGAAGAAGCAGAGCGCTCGGGTCTTGTCAGCCGCGTTGTTCCGGCCAAATCGCTCATGGAAGAGGCCCAAGGTGCTGCGGCGAAAATTGCCGAGAAATCCATGATGGCTTCGATGGTGGTAAAAGAGGCGGTGAACCGCGCTTATGAAACCACACTGGCTGAAGGTCTGTTGATCGAACGGCGCATGTTCCATTCGCTTTTCGCGACCGAAGACCAGAAAGAAGGAATGGCCGCATTCCTGGAAAAGCGCACTGCGCAGTTCCGCGACAAATAAGGCCAAAGCTAAGAAAAGAATCGGGTTGGCAGCATAGGCGTTTTCGCCTATACGCCGCCCAATACATGCGCGTGATGCCCGCTTAGGCAAGAATCGATCCGGTGGTTCATATCCGGCGTCGGCGTCAGTTGCGCTTAGACAGAATAGAATACGAACCTAGGAAACGATCACATGGCAAACTCGGTACAGTCCAAGAAACGCGCACGTCAGAACGAAAAGCGTAATGACATCAACACGGCGCGCCGTTCGCGCATCCGTACTTTCATCCGTAAGGTTGAAGAAGCAATCGCATCCGGCGACAAAGACGCAGCAGCATCCGCTCTGAAGGCAGCTCAGCCCGAACTGATGCGCGGCGTCACCAAAGGCGTTTTCCACAAAAACACAGCGTCCCGCAAACTGTCGCGTCTGGCCGCTCGCGTTAAAGCTCTGGCGTAAACCAAGCTTAACGAAAGATTAAAAAGCGTCGCTTTCGAGCGGCGCTTTTTTGTTTTTTTGCCACGAATTTTTTGACCAAGAGATTCTTTTTCCAGAAACTGCGAGTCAACAAGTAGTTTCTGTTGAAGCGCCTCGCAGCAGGTTGCTAACTTGCCGTCAGCGAGTCACTTTTCGCTGGGGGGACAGGGAGCGCAGGGATCCGTTTTTGATCTTTGTTAACGCTGTTCATGTGCAAATTAGTGCATGAAATCAGGAGCTTGCCTCCGCCGGTCCAAAAGAAGCGCATGGCGCAGACAGTAAAATTTGTCCGGAATCGGGAACCGGACGCCTTATTGTTGTGCGGCATCATATGTCACGTGTCCCATCCGGGACGCGCGAGGCTTTTTGTTCCCAAATGAAGGGTGACCGCGCTGGTCGCGTTCTGCGCGTGGCCGGTTAACTGACGACGGGAAAGCGAAGCGGGAAATTTATGACACGGGATCAATGGGGTGCTCTCCAAAATGATATTTGCAAGACGATCGGGCAAAACAACTACAAGGTTTGGATCGAACCCCTGAACTACGAAGGCGCAGAAGCCGGCGTAGCGATTTTCCAAGCACCTACGAATTTCTTCGGCACTTATGTGTCCCAGAACTACGGCGATATGCTGCTGTCGCAGATCGCTTCGGTAAATCCGTCCGTGCGTCGCATTCACTTCAAAACCGATGTCGATGCGCGCGAAGCTGTCAAAGCACCTCGTGCGCCCCAAATGGCGGCCGAGGTTCCTGAACCCGTCCAAAAGCAATCTTCTGCATCCGATCTGCTACCCGGCGCGCCGCTTGATAAACGCTTTACCTTTGACACGTTTGTTGTCGGAAAACCGAACGAACTGGCGCACGCCGCTGCCCGCCGTGTGGCCGAAGGCGGCCCTGTCACGTTCAACCCGCTGTTCCTGTATGGTGGCGTTGGTCTCGGTAAAACGCACCTGATGCACGCAATTGCGTGGGAACTGCGCACACGCCAGCCCAACTTGAACGTCCTTTATCTGTCCGCGGAACAGTTCATGTACCGCTTTGTTCAGGCGCTGCGCGACCGCCGTATGATGGATTTCAAATCCATCTTCCGTTCGGTCGACGTTCTTATGGTCGATGACGTTCAGTTCATCGCCGGTAAGGACAGCACACAAGAAGAATTCTTCCACACGTTCAACGCACTTGTGGATCAGAACAAACAGATCATCATTTCGGCCGACCGCGCGCCGGATGAAATCAAGGATCTGGAAAACCGCATCCGCTCGCGCCTGCAGTCCGGTCTTGTCGTCGATCTTCACCCGACCGATTACGAACTGCGTCTTGGCATTCTGCAGTCCAAGGTCGAAGCCCAGCGCGCGATCTATCCGAACCTTGAAATAGATCCTCGTGTTCTGGAATTCCTTGCGCACCGCATTTCGACCAACGTGCGCGTTCTGGAAGGCGCCCTGACCCGCTTGTTCGCTTTCGCGTCGCTTGTCGGTCGCGAAATCAACATCGACCTGACGCAGGAATGTCTGGCAGACGTTCTTCGCGCGTCCGAGCGCAAAGTCTCGATCGAGGAAATTCAGCGTCGCGTTGCGGAACACTACAACATCCGCCTGAGCGAAATGGTTGGTCCCAAACGCGTTCGTACCTTTGCGCGTCCTCGTCAGGTTGCCATGTATTTGTGCAAACAGCTGACCAGCCGTTCGCTTCCGGAAATCGGCCGCAAATTCGGTGGACGCGACCACACGACCGTTATGCACGGTGTGCGCCGCATCGAAGAGCTGAAAATACAGGACGGACAAATCGCAGAAGACCTCGAAATTCTGCGCAGAACGCTCGAAGAGTGATTCCCAACCACCACAATCTTGTCTCGGGCTGCTTCTTAGCGGCCCGCTGGCCTTGACGCCTCCGTCATTCCATTGGACAAAACAGAAACAACTTAGCTGGGGCGCGCCATCCGACTGTTGAATCCTGCGCCATCCAGCCCTTCGGAGGGATAAGCGATGAAATTCAGCATGGAACGCGCGACACTGCTTAAGGCCGTGAGTCAGGCGCAGTCCGTCGTCGAGCGGAGAAACACCATTCCGATCCTCGCTAACGTGCTGATCGAAGCCGAAGGCGACACGGTCATGTTCCGTGCCACCGATCTGGATATCGAAGTTGTTGATAAGGCGCCCGCGCAGGTCGAAAAGGCCGGTGCAACGACCGTGTCTGCCGTCATGCTGCACGAAATCGTGCGCAAGCTGCCCGACGGTGCGCTGGTCACACTAACAGAAGACGGCGCGTCTGGCCGCCTGACTGTCGAAGCGGGCCGTTCCAACTTCTCGCTCGCGACGCTGCCCAAAGAAGACTTCCCTGTCATGGCGTCGTCGGAATACTCGGCAAATTTCAGCGCTAAGGCATCCGTCCTGCGTCGCTTGTTCGATAAGGCGAAGTTTGCGATTTCGACTGAAGAAACACGTTACTATCTGAACGGCGTCTATATGCATGTCGCCGAGGCAGAAGACGGCCGCATGCTGCGTTGCGTGGCAACCGATGGTCACCGTCTGGCCCGCATCGACGCGACTGTGCCTGCCGGTGCCGAAGATATGCCCGGCGTTATCGTTCCCCGCAAAACTGTGGGCGAACTGCGCAAGCTGCTCGATGACGACGATATGGACATCGCGGTCTCGGTCTCTGAAACCAAAGTGCGTTTCGCAACGCCGGACATCACCCTGACGTCCAAAGTGATCGACGGCACGTTCCCCGACTACACACGCGTTATTCCGACCAGCAACACACGTCGTCTGGAAGTGGACGCAGCGGACTTTGCCAAGGCGGTTGACCGTGTGGCGACCGTCAGCTCGGAACGTTCGCGCGCTGTTAAGCTGCAGTTGGACGAAGACCGTCTGGTTCTGTCGGTGAATGCCCCTGATAGCGGCGCTGCGGAAGAAGAGCTGGCCGTGGCCTACGGTGACGAACGTCTCGAAATCGGTTTCAACGCCAAATACCTCTTGGAAATCGCAAGTCAGGTTGATCGCGAAAACGCAGTGTTCCTGTTCAACTCGTCCGGCGATCCGACCCTGATGCGCGAAGGCAATGACACATCGGCGGTTTACGTCGTCATGCCGATGCGTGTGTGACCCTGTCAGGCCTTCACCTACAATCGTTAAATCTGTCTCATTTCCGTTCGCATAAGCGGGCGGAAATTGACGTAGATAGCCGCCCTATCGCGATCTTCGGACCGAATGGCGCGGGCAAAACCAACTTGCTTGAGGCGGTGTCGCTGTTTTCCCCCGGTCGCGGAATGCGTCGCGCGTCGGCAGAGACGATGACACGACGACCCGAGGCACTGGGCTGGAAGGTGTCGGGCATTCTGACCGCGCCTGATGGTGTCCACGAAATCGCGTTTCAGTCTGAAAACGGCAATCCGCGCACGGTTCGGGTGAATGATAAACCCGCCTCGCAGGTCGCGCTGGGCCGCATCGCGCGGGTTTTGTGGCTTGTCCCCAGCATGGACCGCTTGTGGATCGAAGGGGCTGAGGGGCGCAGGCGGTTTCTGGATCGCATGACGCTCAGTTTCTTTCCTGAACACGCCGAAGCGACGCTGAACTATGAAAAGGCGATGCGCGACCGGAACAGGCTGTTGAAGGATCAGGTGCGTGATCCCGTCTGGTATCGCGCGCTCGAGGCGCAGATGGCGCGCACGGGTGCCGTTATCCATTCCAACCGCATCGCGGCGCTGAAGGCCCTCGCAGAGGCGCAAGAAAACGCTGAAACCAGCTTCCCAAGCGCCGATCTGACACTGACCCAAGCCGATGGCGACATGCCTGAAACAGAAGAGGCCTTGGCGCAGGCCTTGGCCGATGGCCGCCCGCGCGACGTCATGGCGGGACGAACGCTGATCGGGCCGCATCGTGCCGATCTGTACGGCGTGTTTCAGGCCAAGGGCGTGCCAGCCTCTGACTGTTCGACCGGCGAACAGAAGGCGTTGTTGATTTCCCTGATCCTTGCCAACGCCCGCGCGATTGCCAAAGATTTCGGTGCAGCGCCCATTCTGTTGCTGGATGAGGTCGCGGCCCATCTTGATGCTGGACGACGTGCAGCGCTTTACGACGAAATAACTGCGCTAGGTGCGCAGGCGTGGATGACAGGCACGGGTGCCGACTTGTTCGAAGAACTGGGCCAGCGTGCGCAGTATATTGAAGTCACCGAACAAGACGGGCAAAGCTGCACCAAGCAAATCGCGCTTTCATCGTAGGCCATCCGACATGACCATCACCGCAACAGAACTTGCGCTTTATGCGGGCGCATTGTTCATCCTGTTCCTGACCCCCGGACCTGTCTGGGTTGCCCTGCTGGCGCGGTCTATGTCCGGCGGTTTTCATGCGGCGTGGCCGTTGGCGTTTGGCGTTGTTGTAGGTGACGTGCTGTGGCCGTTTCTGGCGATCCTTGGCGTGACATGGATCATCTCGGTCTTTTCCGGCTTTCTGCTGTTCATGAAGTGGGTCGCCTGCCTGACATTCCTGCTGATGGGCTATCTGATCATCAAAAACGCCGACAAACAGATATCAAGCGATAGCCGTCTGACGCGTCCCGGCATGTGGTCAGGGTTTCTGGCGGGGTTGGCTGTGATCATCGGTAATCCCAAGGCGATCTTGTTCTACATGGGCATGCTTCCGGGCTTCTTCGATCTGCCCAGTCTGCAATGGCCGGATATGATTGCCATCGCGGCCCTATCCGCGGCGGTGCCCTTGGTTGGTAACCTGATCCTTGCGCTGTTCGTGGACCGCGTGAAGCGGCTGATGACGTCGCCGAAAGCGCTGCGCCGGACCAACCTGACGGCTGGCAGTTTGATGATTGCCGTCGGGCTTTTCATTCCCTTCACGTAAGCCCCCCAC